>CACXJZ010000034.1 GCA_902768105.1 uncultured Prevotellaceae bacterium
TTATGTAAGTCTATCAAAGATCGCTATCCTATGCTAACGCCATTTTTTAAGCGAAAGCGGATGCAAAGGTACGAACTTTTTTCGAACCCGCAAAAATTTGCGCAAACTTTTTTTACTGAAAGTTTGTTTTTAACTATTTTTTAGAAGTAAAAAGCCTATTCAAAGATTTCTTCGGCATCATCAGGCCCTAATTCGACGTCTCCACCAGAAGCATAGGGGCATGGATTAAAGCCCGGCGGAAGATCGAAAACGGCCTGTTCACTATAGCCAAGACGTTTATCGGCATATACCTTTTTCATATATATAGCCCAAACAGGAAGTGCCATAGCAGCACCCTGACCATAGGTCATGGTATCAAAGTGGATGTCGCGATCATCGCCTCCTACCCAACAGCCGCTGACCAATGTAGGTGTTACTCCCATAAACCAGGCATCGCTGTTATTATTAGTGGTACCCGTCTTACCGCCCATCTGACAAGTAATGTTATAACGAGAACGAACGCGACTACCCGTACCACCATCGACTACTGCACGTAGCATATATAACATCTTACAGGCACTCTCTTCGCTTATCACCTCATTCATGCGAGGCTGGAACTCGACAATAACATTTCCATCGTTGTCACATATCTTGGTAACAAACAAAGGAGCAGAACGAATGCCGTGGTTGACGAAGGCAGTATAGGCACTGACCATCTCACCGACGGTAATCTCACACGGGCCAAGACAAAGAGCCATAGAGGGATGGATGTCCGGATTCTTGATACCATACTCATGCAAAAGCTGGACGAAGGCAGACGGACTCAGGCGACTCATCAAGTAAGCAGAAATCCAGTTGTTAGACTGTTGGAGTCCCCACTTCAAAGTGACCATCTCGCCATAACGCGCACGACTTCCGTTACGTGGTGTCCAAGGACGTCCAGCCACCATATAAGTCTGCTGGACATTGGGTGCCACGTCACAAGGCGTAAATCCATTTTCCATCGCCAGGCTATAGAGATAAGGCTTTATGGTAGAACCTACTTGACGACGTCCTTCCATACACATATCGTAAGCGAAATGCACGAAGTCCGGACCTCCCACATAGGCCTTAACAGCACCGTTACGTGGATCCATGCTCATGAATCCACAACGCAGGAAACGTTTGTAATAACGGATAGAGTCAAGCGGGGTCATCACGGTATCAATCTCCCCACGATAGGAGAACACCGCCATCTCCGTCTTTGTGTTGAATGAACGTTCTATTTCTGCATCGCTTGCACCGTTAGCCTTCAACACACGATAGCGCTCACTCTGCCGGACAGAACGGTTCAGGATACTCCTTACCTGCTCGCTACTGAGCTTGCTGGTATAGGGTGCATTGGGCTTACGCTTGTTCTCCTGATCAAAAGCTGGCTGCAGATATTTGGCAACATGCTCGAAGACAGCCTCCTCCGCATATTGCTGCATACGCGAGTCAATCGTTGTATAGACCTTCAGTCCGTCAGTATATACATTATAGTTATCGCCATTCTTCTTCCGATTCTTATTACACCAGCCATAAAGAGGATCCGTTTCCCAGTTGATGGAATCCTGGTAATACTTACCCATGTTCCACGCTGCATAGTCAGAACGATTCGGCCGGTTAGCCATCATGTAACGACGCAGATAATCGCGGAAATAAGTAGCAATACCATCCTTATGGTCAGCCACATGGAACTTCAGGTTAAGCGGTTCGTTAGAATACTGGTTATACTGCTGGTCCGTCAGGTAGCCAGCCTTCCGCATCTGCGCTAGAACAACGTTGCGTCGCTCGGTAGCCTTATCCGGATGGCGCACAGGATTATACAGTGAAGGATTCTTACACAATCCTATCAACATGGCTGCTTCAGGCACCGTCAAATCCTTGGGGTCTTTACTGAAGTAGGTGTTTGAAGCAGTTTTAATACCAACGGCATTATGCAGGAAGTCGAAGTAATTAAGATACATGGTGATTATCTCATCCTTCGTATAGTTGCGTTCCAAGTTAACTGCAATCACCCACTCGATAGGCTTTTGCAACAAACGCTCCAGAACACTATGAGCTGTAGCTGAATAAAGCTGCTTGGCCAACTGCTGTGTAATGGTCGAACCACCACCAGCGCTCTTCTGGTGCAACAGTCCGCGCTTGACAAAAGCACGACCCAATGCATAGAAGTCAATGCCTGAATGCTCGTAGAAACGCACGTCCTCGGTAGCAATAAGTGCCTGTATCAGCGATGGCGTCATCTGTGTATAATCCACAAGCACGCGGTTTTCACGGTTGTAGTTCCATGTACCCATCACCTTACCATCAGACGAATAGACCTGTGTGGCAAAGCGGCTAATGGGATTTTGCAAATCCTCGATTGGCGGCATGTAGCCTATCCAGCCATTAGAGATGGCAGTAAAGGCTCCTATGACAAGCAAAACAGAACCTATCAGCATCGTCCAAAGCGAATAGATAATCAGTTTCTTCATCCCTATATATATAATAATGTATAGTTAATCGACTGCAAAAGTAATGTTTTTTCCTCATATATCAAAAAAACTTTCTATTTTTTCCGCATCTAAGTTGTCTATTTCAGAAATTATGTGTAACTTCGCGCCAAAATCCAAACATCACAATGGAGAAGCATAATTTCGTTACAATTGCCGACCTCACCCGTGAGAAGATACTTTACATGGTTGAGATGGCAGAGCAGTTTGAGAAACATCCCAACCGTGAATTACTGAAGGGAAAAGTCGTTGCCACGCTTTTCTTCGAGCCCTCTACACGCACGCGTCTGTCGTTTGAGACGGCTGCCAACCGTCTGGGTGCCCGTGTTATAGGCTTTGCCGACCCGAAGATTACCAGTGGCACCAAAGGTGAAACGCTGAAAGACACCATTCTGATGGTATCAAACTATGCAGACGTCATCGTCATGCGTCATTTTATTGAAGGTGCAGCACAGTATGCCTCGGAGGTTGCCCCCATTCCCATTATCAATGCCGGCGACGGAGCCCACCAGCACCCTTCACAGTGCATGTTAGACCTCTACAGCATTTACAAGACACAAGGAACACTGGAGAATCTGAACATCTACCTGGTAGGCGACCTGAAGTATGGACGTACCGTCCACTCCCTGCTGATGGCCATGCGCCACTTCAATCCGACGTTTCATTTCGTAGCCCCCAAGGAACTGGCTATGCCGAAAGAGTACAAACTCTATTGTGATGAGCACGGCATCAAGTATCAGGAACATACGGCCTTCAACGAAAAGATCATCGCTGATGCCGACATTCTCTACATGACACGCGTGCAAAAGGAGCGTTTCTCCGACCTCATGGAGTACGAACGTGTGAAAAATGTCTATGTATTAAACAACGACATGCTCCGCTCGGCAAAGCCCAACATGAAGATATTACACCCGCTGCCCCGCGTCAACGAGATTGCCTACGAAGTTGATGACAATCCACATGCCTACTATATCCAGCAAGCCGGCAACGGACTCTTTGCCCGCGAAGCCATTTTCTGCGATGTACTCGGCATCAGTCTTGACGAAGTTAAAAACGACAAAACCATCATTTGATTATGAACAAGAAAGAACGCTTGGTTGCCGCTATTGAGCATGGCACCGTCATCGACCACATACCTACAGAAAAGACTTACCAAGTTGCCTGTCTGCTGGGGCTTTTCGACCTGAGCACCCCCGTCACTATCGGCTTCAACTATCCCTCCCAGAAAGTCGGTTGCAAGGGAATTATCAAGGTTTCAGACAAGTTCTTCACAGACGACGAGATCTCACGTCTCTCCGTTGTTGCCCCCAACGTCATTCTCAGCATCATCCGCGACTATGAGGTAGTTGAGAAGAAGACCGTACGCACACCAGAAGAGATACGCGGCATCGTTAAGTGCAACAATCCCAAGTGCATTACCAACAATGAGCCAATGGCTACCCACTTCCACGTCGCCAATGACATCCTTACCTGCCACTACTGTGAGAAAGAACAGGATATCAACAAAGTGGAATTAGTATAAGAAATATAAAGACAGAAGAATATAAACCAACAAAAAACAACATTTAGAAATGGAAAGAGACCAACAGATCTTCGATCTCATCGAACAGGAACATCAGCGTCAGCTGAAAGGTATTGAACTTATTGCCAGCGAGAACTTCGTGAGCGATCAGGTAATGGAAGCTATGGGCAGCTACCTGACCAACAAATATGCAGAAGGCTATCCTGGTCATCGTTACTATGGCGGCTGTCAGGTAGTCGATAAGGTGGAACAACTTGCCATCGACCGCGTATGCAAGCTTTTTGGAGCCGAGTACGCCAACGTGCAGCCCCACTCTGGCGCACAGGCCAACGCTGCCGTGCTGCTTGCCGTACTGAAGCCAGGTGACACCTTCATGGGTATGAACCTCGACCACGGCGGACACCTCTCACATGGCTCATTGGTAAACACCTCAGGAATCCTGTACAAGCCCGTTGGCTACAACCTGAACAAGGAGACGGGACGCGTAGATTACGACGAGATGGAGCGCCTGGCGCTGGAGCACAAGCCAAAGCTCATCATCGGAGGTGGCTCTGCCTACAGCCGTGAGTGGGACTACAAGCGCATGCGTGAGATTGCCGACAAGGTGGGTGCCCTGATGATGATTGATATGGCTCACCCTGCAGGACTCATCGCTGCCGGACTGCTCGACAACCCTGTCAAGTACGCCCACATCGTCACTTCTACAACCCATAAGACGCTGCGTGGTCCTCGTGGCGGCATTATCCTGATGGGCAAGGACTTCGAGAATCCATGGGGTTACACCACACCAAAGGGACAGGTGAAGATGATGTCACAGCTGCTGAACTCTGCAGTCTTCCCTGGCCAGCAGGGCGGTCCGCTGGAGCACGTCATCGCAGCTAAGGCCGTAGCCTTCGGCGAAGCTCTGAAGCCCGAGTTTAAGGAGTGGGCCACACAGGTACAGAAGAATGCCAAGGTGCTGGCCGAGGAGCTTGTGAAGCGTGGCTTCGGCATCGTCAGTGGCGGAACAGATAATCACTCGATGCTCGTTGACCTGCGTTCGAAGTATCCTGAGCTAACAGGTAAGGTAGCAGAGAACGCCCTTGTTGCTGCTGACATCACCGTCAACAAGAACATGGTACCGTTCGACACGCGCTCAGCATTCCAGACCAGTGGTATCCGTCTGGGTACACCTGCCATCACCACACGTGGTGCCAAGGAGGACCTGATGATTCAGATTGCCGCATGGATTGAGGAAGTGCTCAACGACCCGACTAACGAAGAGGTTATCGCCAGCGTCCGCCAGCGTGTAAATGAAAAGATGAAGGAGTATCCGTTGTTTGCCTACTAAGCATCTATAACAAACGTTTACGTGAGATTTTCTGTCTGCCGAGTTACAACGAAAGGTTTTTCCATGTAACTTTGCAGACAGAAATCATTTTAAAAACAAACTACTTAAAAAACTACACGCAAACTATGGATAAGAAATTTGTTATCGGAGACCGAGTAAAAAACGAGTGGATAGCCATCTTCGACAATGAATCAAAGAAGATGAGCTTCAAGAATGACCTGAGCAAGGCCAAAGAGTACGATGCAGAAGAAGATGCCATCCTTGACTTGCAGGCAATGCAGACTACAGGGTTCTTCAGCGACCTTCAGGTCTATCTGAAGGAAGAAGACGGTAAGGCATACGTGATGGGGGAGCGCGACAATTTCCACCCTATGGGATAACAAGTATCAGATTAAGGTAAAAAGAAAGAGGGGCAACGCGAAACGTTGTCCCTCTTCTTTTGTCTTACTGCTGGGCCTTTAGCGCAGCTATGCTCTCGCGCAGGGCAGCAATCTTCTCTTTCGAGTCGCTCTGCTTCTTGCGTTCCATTGCAACGACAGCCTCAGGTGCGTTGGCTACGAAGCGCTCGTTTGACAGTTTCTTCTCCACACCTGCCAGAAATCCCTCCAAGTGTTTCAGTTGAGCCTCAGCTTTCTCTATCTCGGCAGCCACATCAATCATGGAACCAAGGGGAACGGCAAACTCATCCGTACCTACCATAAAGGCAGAAGCCATAGCATCCTTCTCGCTGACAACGCTGATACCGCTCAGGTTGGCCATCTTGCTAATGACAGCGTTGAAGGCCTCATAGTGGTTCTCGCCAACAGCCTGCAATGGGAGCTGTTCCTTCGGAGCAATATTTTTCTGGCTGCGAACCATACGAACACCAGAAACGATCTGCTTCACGTTCTCAATCTGCGTGGCGAGCTCATCGTCAGCTTTGGTAGGAGCATCGAGTTTCAGACACACACTCATGATACTCTCACCTTCCTTGCGGTCATACAGGTGCTGCCACAACTCCTCAGTAATAAACGGCATGAAGGGGTGCAACATCATCAGTAACTGTTCGAAGAACTCTAGCGTTTTGTCGTAGGTCTGCTTGTCGATGGGCTGTGCCTCACCATTGACATAGGCGGGCTTCACCATCTCCAGATACCAGCTTGAAAACTCGTCCCAGAAAAGCTTATATACAGCCATCAGGGCCTCAGAGATACGATATTTCTTGAAGAGGTCATCAATCTCTGCATTGGTTTGCTTGAGCTTAGCTTCGAACCAAGTGGTAGCAATCTTGCCTGCTTCAGACTGTTCGATATCAGCGACCTTCCAACCCTTGACGAGACGGAAAGCATTCCAAATCTTGTTGTTAAAGTTACGTCCCTGCTCGCAGAGAGCCTCATCGAAAAGGATGTCATTGCCTGCAGGAGCAGAAAGCATCATACCCATACGCACACCGTCGGCACCAAACTTCTCAATGAGTTCGATGGGATCAGGTGAGTTACCTAATGACTTCGACATCTTACGGCCCAGCTTGTCGCGAACGATACCAGTGAAATAGACGTTCTTGAAAGGCATGTCGCCGATATACTCATAGCCGGCCATAATCATGCGTGCTACCCAGAAGAAGATGATATCCGGACCTGTCACGAGGTCGCTGGTGGGATAGTAATACTTGATTTCCTCGTTGCCGGGATTGTTGATGCCGTCGAACAGCGAGATAGGCCAGAGCCATGAAGAGAACCAGGTGTCGAGGGCATCCTCGTCCTGACGCAGGTAGAACCCCCTACCTGCCTCCCCCAAAGAGGGGAGGTCCTTCAATTGTGGATATTTCTCGACAGCCAGTTTATAAGCTTTTTCTTCTGTCTCTGCTACTACAAATGCTCCCTCTGGGATAGCCTCACCCTTTTGGGGGAGGTTGGAGGGGGCTTCAATATAATACGCAGGTATGCGATGACCCCACCACAGCTGGCGCGAGATACACCAATCCTGAATGTTCTCCAGCCAGTTCTTATAGGTATTCTTATACTTAGCGGGATAGAACTTCAGCTCGTCATTCATTACGGGTGGCAGAGCGATATCAGCGAAATGCTGCATAGACAGGAACCACTGCATGGAGAGACGAGGCTCGATGGCAGTATCAGGATTACGCTCAGAGTAGCCTACCTTGTTGACATAATCTTCCACCTTCTCCATCAGACCAGCAGCCTGCAGGTCCTTGGTAATCTGCTTACGGCAGTCCATACGATCCATACCTACATAGATGGGCGACTGTTCACTGATGGTGCCGTCAGCATTGAAGATGTCGATGGTCTCGAGGTTGTGTGTCTTACCCAGCATATAGTCGTTCGTATCGTGGGCAGGCGTTACTTTCAGACAACCTGTACCAAACTCAATATCTACATAACGGTCCTCGATGACAGGAATCACGCGGTTCACCAGCGGAACGATGACCTTACGACCCTTCAGCCACTGGTTCTTCGGGTCTTTGGGGTTGATACACATTGCCGTATCACCCATGATGGTCTCTGGACGCGTGGTAGCAACAACGGCATAGTAGCCTTTAGCATCCTTGTGGATGACGTTGCCAGACTCTTCTGGATTCTCTGGAATTTCCAGATTTTCCGGATCTGCCACATAATACTTCAGGTGGAACAGATGGCTCTGCTCCTCACGGTAGATAACCTCCTCTGTGGAAAGGGCCGTCAACGCCTTCGGATCCCAGTTCACCATACGCAGACCGCGATAGATGAGTCCTTTGTTGTAGAGGTCAACAAACACCTTGATGACACTCTCGCTGCGCTTCTCGTCCATCGTGAAGGCCGTGCGGTCCCAGTCACAGCTGGCACCCAGACGGCGCAACTGCTTCAGGATGATGCCTCCGTGCTCGTGTGTCCAGTCCCAGGCATGCTCGAGAAACTGCTCACGCGTCAGGTCGTGCTTCTTGATGCCTTGCTCTGCGAGCTTCTTCACCACCTTTGCCTCCGTAGCAATAGACGCGTGGTCTGTACCCGGCACCCACAGGGCGTTTTTGCCCTCCATGCGGGCACGACGCACCAGAATGTCCTGAATCGTGTTGTTCAGCATGTGACCCATGTGCAGCACACCCGTCACGTTGGGCGGCGGAATCACAATCGTATAAGGCTCACGTCCGTCAGGCTTGCTGGCGAAGAGCTTATTGTCTAACCAATACTGATACCATTTTCCTTCGACCTCTTTTGGGTCATATTTACTTGCTAATTCCATATACATATTTATAAATAGGCGTGCAAAGGTACGAATTATTCTTGATTCCGCCAAATTCTTTGGGGAGAAACAAGCATTATGCTAACGATTCCGATAGAAAAATAGCAAATAAATTTGGAAATTAGCTTGCTTAATCGTATCTTTGCAGCCAATATGAAACATTTGCATACCAGAGAAGAAAAAATGGAAGCCTTCGGAAGGCTGCTGGACGTGATGGACAGGCTGCGCGAAGAATGCCCGTGGGACAGGAAACAGACGAACGACAGCCTGCGACCAAACACCATCGAGGAGACCTACGAACTGTGCGATGCTTTGATACGCGACGACCAGCAGGAAATCTGCAAGGAACTGGGTGATGTGCTGCTGCACGTGGTCTTCTACGGACGCATAGGCGAAGAAAAAGGACAGTTCGATATGGCAGACGTCTGCAACAAGCTATGCGACAAGCTGATATTCCGTCACCCGCACGTCTATGGCGAGGCAGTTGCGAAGGATGCGGAGGCCGTACTTGAGAGCTGGGAACAGATTAAGCTGAAGGAAAAGGACGGCAACAAAACGGTGCTCTCAGGAGTGCCCACTGCCCTACCCTCGCTCATCAAGGCCTATCGTGTGCAGGACAAAGCCCGCAACGTGGGATTTGACTGGGAAGACAAGCAGGACGTATGGAAAAAGGTACGCGAGGAACTGGACGAGCTGGAGGCCGAGCTGCGCAAGGAAGACAAGCAGCACTCGACTGAGGAGCTTGGCGACTTCCTGTTCAGCGTCATCAATGCCGCGCGTCTGTACAAGCTGAACCCTGACAATGCGCTGGAGCTGACCAACCAAAAGTTCATCCGTCGCTTCAACTATATTGAGCAACACAGCATCCGTGCAGGTAAGCCACTTAAGGACATGACCCTAGAGGAAATGGACCGTCTCTGGAACGAAGCGAAAGAACAGGAAAAGGAAAAGAAGTAAAAGAGCAAAAAGTATAGAAATAATAAATAAGGTATTATGAAAAAGGTATTATTCATTGGAATCATCGCCTTGTCAGCCCTGACCATCATGAGCTGCGGCGGAAACAAACAACAAGGTAACGACAACTATCAAGACTCGACTGACGTTGCCATCACAGAACTGCCCACGCTCTATGGCGTTGCTGTCAACACCACGACAGGCGACACGCTGCGACTGCTGACAGACAACGGTGACACGCTGACCATCAACATCGCAACAGCTCGCGAGAACATGAAGCTGCTGGGCAACATTGTGGAAGGCGAGCGAATGATTGTACAGACGAACCCGCAGAAGACGATTGCCGAATCAGTCATCAACCAGAACATGCTGCTGGGCGACTGGGTGATGCCAGACCCCATCGACGGCAGTTCAGAAATTGGCATCAGCATCAAGGAAGGCGGTATTGCAGAGACCATCGAGCAGACCTCCGTCACCTATCGCACATGGCGCATTGTTGACGGACAGATTGAAATCGTGTGTATCCGCGAAGGCGGCAGCCAAGACGAAGAGACCAACTACTACGACATCGTCAAGCTGACAGCCGACTCGCTGACCTATAAGAACGACGACGACACCTTTGAGTACTCGCGCCAGAAGGCCCATGTGGGCTACGGTCAGGAGATAGAGCTGGAGGAGTCGTCGTTCGACAAGGACTTCGCCATGTAAACACCTGACGCATTGGAACCCTTTAGAGTTCACATATTAGGTTGCGGCAGCGCACTTCCAACACTGAGGCACAATGCATCAGCCCAAGTGGTGGAGGTGCGCGGCAAACTGTTCATGATTGACTGCGGCGAGGGCGCACAGATGCAACTGCGACGCTCACATATCCGGTTCACGAAAATCGGACATGTATTCATCTCCCACCTGCACGGCGACCACTGCTTCGGACTCATGGGCATGATTAGCACCTTCGGCATGCTGGGACGAACAGCCAAGCTGCACATCTACGCCACTGCCGAACTGGAGCCCATGCTGCAGTCGCAATTGGAGATGTACTGTCCTCACCTGAGCTTTGAGGTCGTCTTCCACCCCATCGACACCACGAAAGAAGAAGTCATTTACGAGGACCGCAGTCTGAGCGTCACCACGCTACCCATGCAGCACCGCATACCCTGTTGCGGCTTCCTCTTCAGAGAGAAACCCACTCGTGCCCATCTTAGAAATGAAAGTGCTGCCCCCCTACGCAGCTATGCCTACTGCAGCGACACCCGCTATATGAGCGACCTGCACCAACGCATCGAGGGCGTCAGCACCCTCTACCATGAGAGCACCTACGCAGACGACAACCTGCTGATGGCCGAGAAGTACAACCACTCGACAGCACGCGAAGCAGCACAAGTGGCTCGTGATGCCCATGCCGGTCAGCTGCTGTTGGGACACTATTCCTCGCGTTACGAGGACGAGGACCTGCTGCTCAACGAGGCCAAAGCAGTCTTCGAAAACACCTTTTTAAGTCAGGAGAACGCCGTCTTTGACGTATAAAAGTAACTTTTTCGCATGTCCGGCAACAAAAAATGCCGAAAAAGTTTGGATATTTCAAGCAAAACCTTTATCTTTGCACCAAATATACAAAACAAGAAGCATATGACGAGAAAACTACTCAAGCTGACATTTGCTGCCGTACTGACGCTCACCGTTCCGATGAGCTTGTGGGCTGTGAGCGAAGAGCCGGGCATTGAGCAGCAGGTAAACGACCGCGAGATTACTATCACGGTACAACAGTCAACACTTCTTGTCAATAATGCGCAGGGCGAAACGCTCGAAGTGGTTTCGCTGACAGGCAATCAGCTACTGAAAGTGAAGATTGAGAGTCCGTCACAGCGCATTGAACTGGATATCCCCAAAGGATGTTACATCGTTAAAGTAGGCAAAGTCGTTCGCAAGATTGCCATCCGATGAGCACTCCCCTTTCTGAGAAAGAGATTCTTTCCATGTTACGTAATCCCCAGACGCAGCGACAAGCGTTTGGGATTATCGTTAAGCAGTATAGCGAACAACTGTACTGGCAGGTGCGTCGCATCGTCCTCAACCATGATGATGCCGACGACGTGATGCAGAACGCGCTGCTCAAAGCATGGAACAGCATCGACACGTTCCGCTCCGACTCCAAGCTCTCCACCTGGCTCTACCGCATAGCCATCAACGAAAGCCTCGACTTCGTCAGAAAGAACAAACGCATCACCGCCGTCAGCGCCGACAACGAGCAGGCAGGCATTGCCAATATGCTTCTGGCCGACCGCTACTTCGACGGTGACGAGGCACAGGCCAAGCTGCAGGCAGCCATCGCATTACTGCCCGATGTGCAGCGCACCGTCTTCAACCTGCGTTACTATGACGACTTGAAGTACAGCGAGATAAGTCGCATGCTAAATACTTCAGAAGGGGCGCTGAAAGCCTCATATCACATTGCTGTGAAGAAAATTGCAGAATATTTAAAGCAACACGATTAAACTTTTTCAATGATTATACGTCATATATACAAAAAGGAATAAAAGAATGAGAGACGAAGAAAAAATCATCCAAGAAAAAATGGGCAAGGGAACCCCTTTCAGGGTGCCAGAAGGCTACTTTGACCGCTTTACTGAGCAGTTCATGGAGCAGCTGCCAGAGCGACAGACGACAGCACCAGCCCGTACCGCACGCATGAAACTATTACGTCCAGTACTGCTGGCCGCAGCATGCTTGTGTATTGCCATCTTCAGCATTACCATGTACCTGAATCGTACTGACGAGCCGGCCGAGCCTGCTGTCGCTACCAATATGACGAATACAGTTGATGACGAATTCATGGATGAAGCTGCCGACTATGTCATGCTCGACAATGCCGACATCTACGCCTGTCTCTCTGAATAAAAAGGAATAGTCATGAAGAAGTTATCAATTACCATTGTATGTCTGCTCGTCACCATGATGGCCTTTGCACAGGAAGGTCCCATGAAGTTCTCACCAGAGAAGTTCAAGGCCGACTTGCAGGAGTTTATTGTCAAAGAAGCCAAACTGACGCCACAAGAGGCAGCCAAGTTCCTGCCGCTCTTCGGAGAGATGCACGACAAGCAGCGTGCCATCTATGCCCGTCAGCGTGAACTGAGGATGAAGCCCCTCACCGACGAGGCCGGTTACAAGGATGCCATCAAGAAGGCTGACCAGATGGATCTGGAACTAAAAACCCTGCAGCAGACCTACCACAACAAGTTCCTGAACGTGCTGCCTGCCAGCAAGGTCTTTGAAGTCATCAAGGCTGAGGATCGCTTTTACCGCGACATGTGGAAGCACTGGGGACACAAGAAGCGCAGATAGAACGCAGGTCGCACTTCTCACAATGAGGACGGCGCGACGTACAGACATAACGGCCGTGTAACAAGAGCCAATGATGTGCCCGAGGAATATCTTCCTCGGGTATATTTTTTACCAGCATCTGCTCCACCTTGAAAGGTGTGTCCTCACGTTTCGTTACGAGTCCCAGGCGGTGGCTGACACGAAACACGTGCGTATCGACAGCCATCGTGGCACGACCGAAAGCAACGCTCTGCACCACGTTTGCCGTCTTGCGACCGACACCAGGCAAGTCCAGTAATGCATTCATGTCAGCAGGAACCTCACCATCGTGGCGCTCCACCAGCATGCGAGCCATCTTTACCAGATGTTCAGCCTTTGAGTTCGGATAGGAAACGCTGCTGATATACTCCAGCACATCCTCAGGCTCTACTGCTGCCATCGACTTAGCATCAGGGAAACGGCGGAACAGTTCGGGTGTCACTTGGTTAATACGTTTGTCTGTACACTGTGCGCTCAGCACCACAGCCACCAACAACTGGAAAACACTACCGAATTCCAATTCGGTCTGCACCTCTGGCATCTGCTCACGGAAGTAAGCCAGCATACGCTCGTAACGTTCTGCTCTTTTCATGCTTTTCTGCGTTTAATCTTCCATCCTATTGCTGCCACAACGACACTCGTAACAGGAGAAAGCAGGTTAAAGAAACAATAAGGCAAATAAGTCAGCGTAGCCACACCCAGCACCGTGCTCTGCGTCAGGCCGCACGTATTCCAAGGAACGAGCACGGAGGTAACGGTAGCACCGTCCTCACAGCTGCGGCTCAGCAAGCGTTCCTCATAACCACGCTCCTTGTATGTGTCCTTAAACATCTGACTGGCCAGCATAATTGACAGATACTGGTCGGCTAATGCAATGTTGCAGAAGAGTGACGTGCCGACAGTCGATGCCACGAGCGATGCCGTGCCCTTCACGAAACGTAGCACCAAGCGCATCAGGTCTTGCAACTGTCCCGTTGCCGTCAGCGCCCCACCAAAAGTCTGTGCACAGATGATAAGCCAGATGGTGGGCATCATGCCTCCCATGCCGCTGGTATGTACCAGTTCGTTGAGTTCCGGTATGCCCGTATCAATGTCCGTACTGCCGTAGCACACGCGCATCATGCCTTTGTAGAGGGCGGTAATATCGGATTCTCCGGAAACTTCCGATATGCGATACACCAGTTCCGGTTGGAACAGCAGCCCCATGACGACAGCCAGTAGGATAGCCAGGAAGAGCACCACCATCGACGGCCATCGTCGGGCAATCATCACACCCGTCATCACCGGCACCAACAGAAGCCACGGACTGATGACGAACGTACGCTCCAGCACCACCATGAACTCCATCACATTCCCCTGTCCTGACACGTTCATCACGAATCCTGCTATCAGGAAGATGACCAGCGACACGCAGTACGTCGGCACGGTGGTATAAAGCATGTATCGGATATGCGTGAAGAGCGGCGTGCCCGACACGCTGGAGGCCAGCACCGTAGTATCAGAGAGTGGCGACAGCTTATCGCCGAAGTAGGCCCCCGTAATGATGGAGCCTGCTATCCAGCCGTCATCAAAGCCATGTGCCTTGCCGATGCCCATCAGCGCTACGCCTATCGTAGCTACCGTCGTCCACGACGAGCCAATCATCAGACTGACCAGCGCACACAACAGGCTGCTGCTGACCAGGAACACCTCGGGACGGATAATCTGCATGCCGTAGTAGATCATCGTCGGCACGATGCCCGACACCATCCACGTGCCACCAATGGCACCTATCAGCAGCAGGATGATGATGGCCGGTGTACAACTGGCAATCTTGTTGGTCACCTCCCGTTCCAGGTCCTCCCACTTCAGTCGCTTGGCGAAGTGCCCCACGAGCACACTCACCGCCGAAGCCACCATGAGCGTCACTTGACTGGCACCATCAAGCGTTGCGTTGCCAAAGACGGCAACGCAACACGATATCAGTACAATCAGTACAATGAAAGGGAGAAAGGACAACGCCACAATCTCTAACCTAAAAATCTTTAAACTGTAAACTATAAACTTTACTTAGTCACCCGTTCCAGCCACTTCACCATGCCAAACATCACACCCATAGAGATAAGGCAGACGGCAAAGAAGATGGCCCAACACTCCCAGATAGACCACTTGTTATACATCAGCGGACCAATCCACAGCAGACCGTTACCCACAGCCGTCGCACCGAGCCAGAGACCCTGACAGAGACCCTGCAGGTTCTTCGGGGCCACCTTCGAAACGAACGACAGTCCCAGCGGCGAGATGAACAGCTCAGCCACCGTCATGAAGAAATAATATACGATGAGCACCCATGCCCCCGACTTCATAGCGTCAGCCGCGTTCGTGTCGAGTGCCGTGAAAGTCTCTGCCGAGGGATAGCCCTGCACGTAGCAGAACAGCGTCATGAAGAGGTAGGCGATGCCTGCGATACCCATACCATAGGCAATCTTTCGCGGGGTGGAAATAGCACGTCCGGCACCTTCCAGTCTGGTGAACACCCACATGACGATAGGCGTCAGTACGATGACGAAGAACGGATTGACAGCCTGCCAAATCTCAGGTGGGAAGATGGACGTATTGACGAAGTCACGCGCGAAGAGAGACATCGACGTTCCGTTCTGATGGAACGACCACCAGAAGAACACGGCAATACCCAGCACGGCAAACAGGGCGTACATGCGCTGTTTGATTTCCGATGCCATAGCCTTCTTCTCCTCTTCCGTATAGTTCTCCGAAACCACTGCTTCCTTCTTGCCCGGCGTGGGGAACATACCACGTGAGAAGAGGAAGATAATCAGCGAGATAAGCATAGCCACCACCGAGGCGATAAACGAATAGTGGATACCTGTATTGAAGATGTCCAGATACTGCGAACAGAAAGCCCCCAGGTCGGCAGCCGAGCCACCTACCTTCGCTATCAGCTCGTTCAGGTTCTGCAAAGAGTCAGCCGACATGGCAGCACCCTCGTCCAGATACTTATGACAAAGGGCGGGCAGCGAAGCATCGTAGGTCAGTCCGTTGACCTTCAGCCACCACGAGCGCAGCAGCGGAGCGACAAAGGGAGCAACCAGTCCGCCGATGTTGATGAACACATAGAAAATCTGGAAACCGGAGTCACGCTTGCTCTTGGCCTTAAGCAACTCCGCCTCGCCTTTCTTGGCGGCCTCCGCCTCAAAGTTATCGTACATCTGTCCCACGATAGCCTGCAGGTTGCCCTTGAACAGACCGTTACCGAAGGCAATCAGGAACAAGGCCAGACACGTCAGCGGCAGCAGCCACGAGATGTTGCCTGCCGTTGCCAGGATGGGTACTGACAGGATGACGTAACCCAGCGCCATGACTATGAGACCCGTCATGATGGTACCCTTGTAGTTCTGCGTACGGTCAGCGATGATACCACCCACCAGACTCAATACGTATATGCCTGCATAGAAGCAGGAATAGATAACACCACTGGTCTCGTCAGAAAGACCGAACTTTGAACAGAGGAAGAGCACCAGCACGGCGTTCATGATATAGTAGCCGAAGCGCTCGCCCATGTTACTGAGGGCTGCCTGCAGCAGTCCTTTAGGATGACTTTTGAACATAGCTTATTTTATTTTATTGTTTTTTGTTTTCACGATGTCAAACAGGTAGCTCATCTTGATGACGATGTTGCTGAAGTTGGAGCGTCCGAAGTAGTCACGCTTCGAATTTCCGTAGATGTTTCCCAGTCCGTAGTAATAGCGGCCTTCCAGCATGATATGACCAGCCTTGGGAATGGAAAACTCCAGACCGATACCACCCGTTATACCATAGTCGAACTTGTTTTCCACGGGCATATCCTCCTGATTGATAATCTTCGACGTACGGGCAGCATAGTTGCGCTCCTCCAAAACGTAGTTGGCTTCCGTCTTCTCATTCAGGAAAATGCCCATCTGCGGTCCAGCCTCGAAGAAGAACTGTAAACCCTTACGCTCACGTCCCCACCCCAGTCGTGCCAATATCGGAATCTGTAGGTAGTTGATGCGACGCTGATACTCCTCGGGCATGCCTGTCACAGCGTTGATGACGGGCTGGTCTTTCAAGTCAAGGATCTCCTCTTTCCAGCCTATCTGTGCGTAGTTTACCTCAGCGACAAGAGCACAGATGCTGCTAAAGTATTTCTCTGTGGTGTATCGGAACGTCAGACCGCCAATCACGCCTCCCAACTGCTGCTGGGGGACCTCCGGCTGGAAATTGATGCTACTCATGACATAGCCTCCGCTTATACCCACCGCAAACTCATCGCGGTGTTCACCAATCTGTGCCTTGGCTGTTGTGACTGTCAGACAGCCCACAAGTATGTAGAACAAGAATTTCTGTTTCATTTAGAACTTGATAGTTTCCACGCGCTTCTCCGGCGTATAGTGAATGAACATGATGTTGTGGTTTTCCTGCCCACCCTGGCCGACACGTTCAAACTGCAAAGGAGTCTGTATGGGGGGATAGCCCACCATTCCGGCAGCTCCCGTAAAATGCTTGCCGTACATGTGCAGGCCCTTGATGAAATAGAACGCATGGTCAAAACCCGTTATGGCAAATCGGGGCAACGAGTTCATCATGTCCGCATGGAAGTTCCAGCGGTACTTCAACTCTATGCGCTTCGTGCGAGGCGACTGGGCGTCATAATAAAACGCTGCGGGAATGTGCACATCCAGTTTATAGAAGTTATCCAGATTACGACTCGTATAGAGCATCCACTCCGTATATCCGAACAGCGTCAGCTCCAGCTCCTGGTTATCGAGCAGCATGGCATTGATTTTGGAGATAGCCTTACGCAGCGACTTCTGGTTTTCTGAGTTCAGCACGACGACATTACGCTGTGCCTGACTGAAGTTCTGCACGAATTTTGCATCGCTGGTGCTCAGGCTCGTCAGTCCGTACGTGACAGCCTCTTCGTCCAGACGCTGACGCAGCATACGCGTAAAGCTACCCTTCGTGCTCGTTGAGTCAGCACAGTCAATGATGACCGGGTGATAGTCACGGAACTGCTGCATGAAGCGCTCTACGGTCAGGCGGTTGAAGTCTTGCGGAGCCTGATACACCTGGAACAGCATGCGGTTCTGAGCCACCTCCGGCGCATCAATCGAGAAAGGTATGAGCACGCGGATATCGTTCTCTGCTGCAAAGGCGCTCAACTGCGGCACCATCTTCGAGTACAAGGGACCGATAATCAGGTCCAGCTGTGCTGCTTCAGGTGTCAGGAACTGTCCGATGTCTGTTCCCTCTGCCACGTTCCATGCATGAATATCCACTGAGATGCCCGCCTGTCGCAGACTGTCGCAGGCCATCAGCACACCACGATAATACTCCGTCATACGACGACCGTCACCGTTCACCTTATGCAGCGGAAGCATCACACCCACACGGATTTCACGTTCCCGCATGTCTGTCTTGCCCTGACGTACCGGCTGGGGCGACTGGGGCGTGACAGTCGCCGTGTCAACGACAGCCACGGGCGACGGATAAGGAATGCATACGAATGTGCCTTTCTTCAGCACGTAGTCAGGTGTCGCCATCTCAGGGTTAGCCTTAATGAGTTCATCCACTGTGATGCCGTAGTCACGGGCGATGCTATAGATGGTCTCCTTACGTTTTACCTTGTGCATGTCGCGCCACTGTGTTTCCTGCGCTGCTATGTCCTGAGCAGTCAGCACAGCCAGCATCAGCATGACCACATATCGTGTCCAAAGTTTCATCATTCTTTCAGTTTTAAGTCAATTCGAGTGCAAAGATACGATTTAGTGGGCAAAGAAAAAAATAAATGGGAAAATATTTTGCATTATAGACCTTTCTTCGTACTTTTGCAACATGAAAAAGCAAAAAATCATTCTCCTATTGATACTCGTACTCGTTAGTACGGCTCTTCAGGCACAGACCGAAGAGACCACAGACGAGAGCACAGACGAGACCACTGCGGTCAGCCACATTGAGATTTACAACGCCTTCTCACCCAACGGCGATGGTATCAACGACGTTCTGAAGGTCAAAAGCCACTCAGGCATCGAAGAGTTTCGTGCCATTATATATAATAGGTGGGGACAGAAAATCTACGAATGGACCGACCTCGACGGCGGATGGGACGGCAACTGGAACGGGCATCCCGCCAAGCAAGGCACCTACTTCGTGCTCGTCAAGGCCAAGGGAAGCGACGGCCGTGAGCACACCATCAAGCGTGATGTCAACCTGCTGAGAGGATTCCTGAACGATGAGCACCAATAGGAAAGAGACCATCAACGTCTGGGGAGCACGCGTCCACAACCTGAAGAACATCGACGTAGAGATTCCCCGTCAGTCACTCACCGTCATCACAGGACTGAGTGGGTCAGGTAAGTCGTCACTTGCCTTCGACACCATCTTCGCCGAGGGCCAGCGCCGTTACATCGAGACGTTCTCTGCCTATGCCCGCAACTTCCTGGGCGGACTGGAGCGTCCTGATGTCGATAAGATAACCGGACTCAGCCCCGTCATCAGCATTGAGCAGAAGACCACCAACAAGAACCCGCGTTCCACCGTTGGTACCACCACCGAGATATACGATTTCCTGCGCCTGCTCTTTGCCCGTGCAGGAAAGGCCTACAGCTACCACACAGGCGAGCCGATGGTGAAATACACCGAGGAGCGACTGCTCGAGATGATTGAGAACGACTATTCCGGTCATAAAATCCTGATTCTGGCACCTGTCGTCCGTAGCCGCAAGGGACATTACCGCGAGCTTTTTGAGTCCATGCGTCGCAAGGGTTACCTGCATGTCCGCATCGACGGCAAGCTGCACGAGATTACCTCCGGCATGAAGGTCGATCGCTATAAGAACCACAACATCGAAGTGGTGATTGACCGTCTGGCTGTCCCCAACAGTCGTCTCAAGAAGAGTGTCCAGCTGGCCATGAAAACGGGTGAAGGTCTTCTAATGATTATGGACTACGAGACGGGTAACACCAAGTATTTCTCCCGTCGTCTGATGTGTCCTACAACGGGCATATCTTACAATGACCCAGCGCCTAACAACTTTTCGTTCAACTCTCCCGTTGGGGCGTGTCCCCGTTGCAAGGGTCTCGGCTACATCAATGAGATAGACCTCGACAAGGTCATTCCCGACCGTCGCCAGAGCATCCATGAAGGAGCCATTGCACCACTCGGCAAGTACAAGAACCAGATGATTTTCTGGCAGATTGATGCGATACTCCAGAAGTACGACTGCACGCTGAAGACTCCCGTCAAGGACATTCCCGAAGAAGCCCTCAGCGAGATTCTCTACGGTTCGTTAGACAACGTTCGCATCGACAAGGAGCTGGTCCACACGTCAAGCGACTACTTCGTCAGCTTCGACGGTGTGGTGAAATACCTGCGTTCCGTCATCGACAACGACGACTCCACCAGCGGCCAGAAGTGGGCCGACCAGTTCATGGCTGAGTGCGAGTGTCCAGAGTGCCACGGAAAGCGGCTCAATCGTGAAGCGCTGTCCTACAAAGTTGCCGACAAGAACATTGCCGAGCTGGCGGAAATGGATTTAGGAGAGCTCAAGGAGTGGATGGATGACCTGGCAACCTCCAATAGCAAGAAGCTGGAAGCGGCTCAGCGGCAAATCGCAGAGCCCATCCTCAAGGAGATACGCACACGACTGGACTTCCTCCTCGATGTGGGACTCGACTATCTGGCACTCAACCGTCAGTCGGCCTCGCTCTCCGGCGGCGAGAGCCAGCGCATCCGCCTGGCCACGCAGATAGGTTCTCAGCTGGTCAACGTGCTCTATATCCTCGACGAGCCAAGCATCGGTCTGCACCAGCGTGACAACGAACGACTCATCCGCTCACTCAAGGAGTTACGCGACATCGGCAACACTGTCATCGTGGTGGAGCACGACAAGGACATGATGCTCGCTGCCGACTATCTCGTTGACATCGGTCCCCGCGCTGGACGCAAAGGCGGCGAGGTCGTCTTCCAAGGTACGCCGGCAGAATTGCTGAAGAGCGACACGCTCACGGCGCAGTATTTGAAGGAGACCCACCCCCTGCCCCTCCCTGTTATGGAGGGGAGCAAGAAGGGGTCGGGGAAGAGTCTTCTTCTCAAGGGCTGTCGCGGCAACAACCTCAAGAACATCGACGTCACCTTCCCGCTGGGCAGGCTCATCGTCGTCACGGGAGTCAGCGGCAGCGGCAAGTCAACGCTCATCAACGAGACGCTCTACCCCATCCTCTCCAAGCACTTCTACCGTTCCCTGAAGCAGCCCATGCCCTACGACAGCATTGAGGGCATAGAGCATATTGACAAGGTGATCGACGTGGACCAGACGCCCATCGGCCGCACACCACGCTCAAATCCCGCCACTTACACCGGTGTGTTCAGCGACATTCGCTCGCTGTTTGTCCATCTGCCTGAGGCACAGATTCGCGGCTATAAGCCCGGACGCTTCTCGTTCAATGTCAAGGGCGGACGCTGCGAGGAATGCGGCGGCAATGGCTACAAGACCATCGAGATGAATTTCCTGCCCGATGTGATGGTGCCCTGCGAGGTGTGTCACGGCAAGCGTTACAACCGCGAGACGCTCGAGGTGCGCTATAAGGGCAAGTCCATTGCCGATGTGCTCGACATGACCATCAACCAGGCTGTGGAGTTCTTTGAGAACGTGCCCGACATCCTGCGTAAAATCAAGACCATACAGGACGTCGGACTGGGATACATCAAGCTGGGACAGCCCTCCACCACCCTCAGCGGCGGCGAGAGCCAGCGCATCAAACTGGCAGCCGAGCTGTCGAAGAAAGATACGGGAAAGACCCTTTATATCCTCGACGAACCCACCACAGGCCTGCACTTCGAAGATATACGCATCCTGATGGAGGTGCTTCGCCGGCTTGTGGACCGTGGCAATACCGTCATCGTCATCGAACATAACCTCGACGTCATCCGTCAGGCCGACCACATCATCGACATGGGACCTGAAGGCGGACGCCGCGGCGGTGAGGTCCTTTCTACGGGCACGCCCGAAGAGGTGGCACGCAGCACGAAGGGATACACGCCGCAGTATTTGAAGTGAAAAGTGAAGAGTGAAGAGTGAAGAATTGCTGTCGCCACCATAGTCCATGTCCAACAATATCATAGCACCCTTGCTCCGGCCGGCCGTCTGCCTCATCATCGGCATCATGGTCGGACGTTTCGTGGAGTGCCATGAAGTCATTCTGCTTGTTACGCTGCTGGCAACGCTGGCAGCAGCATTCCTCCTTCGTAAGTTCCAGACGCTGCAGAGCCTCTACATCCAGGCAGCCTGCATGGTGATGGGTTGCCTGCTCTGCCTCCATCAGAAGTCACAGCTCCAGGTGGCGTGGCCGTCCGGGGAACACAGCTATGCCGTCATCGTCAGCTCCGAGGCCGTGGAGCGCGGCAAGACGCTCTCTATGGACGCCCTCCTTGCCACCACCGGACAGAAGATACAGCTACGCATCATGCACGACGAGCGGAGCCAGCAGCTTCACGTGGGCGACGGGCTCATCATCCACTCCGCCATCAAGCCCCTGTCGGCACAAGGCAGCTACCGCACGTGGCTGGAGACGCACGCCTACGTCGGCGAGACGTTCGTCTGGCAGTCGCGCTGGAAGCGTGAGAGCGTTTCGCTGAACGACATCGGAGCCGTCAGCAGGGCCCGTCTCTTCTTTCTCCAACAGCGCCACGAGTTACTCAGCAATATCCCCACACAGGAGGGACAGGAGGGCTCCTCCATCCTCGCCGCCATGACGCTTGGCGACAAGCATGCCGTCAGCCCCGAGCAGAAGGAGCAGTTCTCCGTGGCAGGCACGTCCCACCTGTTGGCGCTCAGCGGCCTGCACCTGGGCATCATCTACATGCTCCTGTCCCTACTCTTCCGCAGCCGTCGCTGGCAGCTGCTCAGTCAGCTGCTCATCATCGCTTCCGTCTGGAGCTTCGTGCTGCTGGTAGGCATGCCGTCGAGCGTCGTGCGTGCAGCCGTTATGATTACCATCTACGCCTTCGTGTCCCTGCTCAACCGCAGGAAGACGCCCGTCAACACCCTCGCCCTGACAGCCATCGTCATGCTCGTCAGCAATCCCTATGCGCTGTTCGATGTCGGCTTCCAGCTGTCGTTTGCCGCCGTGCTCTCCATCCTGCTGTTCGTGCCCGTGTTCAGCTCCCTCTTCACCACGCGCCAGAACTCGCTCTTCGGAAGAGTCACAGGCAGTCTCCTGTCCATGACCTACGTCACCGTCGCCGCCCAGATAGGCACCGCACCCCTCGTGGCGTTCTACTTCGGCCGCTTCTCCGTATGGTTCCTGCTGGCCAACTACCTCGCCATTCCCTTGGCCACGCTCATTCTCTACACCATGTTCTTCGCGCTGCTCCTCAGCTTCTGGCCGGCAGTCCAGTCCGCCGTCATCGTCATCCCCGCAACGCTGGCATCGTGGCTCAACCAGTGGACGGCATGGGTCGCCTCCCTACCCTTTGCCAGCATCGACGGCCTACAGCCCAGCCCGCTCCAGGTAGCTATGGTGTATGTTGTCATTGCCGGCGCCTACTACCTGCTGCATTACCGTCGCCAACACGACATAAAACAAAAATTATCCTAATTATTTTGGGGTTTCGCTTAGTTTACAGTACCTTTGTACCCAAAATCATGTAGAATCAAACAATTTTATGGCAGAAATGAGAAACAAGTATATCTCCGTGCAGTACAAGCTCTACACGGTAGATGAGCAAGGAGAACACCTGGTAGAACAGACCTCACCCGAGCGTCCGTTCGACTTCATCAGCGGATTCGGCTTCGCACTCGAGGCCTTCGAGAACAACGTCAAGGACCTGGCAAAGGGAGAGACCTTCTCCTTCCAGCTGACGAAGGACGAGGCCTACGGTGACCGCGTTGAGGAGCGCGTGCTCGACCTGGAGCGCTCAATCTTCACCATCAACGGACACTTCGACAACGAGCACATCTACAAGGGAGCCGTGGTGCCCCTGCAGAACGAGGACGGCAACCACTTCTACGGCCGTGTCGTTGAGGTGACCGACGAGAAGGTGAAGATGGACCTGAACCATCCGCTGGCAGGCGAGACGCTGCTGTTCCGCGGAGAGGTGGCCGAGAACCGCGAGGCCACCAAGGAGGAGATCCAGCACCTCATCAACCACCTGCACGGCGAGGGCTGCGACTGTGGCTGTGACGAGTGTGAGGGCGGCTGCGGCTGCGACCACGACCACCATCATGAGCACGGTGACGGCTGCGGCTGTGGCTGCGGTCATTGCCACTAAAAGGTGGAAATGTAAAAATGTAAAAATTCAAAAATGTAAAAGGTAAAAGGGCAAGAAAGTGAGAAATACGTTCGGAAACATATTTACGCTGACCACGTTTGGTGAGAGTCACGGCGCTGCCATTGGCGGTGTCGTTGATGGCATGCCTGCCGGCATCCTCATTGACATGGACTTCATCCAGCAGGAGCTCAACCGCCGGCGTCCCGGCCAGAGCAGCATCACCACGAGCCGCAACGAGAAAGACCAGGTAGAGCTGCTGAGCGGCGTGTTCGAGGGAGTCTCCACAGGAACGCCCATCGGCTTCATCGTCCGCAACGAGGACCAGCACTCCCACGACTACGAGAACCTGCGTAACCTGTTCCGTCCCTCACATGCCGACTATACCTACTACAATAAGTATGGCACGCGCGACCATCGCGGAGGCGGACGCTCCTCGGCACGCATCACCATCAGCCGCTGCGTAGCCGGTGCACTGGCCAAGCTCGCCCTCCGACAGGTGGGCATCAGCATCGAGGCCTACACCCAGCAGGTGGGCGCCATCGCGCTCGAGCACGACTACACCCATTACGACCTCGCGCGCCGCGAAGAGAATGCCGTGCGCTGTCCTGACCCCGCCAAGGGCGAGGCTATGGAGCAGCTCATCAGCGAGGTCAAGGCCGAGGGCGACACCATCGGCGGCATCATCAGCTGCGTCATCAAGGGCTGTCCCACCGGTCTGGGCGAACCTGAGTTCAGCAAGCTGCATGCCGACCTCGGCGCAGCCATGCTGAGCATCAATGCCGTCAAGGGCTTCGAGTACGGCGCAGGCTTTGCCGGCGTCAGCCAGCGAGGCAGCGAGCAGAACGACGTCTTTGACAACGGTCAGCTCAAGACCAACCACAGCGGCGGCATACAAGGCGGCATCTCCAACGGTCAGGACATCTACTTCCGCGTAGCCTTCAAGCCCGTGGCCACTTTGTTGCGTAAACAGCCCACAATCGACGTCGAGGGCAACGCAACAGAGGTCAAGGCTCAGGGTCGTCACGACCCCTGCGTGCTTCCGCGAGCCGTTCCCGTAGTCGAAGCAATGGCCGCAATGGTCATTCTCGACCACTATTTAATGGGGAAAACCGTGCATTTATAGGTTTTTCGCATTAAAATACAAAAATAATTCGCAAATAAGTTGCAAGTTTCAAATAAAGTTTGTAACTTTGCACTTGTTATGATAGGGTTTGTGAAAATCCCTCATAATCTTTAGTTAAGTCTAGTTTAGTTTTTGTGTTGGTTGAGAGCGGCCCGTTGGTCGCTCTCAAATTTTATTTTCAAAAACTAATTCAGACGGTCGTAGAGGAAGGCAGCAAACAGCAGCGACAGCATCGAGCAGAGCACCACCGACAGCATGATGCCGGCAAACAGCCACAGCACGGAAACGAACGTCAGCCCCCCAAACAGCAGCACGAAGCACAGGGCAAACAGCGTCATCAGCGCCACCACCACCCAGCGCCACAGCGACAGCACGAACGTGCGCCCCATCACGTGCCGGTAGTAAGGCAGCAGCGCCTCGAACTGCTTGGCACCATTGCCCACCAGAAACTCGCGCAGCCCCTCCTGCGTATGGCGAATGTGGTAATGAATGAGCATTCCCGTACGCCCCACCACAAAGGTCTCGCTTGCGAGAAACAGCAGCACGGGCACCATGCACAGCGGTTGGAAATTGTCTATCTGCCAGCGCAGCAGCAGGTAGTCAATGATGCCCGTCACAGCCACCAGCAGCGATGCGCTGACCATCATGGGCAACATGAGTCTGATGTTTACAGCCGATTTCTTCATATCAGAGTTCTATGATATTGTTTGTCATGTTCAAAATGGTCTGTTGGTTGCTCACCATGAGCACCGCCGCACCAGCGTTCGACAGCTCGCGCAGCAGGCCGACAACCTCCATCGCAGCCTCCTCGCTGAGCAACGTCTCAGGCTCGTCCATCAGCACCAGCCGTCGCTGCTGCCTCACCACGCAGTCTGCCAGCACCAGATAACGCTCCTCGACCGTCAGCGACTGCCACGGGCGATCGTCCTCCGTCTCCAGCCTCAACTGGCGGTTGGCGCCAAGGGCCAGCAACTGCTGCTGCACGTCGCACACCCTGTCCTGTCCGGGAAGGGGCACCAGCCTGCTGGGCACGTAGCCCATCTGCTTGCGGAAATAAGGCGCCGACAACGGCGTCAGAAGCTCACCGTCAATGCTGATGTGCCCGCCGTCAATGGGCAGCATCCCCATCACGGCACGCAACACCGCCGTCTTCCCCGCACCTTTCGGTCCGCAGATGCACGCCAGCTGACCATCGCTAACCGTCAGCGACACGCTCTGTCTCAGCGGCTTGAGTATCACATTATGCAGTTCCAGCATCATTTCAAGGGGCAAAGGTAGTGCAAACCGAGCGAAATACAAAATAAATCATGATTTATTTTTATTTCCGAGGTGCAGCCTACGTTCGAGACGTAGTCTCAAAGTACGATTAAGTGAGGAAAAAACCAAGAGAATCTTGAGTTTTTTCGAGCGAGAGTACCTTCGAGACGCAGTCTCAAAGATAATGGAAACAAAGAAAAAACGCAAATAATTTACCATTTTTCTTTCGTCAGAACAAAAAAGCCTCCCCTTTTAGGGGAGGTTCTTTGCTGAAAGGTGGAAGCACTCCCTCCTTTCGTCCCCCTTTTGGGGGACTACAGGGGGCTGCCTTTACGGTGTCGGCTCCACCCACTGGTCCACGGGCGTGTAGCGCTGCGTGCGCTTCACCTTGCCGTCCACGGTGGTTTTCGTGATCTCCACCACGCTGCGGGGCTTCAGCTGCACCTTCTCCTTGAAGGCCCTCGAGGTGATGCGGTCCAACTCATCGCCCTCGGGCGTGTAGCGGATGTGCACACCCACGATGTTCTCTGCCACGTCGAAGTCCTCGACCGTGTCGGCGCCCTCCTTCTTGTTCTCCAGCGTCGGGAAGAACGTTCCCAGTCCGTCCAGCTTCACGGCCACGCCCTGGCCCACCAGCTCGGGCACACAGCTTGCCAGCTTGCGCAGAATGCCCTCCACGATGTCGATGGTCCACACGCTGCCGTGCTGTGCGATGTGCTCCGACAGTCCTCGCGTGTTCAGCGTTGATACTCTGACTGCACGGCCGTAATACTTGCCGAAGTAGTCACTCTTC
>CACXJZ010000035.1 GCA_902768105.1 uncultured Prevotellaceae bacterium
TTTGTTTAGCGATGGCAAAGGTAAGCAAAAATCCCGAAACCTGCAAGAGATTTCGGGAAATATTTTCATTTTGCAACGAATTTCTTTCCGTTTTGTATGTAAATGCCCTCTGGAGAGTCGATTTTTATGCCTTGAAGGTTGTGCATTGCACTGTCACCAACGACTTCATACCTTGCAGCATTTACAGAAGATGTCGTTTTATTCAGATGCATGGTAAATGTCCTGTCCAATGATTTCAGAGTCATGTAGCTATTCGTGTAATAATCCTCTATAATAAATGCTTCGGCATTGAAGTTGTTATAGCCACTATTAATATGGAGCTTGTTCCCGTTTGTAATAAAGAAAGCCCTAAATTGCTCAGCACTGGTATAATCCCTTATTTCCGTGAATGAGCCATCTGAAGAGAACTTAAACTGTGTTGGTGTCTTTGTTCTGTTATAGGGGTATGTCCCGCTGACAGACGACACATCCCATGTTCCGATTAAATCGGTCTCGTCAATAGTACCCATGTACCCTACACTTTGCGCCTGAGCGCCCAGGCTCATCAGAGCCGCAATCAAAATAAAAAATACCTTTTTCATAAGCCAAAAAATTAAATCGTGCGGCAAAGATAAACAAATTTTCTGAGAGAAAAGCATCATCATGCCTTTTTTGACATTTTCATTGCTTCCAATGTTTCATTATATAGGTATGACATCATTGAATTCCATTCGCCCTTTGTGATATCCGTAACTTTATCCCCTTTTCCATCTATAGCTCTGTAAAGCCTCATTAAGTGGATTTCATCCAAGGAGATAGCACCTTTTTGGAAACCGTTTACACCTATGATGATTTTTATTTCATCAGCGTGCAGATAATAAAACCACACTATAAACTTAGACGGACTAAGCTTTTCAGTCCAAAGGAATCCTTCACCTGAATCATGCCAAATGCAGCCATCCTCTTTTATAAGGCGTTTCAAATAATTGAAAAAGATTAAATCATTGTTATTACCCATAAAATACGATTTTGCTGCAAAGATAAACAATTTTTCTGATACGAAAGCACCATTTGCAGACTTTTTCATTTTTCAACCAAAACGGGAGGCAACCGGCATCCGAAGGGTGGCAACTGGCCCCGTTTTTCCGCTTTGGGCCCCGGATTGCTGCATCGCGAGGCGGCAATTTGGGCTGTTTTTTGCATAAATTCCACTACCTCCGCCGATAAAAGTCCCAGTTTATCGGCCTTTCGGGGGTGTGGGGCGCGAAAAAAGCGCCCCACTGCAGCCAGCACAGCCCGCACCGCCCTACGCTCCCGAGGCAATTGCCTCTTTTTTTTAAGCGGAATATGTCAAGCGTTTCCGCTTGTGTCGCTGGGTGACTTGTGTCGCCAGCCGCGCATCCGCGGTCATGGCGCACCATGCGACATGAAAAGCCCCGATGCTCACGCATCAGGGCCTCACTTTGCTCATTTAAATTACATTTATATAAAGTCAATCGATGCTGAAAGCACGACTGTCTGATAGAAATGTCTCTGCGATATTCCTTATAGCCTCATTAAGCTGCTCAAGCTTCTGTTTTGTAGGCTTGCGTATGCCACTGGCGTACTGTCTCACTTGTGTAGCATTAAGACCTGCGAACTTGGCCAGCTGGGTGATGTTGAAGTAAGGATAATAACTGAAGAATGAGGGAACGTCAAAGGTGCGTCCGTTTATCTCAATTTGCGGTACATCATCACCCAACCTATCCTTCAGCTCTGACAGAGCCACAAAGACATCCTTTTCTGCTTCACGGGCAGTTGCGCCATAGCCAATAAGTCCGAACTTCTCGAACTTCTCATTGACTATGCACGAGTAGGATTTATCACTTTGTGCCTCAAATGTTACTGTTACCTTCTTTGTCATATCTCATTTTTTCACTATAATCACCTAAAAAGCGCCCGATAATATACATCACTATTTGCCGATGAGCCAACCCCTCTGAGGTAAGATTTACCCGAGCTTTCGCCCGAGTAAATCCTGATAGATACTACGAAGAGTTTTAATCTTTACCTCTTCAGTTCCGTGCCTCGAGACTTGAGTACACTTCCCTGTTATAGGACTGTACCATAAGTCGTGGTTAGCACCATGTTGAAGTAGGAAGCATCCCGCTTTCCTTAACTTCCTAGTCAACTCATTGACTTTCATAAATGTAATTAATTTAAAGAGCGCTTTATCATTTCTGACAATGCAAAGGTAGCAATAAAGTTACAAACCACCAAATTTTTTCGTAACTTTTTTGCTACAAACCTTCATTTTTAACATTTCAAGGCACAAAACATGTATATCAAGCAGATTAGATTCTGCTTAATCGATGCGAATTCGGATTGTTCTCGCCAGGAACAATGCACCCAGCACGTCGGCACCGGCAGCCTGCATTGCGCCGATGAACGCACTGGATGACTGTCCAGTCGTGAAGATGTCGTCGATGACCAGGACCTTCCGGTTCCTGAAGAAGTCAGCGTCGATATGCACGTAATGCTTGATGTTGGTGCACAGCTCATACTCTCCAGTGACGTGTGCCCGTTTGCGCGAGCCGCTGACCTGTACGCGGTCGAAGCCGTTGACTGCCCCAGTCAGTCTGCACAACTCACTGGAGAAGCGTTTCCAGCGTCTGGCGTGTGCGTATCGGGTGCTGGCCGGTATGCAGACGATGACGGTATCCGTGAGGTCGTTGGCCGCCAGTGCCCTTGCGAACTCCCTGGCCGCCCATCGGGAATAGACGTTACGGCCGTCCTTGAATCCCAGGATCATCCTGTTGATATCCTGTTGCTCGAAAGGAAAGCGTCTGACGCGTTTCCTCGGGACGTACTGGAATAACGCATACTTCATCATCGTTTCAGTCGTTTTAGGCGTTCAACAAAAAAGCCCAGCTTATGACTGGGCTTGTGAAGATGCTCGCTGTTTGGCGAGGATGGCCTTGAGGTGCCGGATGGTATCGTGCTCGATGGCGATGCCGGTCTCCTTCTTGAGGATGAAGAGGAAGCTCAGTGTCTTGCGGGCGTTCCTGCAGTAGTGCTTCTTGCGGCGGCTGTTGGTTACTGACACTTCCCAAACGAGGTTCTCTGATGCGTTTGACTTGACGAGCTGTGCAGTGATCTGCTGAGTGGCTTTCTGATTTTCCATAATCTGATCTCCTTTTTATTTGATTGTTAGACATAAAGTTTCCTATGCTATTCTATAGACTTCCACGTAGGTGACGTCGATCATGCACTGCTGTGCGATAGCGTCTGCCTTGCTGTGTGCTTCAGCCTCTGAAGCTGCCTCTATTTCGAACTCCTGATAGTTGCCGTCCTCACCGTTGACTATAACTGCGTAAGTTGACTGTCTTCTGTAATGCTTGAACTGGAAGTCGATGACCGATGTCTGAATGGTAGTTGTCATAATCTTTATTTTTTTAGAGTTAAACTTGAAGCCGGTGGGCTTTTGTAATTTTTACGTGCATAAGAGAGCAGCAAAAAGAAGTCATGTGACGGCAAGGAATTTCAAGGAAATCAAACGGAATACCTCATTTTCGTGACTTCGCGAAAATGATGGAAGGCTGCCGTTTTATTTGTGCGGAAATAGGTCACGGTACTTGCCAGATGACGTTTGCGCTACCTTTGCAAAGGAAAAATCAAAACCCGCTGGCGGAGAGTCTCGGAAAAAATAAGGTGACAACTGCCGTTCATCGGTCAGACGTCAGGACAAGCATAGAAGACTGTCTGCAGGGATGGCCAACAGTGAGGACGCCCAGGAGCGAACAGGCAGCTGCAGGGGCGCACACGGAAGCCAGGCGCAGCACAGTGCTGCACGATTGATGTCATCCGCGCGGATGTCTCTGCATAGGAACGTCTGACAATGTAATGAAAAGGAGATACCCGCAAAAAGAAAGCCGCCCTGCAGAGCGCAGGACAGCTGGTTAAGTGCATCAGAAAGGAAGGGGTGTGTCAGTCACCTACAGCCGCCAGCAGCTACTCAGGATATTCGTTCACCTGCCCGCCGCGCCCCCAAGCCACTGGGTACCGCTCCACACCGATGCAGAGCGTGTCGAAGGCATCAGAGCCGTCCGTTCTGGCCTCCAGGCGGTCCTCTTCCGTCTCGGCGAGCTTCTCACCTGACTTGTCTTTCTTGCCGTTCTTGACGCCTGCCGACTGGATGGAGATGAGAAGGTCCGGATTGTTGTCGCGGTTGATGAGCACCTGGTGCTTTGCGCGGCCCTGGAACATACGGTTGATCAGTTCGTTCTTCTTGATATGGTCCCAGGGAAGTCCGATGTATTTCTCGCGGACGGTCCACCGGTGGCGCCTGAGCATGCTCTTGATGATGTTGGCGAAGCTCTGGCCTTTGGACGACGCGTATTCCTGTCCCAGGAACGTGGAGTCGTAATAGAAGATGACCTGATGACGGCGGTGCTGCTGGTAGTACGCCATGAAGTCCTCACACAGCTCCTCCAGTTTGCGGTCGTACTTGACGAAGAAGCTTTTGATCACGCGCAGGCGGCCGTCATCACCCACCTGGCCGCACACGAGCCAGTTGATGAGCGCGTTCGCATCGAAGGCGATGATGATAGGTTTATCCGGCTCCAGGTCGCCGTCAGTGCGACAGTCATCCGGTATGCCGCCCTCGGCATTCAGTCCCTCCAGCTGCAGCACGCTGTTATTGGGAGCCGTATAGAGGTTGACGGATTCGCGCATGCCGCCGTAGAATCCGTCGAGGGAGATGCCCACGCGCTTGCACATGATGCTGGTCATGAAGGTGAGCAGCGGCAGCTCACGCTTCATGCGGTGCACGAACTCCTTACCGAGGACTGCGAGGTTGACGATGCTGGAGTATTTACAGTAGAGCAGGCACTTCGATCGGAAGAAGTTCAGCTGCTCTTCCTCCTTACGGATTTTCTGCTCGTAATAGAGTGCGCGTTCCGGGTGTTTTTTCATCTTCTGCTGCAGCACCCATATATGATTCACCAGCCCCTCCATGACGCGCACGAGTGCCGGATCCATCTCCTGCTCATAGCGGAAGTACCAGGAGCCTTTCTTGGTCATGGCCGTGTCGCTGGTGATGGTCATGCCGTGGTGCATGTAGCACTTACCGAAGTACATCTGATTGCCACGGTTCGCCTGGAACGTCTCATCCTTCAGCTGCTCGAAGTCAAGGAGCTTGGCTTCGTCGAGCACCACGTAGTCGAGAGACAGGGAGTTGCTGGTACCGCTACGATCCTGGCTGACCAGGTTGAGGACGCTGCCGTTCCAGAAAGCGATAGAGTTCTCCCAGTTGGCAGGTTCGAAGATGGGCTTCTTCCAGCCTAAGGCCTTCCATGGCTTCTTTCCTACGATGTAGTGGCGGTCGCGCCTGAGGCCCCAGTTCTCCCAGTGGACCATCCATGAAGGCACGATGTTCGTCAGTCCGCGCTTCACTGACGGGCAGACAGAAGCTCCGCACGACCCTTCCATGAGCTGCGATGCCTTCAGGATGCGTCCCGCCTGAACAAGGCCTTTGCCGAATCCGCGTCCGCACTCGGCCACGAGGTCGCGCGGGTTCATCATCAGCATGTAGGCCTGGCCGTCGTTCAGGTACTGCTCAAACATCGGTTCCTGCTGTTCCATCATCCTCTACCTCCTCGTAGTCAGTATATTCCCTATCCTTCTCGGTCTCACGGCTGTACTTACGGTTGAACTTCTCGATATCCTTCCTCAGGGCTGCCTCGTTGTTGTAGCCCTCTATCTTCAGGACGGCAGGATTGCTGGTCATCACCACGCCGAAGAGCGGGATACGGTCGTAGTTCGTGTCCGGCTCATCCTCCTTGTCCGTGCGGTTGTTCATCACGCGCACCTTCTCGAGAGAAGCAACAGCCCTGTGGTCGGCCGCACGCCGTGCCGCTTTCAGGTCTGCCTCCAGATCCTGGTTGATTTTCCACCGCATGAAGTTGCGCGTGGCCTGCTGCATGTTGCCCAGCAGGATCTGCACCAGGCGCACGTCATCGTAAGCCTGTGCACGACCGACACCGAAGAGTGCCATGTCCTGCTGCAGGATATCGCGCTCGAACTTGTCCGGGAACTGGAGCCAGTAGGCGTACAGCCCACGCAGGCGGTGCAGCCGTTCCAATATATGGCTGCCTACGTGTTCCGCCAGCAGCTGCTCGTCAGTCATGACGATATAGCGTGAATAGTCATCAATGTTTACAGGAAGGGACATTTGTAATTTACAGAGTTACAGTGAACTATGGATTTCATATACTAATATCATTCAACAGTCGCTCGATGCGCTGCTGACAGTCGGCAATGGCCGTAGGACTGCCTGCGCGCATGAGGTTGATGATCTGCTGGCGGAGTTCATTATCGGTCGCCTGCAGACCTTTGAAGAAAGCACGCCTGGCAGGATTGCCGACGGTATGGATATCGTCGAGGAACTTTACCTCGTCAATATCCAAACGGAAGGACACCTGCGATGGTGTCATCAGTGCTTTCGCGCACTCCGTGATCTCGTTCAGCAAGTTTGTCGAATAGTCCATTGAGCTGTATTGAATTATTGTCAACGATATCTTTCAGTCCGCAATAGAGGTCATAGAATGCCATCTGGTCAGTAGTGACCATGGTGCATTCCGCACGGTCGCCGTATGTCTGGTTCTGTGAGGAAATGACAGACACCAGGTGTGTGTCATTCTGCACGAGCACGATCTTGGAGTGGTTCATGCCCAGATATACGGAGTCGAAGCATGACTGCATGAGTCGGTAGAGGTGCAGCGTCTTGCGTGAGGCCTTCAGGTCTGCCAGCAGCACGCTGTGGCCTATCAGAGCCTTCTTCCGGAGGTTGTAAAAGCCGTTCAGGAAGGCCTCTGATGTACTGAAGGTGCTGACATAGACATCAGCACGCCCGGTCTGCTGAAGGATCCAGTTCAACAGGCCGAGCGTATGAAGTCCAGTACCGAGGTACGTCTGTGTGACACACTTACTGAGCGGCTGGAGAATCGTCTGAATGTTTCTGCCCCTGCTCATCCGTGTCAGTTGTTTCGAGCGTGATGCCGGCTTCCGTGAGCTGAGCCTTCAGATCGTCGGTGATGACCTGATGGCAGCGAACCAGGACATCGACGCGCTCCTGTACTTTGGCCAGCTTTTCGTCATACTTCTTCTTGGACTCATCATCGGTGGCCGACTTCTTCAGCTCCAGCAGAACCGGCAGGTTCTTGGAGATGTAGGGACGTGCCAGGATGACGGCCTTCATATCCTCAGCCGACAGCTGCTCCTCGTCGTCAGTAGGGGTCTGAGTTACGGCGTCGTCAGTGCCAGGAACGAGGACGTAGTGGTCGTAGGTATCGAAGTCCTTCTTATAGGCAGTCCACAGCTCGGAAATAGCCTTGGTGTACTCGTAGCGGTCGCAGGCAGCGGTGAGGGTCTTGCAGGTCTCATGGGCCTGCTTGATCTTCTTGTAGCGCTCTGCGTTCTTCTCCCAGATGGCGCGGATGTTCTCAGGCAGCTGGTCGTGATCAGAGCGCTTTCCACGTGCGACGACGGTATCCGTCTGCTCTCCGTTCTCGGCATCGTATGCCGGAGAAGGAAGGATGCTGTCAGGAGCTTCGTCCGTGTCTGCAGCCTCCGTGCCAGCTGTCTTCTCGGTCTCGACGATGGCATTTCCGATGACCGGCAGGATCCTTGCCTCCATCGACTTCACCTCGTCAAGTGTCATCTCATCCTTCAGGTAGCGCAGATGCTTACGGAGCTCGTAAGCAATCTTCTCCTCGTAGCGTTCGGGACGCCGCATGATTGTGTTGTACAGTGCTTGGTTGCGGTTGCACTGCAGGACCATCGTTGCACCCTCGGCCAGTTCGGCCGGCGTGTGCTTTTCCTTTGAGAGCCATTCGGTCACTCGGGCTCGAAAGAGTTTGTCTGTTCCGTTCATAACTTGTTTAATTTAAAGAGGCGGAACGAGGTTCAACGCCCGTTCCGCCCCAACCTTACACATTATATATTTATGAAAATGGCTGTGGCCTATTCTCCAGCTGGAGCTGTCACAAGGCCAGTGGTGCAGTCCAGCTCACCATCTGAAACAGGAAGCTTTCCGTAATAGAAGGGAGCGGGCATCTCGTCATCGGCAATGATTTCAAGAACCGTCTGGTTGGTGTCAGTGGGAGACTGACCGGAATCCTGGCTGGGATTCACCTCTGCAGGGAACTCCTCAGAACCGACAACGCGGAACTTACCCGTGCGGGTAGGAACCACGGCAACGACCTCTGCATTGAGCAGCTCGGCAATCAATCCGGTGACCTCCTCCTCGGTACCAGGGGCATTGCCCTTGTAGGTATTCTTGAAGGTCTTTGAACCGAAGGTGCCCTGAGGCTCGCAGGTCAGTTGGCCGTTGTTATTGATGATGTCCACCTGCACGAAGCATTTCCCCTGATTCATGGAGAAGTCATTAGCAACGTCAGTATTGCCGGATTGCACCGTGGCCGGATAGGTGGGGATATTCGAGAGCTTAGTACCAGCAGCTGAGCGGTCAGCCAGCTTCGGGAACTTCGCAATGTCTCGGATGTCCGCTAGATACACACGCTTCTTGGTACCAGGAAGCGACTTCTTGCCCTGGCAGAACTTTACGTCCTCGAGCAGGGTCTTTTCTTGTGAACAAACGTCAGGCATATTATTTTCCTTTTTTAAATTCTACATTGATTCAAGAAAAAGGGCGGCAGCTCCGAGGCTCTTATCCATTAGCCGCCGCCCAAATATAGAGAGTTAAGAAACAGCCGTGATTGTCACCTGCATGCCGGTGTCTTGGCCCTGAGCGTCGAACAGGTGGTACTTCGTGGTGCTGTCGGCAACAGCTGTGCCGATGATGAAATACTTGTTACCTGCGAAGCCCTCCACAGAGTTCTCCTTGACCAGGATCTCGTTGTACTTCACGCCTCCGAAGGACTTCACGCCTCCGGTGGTGGCAGCCTTACCTGTAGCGAGCTCGACGGTGCCGTTCTCGCCGTACGAGGTGAAGCTGTAGTCCTTCAGCTCGATACCATTGTAACGAGCGACGCAGAGCTTCTCCGGATTGATGCTCTCGTACTGCTCACCATAGAACATGTTGGCCAGGAAGTCAACATCATAGTGAGAAGTGAGGGACTTCTCGCACAGGAAGGTCTCGTCAGCAGTGCGGAGGTTCCAGAGAGCGAGGATGTTGCCCTGAGGAGTCAGTGACAGGTAGTTCTCAGGAACGTTAGGCAGAGCTACGAACTCCACGTTGGCCTTACCCTCGAGGTGGGCCTTGTTGAACTGCATGTTATACGGCAGCGAGCCGTGGTTGGTCTGATAGGCCACCTCGTAGAAGTGCTTGACGGTCTCACTCATGAAGAGCTTGACCTTCTGACCGCGAAGCAAGGTGTGTACACCGAGCCATCCGGAAGCGGCGTCACCCCAGAAGAAGTCATTGATCAGATCCTCTGCGTTGGCGGCAGTGAATGCCTCAGGCAGGTAGTAGAGGTTCTGCAGCTCCTTCGCCATTGTACCGGCTGCAATCTCAATATCCTCGAGAGTGCAGAAACCGTTGAACCACTTGGATGTTTTTTTGGTGTCGGCGGGATCATGCTTGGCTGTCCACATGTACAGGAACATGTTCTCGCCAAGCTTCTTCATGATATAGGCGCAGACGCGCTTCACCCAATCGACGTTCTTCAGGGCCTCGCCCTTGGTGACGTCAGAGCCCCACAGCGTCTGGACGATGCTGTTGGGGTCGATCGGCTCGATACAGTTGCCGAAGAATGTCTCCAGCGTGCGCTGACCGAGGTCGATGGCGCCGTCACCCTTCTTATACTTATCATAGTTACCGAACTCGAAGTTGCCCTTCATCTCATGGATATGTTCCTTGTAACGGATACCGTCACGATGGCCCATGTGCTGCAGAGCAGCTGACATAGCGAACATTGGCATGATGATGAGCTCCTTGCGGTACTTCTGCATGGACTTGCTCAGCTCCTCAGGAGTAAAGGTAACCTGTGGATCCACCACAGGCTGACCGATATTAACATAAGGTCCCATAGTCTAATCTACGTTTACGCTGTTAAACAACTCAACGGCAGAATTGATATCCTGCACGTCCTGAACTTTCTCTTCGGCAGAGTCATCTGCCCCTGCGGCCTTCTTGAGGTTGGCAATCTGCGTGTCGCGATCCTTCACGTCCTGCAGAGCCTTGTCGAGCTTCTTCTGGAGGTCGGCCTGGGCATCCTTGGCTGTCTTTTCAGCATCCATGGCTGCCTTCAGATCCTTTTCCAGCTGACTCATCTTACCCTCGATCTTGTCCGCATTCTCCTCGGTGAACGTGATTTTTCCGTCGTCCGTCACCTCGAAGTCCTGTACGGCCAGCAGGGCGCACAGGCAAGCTAAAACTTTCTTTTTCATTGGGTTTGTACTCTCTTCGGCGAAAAGTTTAGGAAATCGCTTCTGCATCCATGCAGTCGCCTTCTGCATGAAACCTTCAGCTGGATTGCCTTCCTGGTCCACGACGGCAGATAGACCCTCCGTCGCGTCCGCAGGCAGGGAAGGAAGACCGAAATCCTTGAATATTGAATTAGTGAATGTTGTACGCAAGCGGTTCGACTTCTTCTTGACGTCCTCATCCTCTACGATGTGGTCAATCAGGCCGAAGTCGAGAGCATCCTGAGGCGACAGCCAAGCAGCCTCCTTCATCAGATCCTGGCACTCATCGATGGTCTTGCCATTTCTCTTAGCATAGAGAGAGGCAATCACTTTGTCGATGGTGTCCAGGTCTTTACGTTCCTTCTTCATTTCGGCGATGATAAGGTCAAGCTGCTCCTTATTAGCTGCTTGCCAGACACTCACCCTTGTTGAAACGTTATGGATCATCATCAGAGAACCGTCAACCATGTCCACTTCCTTGGCACCCATGGTAAGGAAGGTGGCAGCGCTGGCCGTCATGCCAATGATATGGCAATGCACCTTGCCATGATTCTTGATGTGCTGATAAATCTGCAGACCTTCATCGACATAGCCGCCAGGTGAGCAGACGGCGATATGAACCTCTTCATCTTTATGGTTGTCGAGGAAGTTTTTAACCATTTTAGCGGTGGTACCGCGCTGGCCTGTCCACCAGTCGAAGGCAACACCGATTTCTCCGGAAATGATAAACTGATATTCCATTATCTACTTTTACTGTTTGACGGCAAAGGTAGGTAATGGAATTCAAAGAAAAAAATACCTATTATTCCGAGATAAACGGGACAAAAAGGGCAGACTGCCAGCTGACGGTGACCTCGTTGAGCTGATTTTCCGTCACATTCTCCGGCATGTTCTCCCCTATCGACGCAACGGGAAAGGGTCTTTCTGAGGAGCCTATCAGACGGTAGCGGCCGTCTGAAAGCCTGCAGCGGTAAGCCCAGCGTCCTCGTTCCTCGAACTCTTCACAGGTCTTGAAAACAAGCTTCGCTGTCCATACGGTGTTCTTATCCTCCACCTTGTCTGTGATGGAAAGCTGCGCATGCGGCTTGATTGGGAGTGGTTGCCAGCTAATGCCAGATGGAACCTTCACCTTTGTTTTCGAGACACGTGACATTCCCACAAGACTTGTGACCGGAATCCGGTCCACGGCGGTAATGATTTGTATTTTTTTCATCTTTATCGGGTGTTAACGGGTTGTAACGCGCAGTAACGGGTATTAACGGCTTTCACGGGTTGTAACGCTCAGTAAAAAAAACGGATAGCTCATGGTAGTGAATTTTCGCGTTATTTTTTGTTAAATACGCCGTCATGATTCCGCTTCTTCCGTCGAAGGTCGATGCCCTTTTTGACGTACGACCGACGGAGCCTGTTGTATCTCATCAGGATGGTTCTGTCGTACTCTATATCGATGCCGTGTTTCTCACACCAGGCATCGATGGCGTTCAGGACAGAGCAGCCGATGTCAGACATGTCATTGAGCTCGTTCCACATCATCAGCTTGAATGTACGCTCAATGCAATCCACGACAGCCTCTTTGCCTTTCAGGCCGAGGTAGTTGTAGATGGCAGGATCCTTCTTCTCATTGTCAGGGATACATACGGCGGTCATGCCATCGGCTGCCGTGTCCGGCTGGCTGTCTTCAGGGAGCTTCCTCGTGAACTGAAGGATGGTGGAGTTCTCGACCGACTGAGGATGGAAGCGGACTGGGTTCCCGTAGTGATGGTGAAGCCACTGTGCAATGAACGGCTTTAGTTTTAGGTAAACAACGAACTGGCTCATTTAATGAAGAACTTTTTGGGTGCAAAGATAACGATTTATTCTCAAAATCACCTAATAATGTCGGAAAAATTTTACTCCAGCCATGTCTTATCAACTTGAAAATTTTTGTATTTTTGTACCGAAAAATGTACCTTATTGATTATCAATGTTTTATATATGGTACAAAATGGCGGTACAAATTTAAAAAGGCCAAAAACAGGCCAATTTTTTTGTACCGACGTACCTTTTTACCATTTCAGGCCTTGGTACAAACAGGTGCGTTTTGTACCGATTTGTACCGATGACTACATATTTGTACCGATTTGTACCAGCCTTATTTTTCTATATTAAATTTCTCATTTTCAACGATTTTCAAATACATAATAAAGGAAAAATAGTACCTTTGGTACAAAGGTACAAAAATTTCCGAAAAGATTTAGGAGGGTTGGGGAGGACGAAAATGCCAGACAGTCCAATCCCCCAAAATGGCAAAAAAATGAACCGCCCTCACTGCGCGTTTGCAGCAAGGGCGGCGTTCTGGTGGTATGTTCTAGGGGTAGAACGTGGTAGGGCCTGAATATGTATGTGTGCGTCAGAATATCTCCCCTTTCTGCCGGAGTTCATGGAGCTTGTTCCATTCCTTCCTCGTACGCAGGTAGATCATCTCCACGCTGCCGGTGATGCCGTCGATGGGCGTCTCCGGGCGGCGCATGATACGCTTCTGGCCGGCAAGGATGTCTTCGGGGTTGAGTTCTGCCAGGTAGTCGCAGTGCATGACGAATCCGTTCAGTCGTTTCCAGAAGGTCTGCGGCGTCAGCTTGGGCTCGCATGCGAAGGTCTTGAAGGCCTCGAAGGCCGTACGTCTGACGACGAACGTATCCAGGCGGCCGCTGTCCTCTGCGAAGTATTCTACGGCCCAGTCCTCGAACTTGGCACCCATGTCCTGGATCCACCGGCGCTCCATGATGTTCCTGAGCGGCGGCATGACCTTGTGGCCACGTTCGACGAGCCACAGATACCAGCGCACGCACTCCATCAGCACCTGCAGGTCTCTTTCCCACAGCTGCTCCGGGTATGTCCTGGTATAGAGGTCGCGTCCGAAGTCGTCTGCAATGGTGCGCGACTCGCGATAGTCGCTCTGCACCTCGCTGTCCATGCCGCCCATGGAGTGGTAGTAGTCTGAGAACACCACTGGCAGCAGACGGCGCAGCGTCGAGGGCGAGAAGTCCTGTACTACATAGTTTGTGGTCATAGCTATCTTCGGGCTTTCCTCGAAGGGAATCTCGAAGGGCTGCATCTGCTTGGGGTTGACGCGCATGGGGCCTGTTACCAGGCTGAAGAAGCGCTCCAGCCCGAGGTAGCGTGCCGAGTCGTCGATGACCATCAGGCCGGTCTGCGGCGTGATGTCCGACAGCCAGTGTGCGTTCTTGGTCAGGTCCTCGTCCTTGCCGTCAAGGGTGACTGTCTGCATCAGGCGCCCTACGGTGGAGAAGAGGAAGCTCTTTCCGCTGCCGCCGTTGCACTGTCCCTCCTCATCGATCTTGTAGTCCATGCCGATGGGCATCCAGGCGCGCGACGGGCTCTTGAAGCGGTGCAGCAGGTATCCTGCCGTGAAGATCTTGTTCAGCAGGCACTGTGACTGCTCGGCTTTCTGTTCCCCGTTGAGCAGCGGGCCGTACAGGTCGAACTTATGTTCCTGACGGTACGCGTCGCGCTCTTCGGGAGTGGCCAGCGCATCGACGCCGGCTTCGAGTTCCTCGCGCCAGTAGATGCGGCTGGAGTTGACCAGGTAGCCCATCAGCGGACTGTCGCCGACGTTCTTCAGCTCCAGCTGCAGGGACGTCTCTCCCGTGCCTGGATCTCTCTCCTCCTTTATAAATATATGGTCCTCTCCCTTGCGCCACTGGTGCGGTATGACGCTCTCGTCCCATACGTAATGGCCTCCGGGGTTCTTGCGCTTGTGGTCTATGATGCCGTCTGGCCGTACCTCGATGCAGGAGTTCTGGAAGAAGAAGTACTGTGATGTGGGGGTGTAGTTCTGGAAGTCAAGCTCCACCTCCTGCAGGCGCTCCAGTGAGCCGGTATTCAGCTTTGGCGTGTTCAGAATGAGGTTGCGTATCTCGCGGGGGAGTGCACGCTTGCGGCACCACTCCACCAGGAACTGCGTCACCTCGCGCACGTTGACGCGCCGCACTATCCAGCCGTCGCGCCTGATGTATTGCACATCCTTCTGTGTCTCGTCCTTCAGGGTGCTGAAGCCGTTGAGCAGGAGGAAGTAGTGCAGGCACTCGGTGTCTATCTCGTACGAGTAGCCGCCGTCCTTCCTCGGGCGGATCAGCCAGAACTTGGCGGGGTTGGCCAGCTCCATCAGGTCGTGTATGTTTCCTTTGTCTTTATAGATGCCCATGTAGTCGCGGAAGTCCTTGGCACCGCTGCCGCGTGCGTCACGGAAGCGGCGTCGCATATCCTCTGGCAGCCATATCGTCCTTACGTCGATGAAGCGAAGCGCCAGCTGCGTGCCGCGCTCGACGCCTGTCTGATCGATGTCGGGGATGTTGTACAGCACCTCCACCATCTTCGTGATCTCCTTGTAGTCCTCCCAGCTGAGCTCGTCGGTCTCGGAGTTCAGCCACAGCGGCCAGTAGCCCAGCGAACGGACGCACAGCGCGTCGCGCTCTCCGGAGCACAGGAAGGCGTGCTCCAGCTTCTGTTCCTTGTACGGCTTGTTCTCGTTCAGCGCGTCGCTCTCCCATTTCTCGCGTTCCCGCTCATTCCACTGGTGCCAGGCATGGCGCAGCTCCCAGAGGCCGTTGACGTAGTGCGGCGGCTTCTCGCCTGCCGGCATGTAGGTGAACCTGCGGCTCTTGTCGCCGTCCTTGCCGATGTACCAGGGCTGATAGACCTTGTAGAAGTAGCTCTCGTTGCCCTGGGCATCCTTCTTGGCACACTGGCGCAAGAAGATGGGATAGCGCTCCGTCGAGGATATCTCCGTCACGCGGCGGTCCTTCACGTATCGCAGCGTAGTGACGGGACTCCATCCCAGGTCGCGGCAGGTGTCCTCTGTGACCAGCGGGCCCAGCAGCTGCAGCTCGGCCGGCGTGAACTCATCGCGGGTGTCGAAGGAGTTCTTGCCGTCCACCTCGTCGGGCCTAGCGTCGCGCTGCTGCACCTTGGGCTTGTTGACGTCACTTTTGAGCTGCGTATCGACGCCGTATTTCTGGGCCAGCAGGGCGATGGCCTCACTGGTCCACTGGATGCGTTCTTCCAGCTTGCACACCTCGATGGCATCCATCTCGTGGCCTGTGCCTCCGAAGTCTGTCACGCGCCACTTGCCGTCCTTCTGACGCAGGGACGCCGACGGTGTCCTCTCGTCCCTGACCTTAAACTTGGCACCTTTTTTTTGCAGGGCCTTCTCTGCCTGCGGGTAGTAGTCCAGGATGATGTCCAGACCGCCACGCGTGGCATCCATAATCCTTTGAATCGCTTCGTTTGCCATACTTCCAGATTGTTATTTTCTTTCTGAGGCGCAAAGATAATCAGTTATCGCCGGCTTTCAAAATACTACCTACGGGGGGGGTAAAAATTTTCCCCTCCCGGACGGCTGGCTCCATCCTCAGCCTGATGAATGGGAGTTTGCGCTTGCCCTGCATGGCGCGCTGACGCTTTGCCAGCATTTCCCGCGTCGTGATCTCACTGTGCGGTGCGGAGATGATGTCGCGCTCACCCGTCAGGCGGTTGTATGCCGTGATGGCATACCGCTGTTTTTTCTTTTCGTTGGTGTTCATATTGCTCGTTTTAATATTAGGTCATTTTCTCTCTTACGGTTCTGCTTGACGGCATGCATGTCTGCCCAGTTCTCGTGCGGAGTAGCCACGCGCAGGCGGCCGTCCACGTCCTGCTTGATGAATATGTAGGAGGGTATGCCATCGACGGGGATGTCGTTCCGGACGGCATACAACAGACGGCTCCTGGTGAAGTATGACCGGTGGCCGTCGCGCGTCAGGCCGATGACAGTCAGACCGTCTTTCCTGCGGCATCCTCTTACTTCTCGCAAGCGCGAGAACACTGTGCCGCTCTTTACGTCCATCGCATATCCTGGGAACCCTTTTATAGGTCTCATTGTCTTCAATATCTCCTCTTGCTTTGTCATTATTTCACTTCTTCATATTCGTCAAATTCAATCTTTCCGGATTCCATCAAACGTTTATTCCGCTCGATGAAAGACGGCTGCTGGCGCTGAAGGTCCAGGCAGAAACGCTCCAGACGGTCATCCATGTAAATTCTTATACCGATGTGACTACCCATATAGTTTAAAATTTTATCGGCAGCCATGTGCTGGCCAGATTAGATTCCATGAAATTTTCACATATGTCAGGCCAGGTATCTTGAAAGGACTTGCCGCCTGCTTCCATGGAGAGTAATATCCACCTACGTTTGTACAGGTAATGCTCTGCGCTTTCTTGACTCCCAGCGATATATACGATCATGCCTGCGGTTTCTGCAAAGGCGAGTTCCGTAAGGGCTACGGGGGAGGCCACATAGTCGTCTATCACACAGATGGCATCCTTGACGGAAAGAGCCATTATATTCCGCAGCAGACAGTACGTCTGGAAGCTTGGCATGTGTCCGTCCGTATATGGCTGGTACGTCCCCTTGTCACGCTCATATGCCTTCTTGAGGTGTATCTGCCACTCTTCGTCAGTAGGGTCAAACGGCTCCCATCCTTTATATCTGAGCATGTCGGCAACTATTCTGAACTTCTGACGGGTGGCCTCGCTGATGACCTCGTCTCTATTTCCGCTAATATATACCTTCATAATCTAGCTTTTAATTTTTTTTGTCTATACTCTCTTTCCTTTTTTCTGACGTCGAGTAAATGCTGTTTGACTTTTGCGTACATCTTAATGTGCGCTACCGCATGGCCAATGTCGGTCACTGAACCGACCACCGCATCGTCAATCTTTATACCGATATTTACCATTATATCTTATCCTTTCTTTGCTTTTTGATACATCCATTCTGCTGTAGCGCGCTGCTGTAGGCGCATCTTCTCGTGTTCCTTGTGCATATTCTTCAGTACGTTGTTCGTAAGATTACTCATGCGGCACGACGGCAGACTCAGGCGCGACATCATCACGTCAGCAGCCACGTCGAACAACTGCGAGGCAGTGTTTCTGTTGCCGCCGTATGAGCGATTGTACCGCACAATGCATTCTTCACGGATGTTCATGATGTACTCGTAGGCCTCTTTGTAGCTGCCGCTCTCATAGCAGCGTATCAGGATGCCAAGCTCTTGGGCACGACGTTCCAGGATGGCCATGCGGTTTTCGGCAGACTTCTTGGCTATCACCGCATTCATGTGCTCCGCACGGTCACGTAAGCTCATCAGGCGGAACTCGCCGTCATCCGTTCGCGTCACCTGTACGTCGGTGGGTATGCGGTCGGTGCGTATGCCGTTCAGCGCAGCATACCATAGCCGGTTCTGCGATATGTTGAATGTGCTGCCGTTTCGCCTCAGACTGAACCACAGCAGCTCTGACCCCTTTTCCCTTCCCTTCAATTCTCTGAGTCTGTCGAAGCAGCTGTATAGACGGCCGGTCTCGACGTCCATCATGTAGTAAGGGAAATCTATTATCTCTTTAAGTTTCATACTTTCTATGTTGCATTATTTCTTGACACCACCATTCGTGTCGCCGGTCTGTCATCGTGCGCGTCAGCGTATATAACGAAGTCCTTGTTCTCGAGCGACGGCAGGCAACTGACAATCCATAGTATCATGTCCTCCAGCGAGAGGGGGGGGTAAAACGGTAGTTCAGCGTCTTGTAGAAGCGAAGGCCTCCGTCCTTCATGATGTCGAGTGTCAGCGTTCTCATATTCTTATCTGCTCATCGATGGGCATTTTCTCCAGCTGCTCCTTCACGTGGTGGAACGTCCGGCGGTTCTCGAGGCTGGTGCCGCGTATCATGCCGAGCAACGCCTGGGCTTCCACGAACGTCATATCCATCAGATGGATGCGCAGCTGTCGGTCAATGTCTATGTACATGGCTCACTCGAACTTCAGGTCGTACTCCGGCATGCGCAGGCTGTACTCATCCTCGTCATACACCTCATGGTCTTCCCTGCACACGGCAACGGCAGTGCCGTGGCTGACGCCGAACGCCCGTCCGAATCCGTCGAACTTCAGCAGCGTCCTCTCTGTGTGTGCCAGGCACACGCGGACTTCACCACCGCGCAGGTTCATGCTGTCGATGGTTACGCTGCCCAGCGCGTCGATGGCCTTCTCATAATCTCTTGTCTTCATATTTAAGTTGTTTTAAGTTTTTCCTAAAAAAACCGCCCCGCCGAAAACTCTAATATTTTATGATTATCGATCTAATTAATTTTTGACTATGACAAACTGGCGGGGCGGCTGGGGTTTGCAAGAACCTCTATATGTTATGCATTCTCATAACCTTGATAATCTCACGGCAATTTCTGGCACCGAGTTTGTCCTTGATTCTATGCAGCTGCACCTTGACTGTCTGAGGGGACTTGCCCAGCTGACGGGCAATTTCATCGAAGGTATAACCGTGGAGGTAGAGCTTCACGACCTCCTTTTCTGCTGGAGAGAGCTTTACGAGGTTCTGCGGCTTGCATATCACGCCCTCGTCGCGGCACATGCCCCTCAGCGGGCATCGCACCTCCTCGAAGTTCATGATGTCGTGCTCGACGTCTGCCGTCAGTAGGTCATGCTCACCGAAGTTACAGCGGACGAAACGCTCAACCATAGAAAAAGCTGCCTGGTCCTGATGGGCACTGTTCCTCGACTTTGGCGGGTAGAGCAGCTTCAGTCGTGACCATGCACCAGGGAACCTGTCGTGAATAAGGCCGAGCAGCTGGGCGCATACAACCTTCTCGAAACGGGTCAGGCGCTTCTCCGGCTTCTTTCCTTCCTTGAAGTACACCTGGCCGTCTGGTGACACGCGGAATTCTATTGCCTCCATAAGCCTGACTGAATTGCGTTTTCAATGTTCTCCAGCTCATCACAGCGTAGCTTCGCGGCAAACGTGCTGCCGTTTAGCTTCATGCTCATTGTACGAGGGTTGTAGTCGTGCCTCAGATACAGGTATTTTAGGAATTGGCCACGCTCTGATTTCCTCAAAGACTGGTAGTAAACCTGCACGTCTAAACTTTTACTTTTGTCCATAAAATGATTGGTTATTTAAAAAAAATCCATTAAATTTGCTGCAAATATAGTGACAAAAAAATGAAACGCCCAACAAAATGGGAAAGAAAATTCCCATAAGTATGGGTTATTTAACATATTTTACAGAATGAGGTATAATAGGATTTACATCGACGTAAAAAAACTGCAGGCCATCATCAGGTCGCGCGGACTGAGGGAGAGGGATTTCTGTGTAATGACCTGGGGAAAGAACACTCACAGGACTGTGAAGGAGCTGGCACGGCGTCCGAATGCCACCATCGAGACTGCCATGAAGATATGCAATACGCTTGACATTTCTCTCGACGAGCTGTTTAGCGGCTCGGACAAAATCGGGGATTCTCCCTATATAATAGGAAACCAGAATATCATTAATTCGTCCATCATCAACCAGGATGTGAAATCGCTCCAGGCAGAAAATAAAGCCCTTAAATTGCTTATTAAGGAGAAAGATGAGCGAATCAATGATTTAAAAAAGGTTAAGGATGAGCTAGGGGCCAGGCTTGACCTCGTTTTGAAACTCGGACAGAAGTCGGACACAAAATAGCAAGAAATCATGAAACGCAGGAAACTCTACTATACAAAGGCCTTTAAGCAGCTATGCACAGCCATTTTAGAAGGCGAAAACCAAAATCCTGCCTCCGCAACAAAGAAGCTCAAGTCACATGACTTGGGCTTCATTTGTTTTGGCAGGACATCGTCCATGCTCACCCCCACTCCCCTCCTTGGGAGGGGCCGGGGGAGGTTCCAAAAAGAAAGCGCAAGTAGTCGTCAGACTGCTCGCGCTTTTTAATTAGTCATGAAATAATCTTCTACTTCATTTCACTCATCACTCGCTCATAGTAACGCTGAGTGCCCCGCTTTGAGTACCTCGGACCACCGTTCCATGAACGGATGGCCACCTCCATGCTGTACTCGGGGTTGTGGTGTGACTGGATAAGCATAAACATTTCCTTTGACTTCTCCACGCTGTAACGGTCAGCGAGCGTATAACGCTTGTTTTGATTGCGACCTTTAAGGATGAAGTTGCACTCTTTCACACAAATAGGAGTAATCTGCATGCAACCTACCTGATTGCCATTCACGGCACGGGCGTTGCCTCTACTCTCCACCTGAATGATGGCTTCCATCACAGCGTTCCAATCTACACCAGATGAGCTTAGATCTTCAGTCATCCCCTCTTCTTCCTCTTCCGTCTCTATGACTTCTTGTAGCACTGATTCTAGAAGGGTCGGGCCCGATGTTGAACCCTCTGTCGGGATGATGCTAAACATAAATGCTGTCAGTAATACAATCTTTAATGTTCTCATCATTTATATACTTTAAGTACGGCCATCTCACCACGAGATGTGTCACGCCGAACTATTGTTAACGCGCACAAAGGTACGGCAATTATCAAAACCCGCCAAACTTTTTAACGCTTTTCAGCAGAAAACACCCCCCGACGACGATAAAATTAACATAAATCAAGAGTTCACCCCTTCACCTTTCAACTTTTTTTAGTTTTCTGATTCTTCCCTTTTCACATTTTTTATTTACCTTTGCAACGACAAATTATTATCAATTATGAAACGTATATTTTTAACCATTTTCGCGCTTACAAGCATAGCGCTTTCAGCGATGTCACAGTCGCTCCGTGTCTATATCTACGACAACGACGGCCCCTACACCAACATCCGCAATGCCCCTAAGGGCAAGGTAACGGCAAAGATTCCCACCAACAGCGACGCCATGATGATGGTGGTGAAGTGCGTCAATGGCTGGTGGCAAATCGAGAATGGCGAATACTGGTTGCCCGACGACGGCGATAAGAAGCTGAAGGGTTCCACTACCGGCTACTGGATTCACAAGTCGTGCATCGCCGTCAGCAGCCGTAACTACGGCGGACAGAAGCTCTCCCTGCGCAAAAGTCCCTCCTCTCAGGCTGCCGCCACCTACAGTTTCAAGGACGAAATCATGCTTCGCCCCATCGACATCAAAGGCGACTGGGTGAAGGTGCAGACGCTCGACGGCAAGCACTCGGGCTGGATTGAGAGCGAGTGGCTCTGCGGCAGCTCCGTCACCAACTGCTCCTGACACAACAAGCAACTATATTTAATTTAACTAACAACAAAGACTAACTTATGAACAAGAAAGAAGGAAACAACATGAGCCGACGCGAATTCCTGCAGCGACTGGGTGTCGGTGCGGGCTCGGCTGTGGCTATGATGGCACTCGAACCCTTTGACGTGCTGGCCAAGGGAATGAAGAACAACGCCTTTTTGGAGGACATCGAAGGCAGCATGACCTATCGCACACAGAACGGCTCGGGCGAACAGATCTCCCTGCTGGGCTTCGGCATGATGCGACTGCCCAACGACCAGGATAAGGTCAACGAACTGGTGGATTACGCCATTGCGCACGGCGTCAACTACTTCGACACAGCACCCATGTACATGGGCGGACAGTCGGAAGTGCTGACGGGCAATGCGCTCTCACGTTTCCCAAGAGAGAAGTTCCACGTGGCCACGAAACTCTCAAACCAGAACCGCCGGCTTTGGAGCTTCGACGACTCGAAGCGCATGTACGAGCAGTCGTTCGAACGCCTGAAGGTGGATTACATTGACTACTACCTGCTGCACAGCATCGGCGGAGGCATGGAGTCGCTCGAAGGGCGCTTCCTCAACAACGGCATGCTCGACTTCCTGCTGAAGGAGCGTCAGGCTGGGCGCATCAAGCACCTGGGCTTCTCCTATCACGGCGACGTGCGCGACTTCGACTGGCTGCTCGACCGTCAGGACGAGTACGAGTGGGACTTCGTGCAGATACAGATGAACTTCCTCGACTGGCGCCACGCTTCCATGAGGGGCGGCCGTCGCGTTGATGCCGATGCGGAGTATCTCTACGACAAATGTGAGAAGATGGGCGTACAGTGTGTCGTCATGGAACCCCTGCGCGGTGGAGCCTTCGGCAAGATGGCACAGGAGCTGACTGACCGTCTGAAGGCCGTACACCCCAACGACAGCACGGCACGATGGGCCTTCCGCTGGGTGGGCTCCTACCCCAACATCCTCACCACGCTGAGTGGCATGAACCGCATGGACCACCTGGAGGAGAACATCAAGACCTTCTCGCCCCTGCAGCCCTGCACCGAACAGGAGAACGTGCTGCTGGCAGAGATTGCCGACCAGATGTCGGGCTTCCCCACCATTCCCTGCACCACCTGCGAATACTGCATGCCGTGCCCCTTCGGAGTGAACATCCCTGGCAACTTCGCCTACTACAACGAGGCAGTCAACAGCCACCTGCTGCCCCTGCCTGAGAAGTCGGCAGCCGACTATGCGGAGCGCCGTGAGCAGTTCATCACCGGCTACAAGAAAGCCCTGCCCGATTCCGCCACCTGGGCTTCGAAGTGTCGCGACTGCGAGGTCTGCCTCTCCAAGTGTCCCCAGCAGATTCGCATCCCCAACCAAATGGCACGCATCGTGGAGACCATCGGAAAGAAATAGGTACGCGCGCGAGGCAAAACGGCAGACAACAGGAAAAGGCTCTATAATACAGCGTTTTATAAAATTATACAAAAATACGTAACGCAAATTTGTATAATTGAAACAATCATGGATTATCCGGAACAAGATGTTGAAGCATTGTTTATGATTATTTCCTGTATTACTGGCTTATCAGGAAATAAGCAGGCGTTGCGTACATTTTTTGTAACTTTTTCGTGATTTCCTTTGGTTTTAATAATATAATTGCTATCTTTGCACCCAATATAAATATCATTCACTAACAAAACAATTAACAACATGAGAAAATTTACACAATTAATGCTTGCCCTTGCACTCGCATTTATCGTAGTGGGGGGGGCAAAATCAGCAAATGCTGATGCCATTAGTACACGTATTTATTCAACTAATTACAGTTCCATGGGAACAACTGTTCCAGAGTGGTGGCAGATGGAAAACTGCACCATCACAATTGTTGATGGAATTTTGACAATTGTAAATGAAACAGACCAGGGACAATACCAAGACTGGAAAACACAAGCCCATGTGGCTACAGGCATTACGACTGTGGAAGGATATGACTATGTTGTTCGTATTAAACTAAAAGGAAGTGTAAATGGAACTGTTAATTGTCTTTTTGGCAACTGGGGGAATACTCTAACCCAATCACTCTCTGTTACTACAGAATGGCAAACTGTTGACTTGGTTTACAATGGCGCCCTTAGTGCATCTTCATTTGTAATGTTCCATCTTGGACATTATAAAGGTACGATTGAGGTTGAAAAAACTGAGGTAATAGTACTGCAACCTGCTCGTTTTGTTACTGTAGGCACAGCAGGCTTCACAACGTTTAGCACTGACAAAGCTGTTAATGTGGATGGCGTTGTTACAGCGTACACTGCAAAGTATGATGGAACAAAGATTGTATTAACGCCCGTAACTGAAATTCCCGCAAATACAGGTGTTATCATCGAGGCTGCTACGGACAACTATAAAGTTCCCGTGATTAATAGTGCAACTGCGCTTGCAGACAACGACTTGAAGGTATCTGATGGAACTGTTGAGGGTGATGGTACCATTTATGTATTAGCTAATAAAACAGATGGCGTGGGATTCTATAAGCTTAATGGCGGACAAAAGGTTCCTGCAGGCAAAGCATATCTGGTTATTGCTGCAAGTGCTCCTGAATTCGTTGGCTTTGGTGACACGACTGGCATTGAAGCAACGCTGAATGAAGGTGTAGAGAATGGCATCATCTTCGACCTCAGCGGCCGCCGCGTGGCTAACCCCACCAAGGGCATCTACATCAAGAATGGTAAGAAGTTTATCGTAAAATAAGGAGGAACAGCAATGAAGAAAACATATTTGATTCCACAGATAGCAGTTGTAAAACTGAACGCGTGCCAACCCATAATGACTGGGTCTTTACCCAAGAGTGATCAAGGAGTGGATTCCGGCGACGTACTGGCACCCGAAATGGATTTGGACTTCGACGAAGACTTTTAACGATGTGGCCTCAGGGCCTCACAACTCATAGAACAAAGGGCAGGCCTCACACAGGAGCCTGCCCTTTTTGTCGTATGAAGACAACCACGAATGAGAAGCATAGAAACCTGGCACCAAACACCTTGAAGGCCGGCACCTTTCAACTTGAAAGCTGGCACCTATCCCTTCAATTCTCTAGAGAATTCATGCGTTTCATGCCATGTAACGCATAGTTACACGCCATGTAAAGGATAGTTACACGCCATTAAAGGTCCGTTTCATGGCATAAAAAGATTTGTGCCTAACAATACGGCAACTGACGGAATTTTTACGAAAACACCTCCCCTCCTCCCTCAACCGCCCTGAAACATCGATGCACACAGCGTTTGAGGCACGTGAGGTGTTATGCAAACACCTCACTCAACACCTCACTCAACACCTCACTCAACACCTCACTTTGCAGATGAATGAAAAAAACTTACGTTCCTTTGAAAGAGGGAGATATGAAGGGAGGTGTTAAGGGAGGTGTTGCGAAAACACCTCCCTATCTGGACCCCCTGTATTTACAGGCATTTCCGAAGAAAAAGGGAGGTGGGGAGGTGTTTTGTAAAATTGTACGTTCAAACCGTAGCTACTCCTCAAGCTCCATGGTGCCTGAGAACGAAATCCTGTCACGTTCGTATGACTGCACATCCACGGTGGCTTTGCCGTTGTCGTACACGTCAAGGAAATAGACGTAGGTATCTTCATCGTTTTTCACACCTATCTCTATATGGTGCAAGCCGTCAGCCTTGAGGGTTTCCTGGTAACTGCCGATGCGTTCGGAGAAGTTCAGGGCTTTCCCTCCGCCATAAGGCACACTATAGGCCCTGCCGAAAAAAGGCAGATAGGATATCAGCGAGTCGTTGCGCACCTCAATGCTATAGCCAAACGACAGCTGACGGGTACCTCCCCGCAGCGGATACATGCGGTTGATGCTCAACTTGAACTGCCGCTCGGCGAGTGCCGTCTGCACCTTGGCAGCCTTTGCCGCTGCACGGGCTGCGCGCTCTTCCGTCGTCGCACAGCCGCACAGCAACAATGTAGTCAGAAACAGGATGACTGTTATGGATAGTAATTGCTTCATCGTCAGTCCTTTTATAGTTCCAATGGCGTATAAGGAATGCCCCAGACCTTTGCCACAGCCTCGTAGGTGCACTTGCCATCCACCATATTCACACCACGGGCCAAAGCCTGATCGTCACGACAAGCCTGCTGCCAGCCCTTGTCTGCCAAGGCAACGGCATAGCGCAAAGTGGCATTGGTGAGGGCAATAGTTGAAGTATTAGGCACAGCACCAGGAATATTCGCCACAGCATAATGTACGATACCCTCTATCTCATAGACAGGCTCACTATGCGTCGTGGGGTGCGAGGTCTCGAAGCAGCCTCCCTGGTCGATGGCTACATCCACCAGCACCGTTCCCTTCTCCATCAGCGAAAGCATATCCTTGGTAATCAGCTTCGGAGCTGCGTCGCCAGGAATCAAGACAGAGCCTATCACAACATCCACCGTAGGCAGCTCCTGACGGATATTGTGCTCCGACGAATAGAGCGTATGCACATTGGCAGGAAGCTCGGCAGCCAACTGCTTCAGGCGGGGCAGCGACACATCGGTAATGGTGACGTCGGCACCCATGCCGGCAGCAATACGCGCAGCTGCCTCACCCACTGTTCCTCCACCAAGCACCAGCACCTTGGCAGGCTTCACACCAGGCACGCCAGCCATCAGCTTACCCTTGCCGCCCTTGGTCTTCTGCAGATAGTAGGCTCCGTTCTGTGCTGCCATGCGTCCTGCCACCTCACTCATCGGAATGAGCAGCGGCAGCGAACGATCGGCCTTCTCCACGGTCTCGTAGGCAATGCACGTTGCACCGCTCTTCAACATGGCATGCGTCAACTCCTCTTCACAGGCAAAATGGAAATAGGTAAACACCACCTGACCCTTACGTACCAAACCATACTCAGGCGCAATGGGCTCCTTCACCTTCACAATCATGTCGGCCTGCGCATAGACATCCTCTATGGCAGGCAGTATCTGCGCACCAACCGCCTTGTATGCATCATCAGCGAACCCACTACCCTCGCCTGCCGCATGCTGTACGAAGACGGTGTGTCCATGCTTAATCAACTCGGCAACACCCGAAGGGGTCATGCCCACGCGGTTCTCATTGTTCTTAATCTCCTTGGGAATACCTACTTTCATAGCTCAAAGTATTTAGTTAAACAAATCATGCCGCAAATATAAACAATCTTTTCGAGAAAAGCAAGGAAAATGAAAAAAAAGAAGCCCTGCTATCGCTGTGATAACAGGGCTTCATCATTATAAAGGAGGCGGCTTCCTACTCTCCCGCATTGCATTGCAGTACCATCGGCGCAAGCAGGCTTAACTTCTCTGTTCGGAATGGGAAGAGGTGGGACC
>CACXJZ010000036.1 GCA_902768105.1 uncultured Prevotellaceae bacterium
AGACTTCGATCCTCGCCAGTATCTGAAGCCCGCTCGTGAGAACATGAAGAAGATGTACATCCACAAGATTGTGAATGTGCTCGGTTCTGACGGCAAGCTGGCTCAGTGCTAAGACATTTCACAACGCATTACAGAAGCGGCAGGGACAGTGTCCTTGCCGCTTTTCTTTGTTAAAAACGTGCCTCTCACAATAAATTCCCTTTGCGCGCGTTTTAATGATTGTATATATACAAACTGAGAAATTATGATAGAATACATCAAGGGGGAGCTGACTGAGCTGACCCCCGCACTGGCTACGGTGGAAGCCGCAGGCGTGGGTTACGGACTGAACATTTCGCTGAACACGTACAGCGCCATTCAGGGAAAGAAAGAGGTGAAACTCTATGTCTATGAGGCCATTCGCGAGGATGCTTACCAGCTGTTCGGTTTCGGCAACAAGAAGGAGCGCGAGCTGTTTGAACTGCTCATCAGCGTGAGTGGCGTGGGTGCCAACACCGCACGCATGATGCTCTCGGGCATGAGCGTGAGCGAGCTGTGCAACGCTATTTCGACGGGTAACGCCAAACTGATTCAGGGCATCAAGGGCATCGGCAAGATGACCGCCCAGCGCATCATCGTCGATTTGCGCGACAAGATTGTGGCACTGGGCATTGCCGACGAGATACCTGCCGGCGGCACCTTCGTGGCACCCGTGAACAACCAGGTGAAGGACGAGGCGGTGAGTGCGCTGACCATGCTGGGCTTTGCTCCCGCTCCCACGCAGAAGGTGGTGGTGCAGATACTGCAGGAACAGCCTGACCTGCCTGTGGAACAGGTGGTGAAGCTGGCGCTGAAACAGATCAAGTAAAGAACTCATGAATAAGCGTGTGTCGTTATACGTGCTACTGTACTTAGTCGGTGTGTTGGCAATGGCCAATATACTGGCTGAGAGGGCTGTCCCCGGACTCCCTCTTCCCTTGGAGGAGGCAGGGGGAGTGGTTGCCGATAGCGACACCATCGTCAAGACCCGTTGGCGCATACAGCCGACAGTGCCGCTGGTGGTGGAAGACCTCGACACGTCGGTGCTTGACCTGAAACGACCTGACAACCTTGTGCAGACGGTGGAGCTGGACACCACGGACGGCAGCTACCGCATCGGCCTGAAGATAGGCGACTCGTACCTGAATGCGCCCATCCTCATGACGCCCGAGGAGTATATGCTGTGGACGCAGCGCAGGAACATGCAGCAGTTCTTCCGTCAGCAGAACAGCGAGGCCGTGCGCACGCAGGGTAGGGAGAAGTTCTCGTTTGCCGACATGAATTTCGACCTGGGACCGGCGGAAAAGATTTTCGGTCCTGGCGGTGTGCGCATCCGTACGCAGGGAACGGCCGAGCTGAAGCTGGGAGCCACGCTGAAGAGCATCGACAACCCGTCGCTGCCTATCCGCAACCGCCGTACCACCGCCTTTGACTTCGACGAGAAAATCAACCTGAACGTGACGGGTAGCGTGGGCGACAAGATGAAGATGAACCTGAACTACAACACCGACGCTACGTTTGACTTCGACACGAAGAACCTGAAGCTGCGCTACGAGGGTAAGGAGGACGAAATCATCAAGCTGGTGGAGGCAGGAAACATCTCGTTCCCCACCAACAACTCACTGGTAAAGGGTGCCACCAGCCTGTTTGGTGTGCGTACCGACATGCAGTTCGGACGACTGAAGCTGCAGACCGTGCTGTCGCAGAAGAACTCCACGACCAAGAGCGTCAACTCGCGTGGTGGCACGCAGCTGACCCCCTTCGAGATAGACGTGACGAACTACGAGGAGAACCGCCACTTCTTCCTGTCGCAGTATTTCCGCGACCGTTACGACGGTGCCATGCAGACGCTTCCCAACCTCACGACGGGCATCACCATTACCCGTGTGGAGGTGTGGGTGACGAACAAGACAGGTTCGACGGCAAACACGCGAAATCTCATTGGATTTACCGACCTGGCTGAGAGCCAGCATATCAGCAACACCAAGCTTTGGAGCGGCAGCGGCAACCCGCTGCCCAGCAACGATGCCAATAACGAGTACTCCACGATGGTGAACGAGCATCCTGCGGCACGTGACATTGACCAGGCAAGCACCGAACTGGAGGGCATTGCATGGTTCCACGGGGGCGTCGATTACGAGAAACTGGCTTCTGCACGTCTGCTGAACTCGTCGGAATACACGGTGAACACCGCACTTGGATATATCTCGCTGCGCACGGTGCTGCAGACCGACCAAGTGCTGGCCGTAGCCTACGAATACACCAGCGGCGGCGTGACCTACCAGGTGGGCGAGTTTGCCGCCGACCACACGAATGCCGGCGAGGCGCTGTTTGTGAAGACGCTGAAGAACACCAGCAACAGTCCCTCGCAGGGCAACTGGAACCTGATGATGAAGAACGCCTATTACCTGGCATCGACGGTGGAGAAAACGAAATTCCGTCTTGACATCAAGTACCAGAGCGACACCACGGGCGTCTATCTGACCTATATCCCTGAGCAAGAGGTGAAGGATCTGGCACTCATCAAACTGCTGGGTGCTGACCGCCTGGACAACAATAATCATGCCCACTCCAACGGATACTTCGACTACGTGGAAGGCTACACGGTGTCGAACGGACGTGTGTTCCTGCCTGCCGTAGAGCCCTTCGGCAGCTACCTGAAACGTAACCTGATGGCCAGGGGCGTGAGTGCAGATGTGGCTGACAAATATGTCTTCATGGAGCTGTACGACTCCACCAAGACGGTGGCGAAGCAGACAGCCGAGAAGGACAAGTTTATGCTGATGGGACAGTTTAAAGGCAGTGCTGCCAACGTCATCTCGCTGGGCGCCTATAACGTGCCGCAGGGCTCGGTAGTGGTGACTGCCGGCGGCGTGAAGCTAACCGAGGGCAGCGACTACTCGGTGGACTACTCTGCCGGTGAGGTGACCATCCTGAACCAGAGCATCATAGAGGCAGGCACGAACGTTAGCGTGTCGCTGGAGAGCAATACCGACTACGGCATGCAGCGTAAGACGATGCTGGGATTCAACTGGGAGTATGAGTTCTCCAAGAACTTCCAGCTGGGCGGTACGCTGCTGCACCTCTCTGAACAGACGCTGACGACGAAGGTCAGCATGGGCTCGGAGCCGTTGAAGAACACGCTGTGGGGCCTGAACCTGAACTGGAAGACGGAGAGCCAGTGGCTGACAAACTTACTCGATGCACTGCCAGGACTGCACTGTACGCAGCCCTCGCAGATTTCCTTTACGGGTGAGTTCGCACAGCTCATTGCAGGCGTAGCCAGCGGCACGCAGGACAACGCCTCCTATCTGGACGACTTCGAGAACACCAAGAATTGCATCGACGTCAGCGAGCCTAAGTCGTGGATTATCTCGAGCGTGCCGTCGATGTTCCCCGAGTGTAGCGACAAGCAGACCATTGCCAGTGGCTACAACCGTGCGCTGCTGGCGTGGTACAACATCGACCCGCTGTTCACCTACCGCTCGTCGTCGCTGACGCCTGCACACATCAAAAGCGACCTCGAGCAGCTCTCGAACCACTATGTGCGTGAGGTGTATGTCTCTGAGCTCTACCCGAACCGTGACCAGAGCACTTACAACGGCGCCACCTCGACGCTGCCCATCCTGAACCTGGCCTACTACCCCTCAGAGCGCGGTCCCTATAACCTGACCACCGACCTGAACGGCGACGGTACGCTGAAGAATCCCCAGCAGCGATGGGGAGGCATGATGCGTAAGCTGGACACCAACGACTTTGAGCAGGCCAACATTGAGTATATTGAGTTCTGGATGCTCGACCCCTTCATCTATACGCGCAAGGAAGGCACCGCCTCGCTATACGGAGGCGACCTGTACATCGACCTCGGCGAAGTGTCGGAGGACGTGCTGCGCGACGGCTACAAGTTCTATGAGAGCGGTATGCCCGTCGATGGTACCAGCACGTTCGTGGAGACACAGTGGGGTAAGATTCCCGTGCAGGCCACACAGACTTACGCCTTTGCCACAACCAGTGGCAGCCGTGAGCTGCAGGACGTGGGCTACAACGGCCTGACGGATGCGGAGGAGCGTACCTACGAGCCCTATGCCGAGTTCCTGCAGAACATCACCATCACCAACGACAGCGTGCGCCAGGCTTGGCAGAACGACCCCGCCAACGACGACTACCACTACTTCCGCGGCAGCGACTTCGACGAGAACCGTACGTCCATCCTGCAGCGTTACAAGCGCATCAACATGCCGCAAGGCAACTCGCCCGACAACGACTCGAACAACGAGAGCTATGACACCAGCTACAAGACGACGCCTGACGTGGAGGACATCAATCAGGACTACACGCTCAACGAGTATGAGCGCTACTTCGAGTATCACGTCAGCATAAGGCCGGAGGATCTGCAGGTGGGACGTAACCACATCGTCGATATACGCAACAGCGGCGTGCGCCTGCGCAACGGCGACACCACCACCGTGCAGTGGTACCAGTTCCGCATACCCCTGAAACAGTACGAGCGCCGGCAGGGCGGCATCAACGACTTCTCGAGCATACGCTTCATGCGTATGTTCATGACGCAGTTCCATCGTCCCATCGTTCTGCGATTCGGCTCGCTCGACCTCGTGCGTGGTGAATGGCGCATCTATGACCAATCGCTCACGATGTCGGCAGCTGCTGAGACGGGAACGTTAGAGGCCAGTGCCGTCAACATTGAGGAGAACAACGACCGCAAGCCTGTCAACTACGTGCTGCCACCGGGCATCACACGCGTGCAGGACCCCTCGCAGCCCCAGCTGGTGGAGGCTAACGAGCAGGCTCTGAACCTGACGGTGCGCACGCTGTCGCCAGGCGAGTCGAAGGCTGTCTATAAGAATACAACGATTGACCTCCGTCAGTACAAACGCCTGCAGATGTTCGTGCATGCCAACCACCTGCTCAACGACGAGACGAACCTGCAGGACGGCGAGCTGGCTGTCTTCGTGCGTCTGGGTTCCGACTACAAGTCGAACTACTACGAATATGAGATTCCCTTGAAGCTGACACCCGACGGCTATTATAACAAGTACAATCTGGACGACTGTCGTGCCGTCTGGCCTGCGGATAATATGCTCGACATGCAACTCTCCGTGTTTACTGACCTGAAGAAGGAACGCAACAAACAGCGCTCAACGGGCACCGCCTCCTATACCACGCTGTTCACAAGGACGGACCCCGACCATCCTGCCAACAAGATCAGCATTATGGGTAATCCTTCGCTGGGCGAAGTGAAGACGATGATTATCGGTGTTCGGAACATCAGTCACACACAGAAGTCGGGTGAGGTGTGGGTCAACGAGCTGCGACTCCTGGAAACCAACAGTACGGGCGGCTGGGCAGCCAGCGGAGCACTGAAAATGCAGCTGTCAGACGTGGGTACGATTGACCTGACCGGACGCGTGGTGACTGAGGGCTTTGGCGGACTGGAGGACGGTGTCCTACAGCGTACCACCGACAACTTCCGCACGTTCTCGTTCACGGCGAACGTGGAGCTGGGTAAGTTCTTCCCTGACCGTGCTAAGGTATCCATCCCGCTCTACTACTCCGTCAGCAAGGAGGAGAGCAAGCCTAAGTATAATCCCCTGGATACCGACCTGCGGCTGGATGAGGCGCTGGACGTTGCTGCCAACAAGCAGGAGCGCGACTCCATTGAGAACATTGCCGTAGCGAAGGTCACCAATACCAACTTCTCGCTGTCGAACGTCCGTGTGGGTATCAAGACCAAGCGTCATCCCATGCCCTATGACCCTGCCAATTTCTCGTTCTCCTATGGACACCGTCATCGCTACGCCTCTGGTAACACCACGGTCTATGAGCGTGATGACGAGTGGCGCGGACAGCTCTCCTACAACTGGTCGCCGGTTTATAAGACGCTTGAGCCCTTCAAGGGACTCAAAGGTAACTCCAAGTGGCTCAACTTCCCCAAGGCCTTCGGACTGAACTACCTGCCGCAGAGCATCGCCTTCAACAGTGAGCTGCTTCGCACCTACTACGAGCTGCAGGAGCGCGACATGGAGGACTTGAACGGAGCAGGACTGCCACTGCGCTTCAATTCGTCATTCCTCTGGAACCGCGACTTCCAGATGCGCTGGGACCTCACCAAGAACCTGCACATGCAGTTCCGCTCGGCCACACGTGCAGAGATTGAACAGCCCTACACGCCTGTGAACAAGGACCTCTATCCTGACCAGTATGAGGCGTGGAAGGACTCCGTTTGGCAGAGCATTCGCCACATGGGAACGCCTCTCGACTACCAGCAGTCGTTCACCGCCAGCTACCAGCTGCCGCTCAACAAGATGCCCGTCTTCGACTGGCTCAATGCCGATGCCTCCTATACGGCCACCTATACGTGGGTGCGCGGTACGGAGCTCGACGACGGCACATCGCTGGGTAACACCATTGCAAACAACCGTCAGTTCTCCATCAATTCTACGTGGAACATGGAGACGCTCTACAACCACATACCATTCCTGAAGAACGTCAATGAGCGCTTCAAGAAGAAGGCCACGACAAGCACCAACACCAAGAAGCCGAAGGGCACGAAGGAGGAGAGGGAACTGCCGCGCAACCAGCAGTCTTTCATGAAAGAGGTGACACTTAAGGCTGACACCACCGTCACGCTGAAACACGACAAGAAGACCAAGCGCATCCGCGTTACCGCACGCACCAAGGACGGTCGCGCCTACAAGCTGAACTACAAGGTGAAGGGACAGGACAGTATAGAGATTCTCAATCGAGACACTGTTACTATCATGGTCAGCATCAACCCCAAGCGCACAGCTGAACAGCAGTGGTGGTATGAGCCTACGCAGTATCTGGCACGCGGACTCATGATGATTCGCAACGTCAGCATCAGCTACCGTAACCAGTTTGCAATGTCGCTGCCAGGCTATCTGCCCAATGTAGGTGATATATTCGGACAGCACAAGGGTAGCGTACTGGCACCTGGCCTGGGCTTTGCCTTCGGTACGGTGGGCGAAGGCTTCATAGATCAGAGCCTGGAGCGTGGCTGGCTGCTTTGTAACGACAGCATCTTGACGCCCGCCACCACCAACCTCTCGAACGATCTGCAGATACGCATGACGCTCGAACCCGTGAGCGATTTGCGTATCGACCTGAACTGGGCACGCAACGAGACACGTGCGCGTTCCATACAATATATGTACGACGGCATGCCGACCACGCAGAGCGGTACCTTCACGATGACCACCATCAGTCTGGGCTCGTCACTTGAGAGCATAGGCGATGCCTCCAACGGCTATCCATCAGCCGCGTTCAGTCGTTTCTGTGAGTTGTTGGGCGTGACGGGCGAACAGCCAGCCGATAATAGCAATTTCAATGCCCAGAAGATGATTCCCGCTTTCCTCGAGGCCTATACCAGCAGTTCCTCGTCAGGAGGCATCATCCCTAAGTTGCGTGCCATGCTGCCTAACTGGACGCTACGTTACAGCGGACTCATGCGCTTTGGCTGGTTTGCCGAACACTTCAAGAGCTTTAACGTCAACCACTCTTACAAGTCGGTATTCGCTATTGGTAGCTACTCCACGCCTTCAATGCCCTACAATGACCTTTCGCTTGACATTGCTTCGCTCAACGTTCCTTCTGTCAGTTTGAACGAGTCGTTTGCACCACTGCTGGGCGTCGATATGGCGTTGCCATCGGGCATGACAGCCAAGTTCGAGTACCGCACCACGCGTGTGCTCAACCTCTCCATGACCAGCATCCAGATGAGCGAGACTCGCTCGAACGACTGGGTTGTGGGCATGGGTTACAAGATCAACGACTTCAAACTCTTCGGCTCAGGCACGTCACGTAAAATCAAGAAGGCACAGCGTGGCAAGGGAGCTAAGGAAGAGCCCAAGCCCACGGAGACAAATACCCGTCGCACAAGCGGTGTGAACCATGACCTGAACCTGCGTCTTGACCTGACCTATCGCCGTCAGGCCGCCCTTGTACGTGACATCGCCTCGATGACCAGCACGGCTAACAGCGGTAACTCCGCCTTCAAGCTTTCGTTCCTGGCAGACTACACCCTGTCGAAACTTCTGACGCTCTCTGCCTACTACGACATGCAGACCAATACGCCGTTGCTATCGTCCAGCTCGTATCCCACCACCACGCATGACTTCGGTATGTCGCTGAAATTCTCATTGACACGATAATTCTATTAATCAACAAAAATCAAATCACGTATGAAAAAGAACATGTTTTTACTGGCTGCTTCCATGCTGCTGCTAACCACAGTTTCCTGTCAGAATCAAAAGAAATCCGACGAAGCTGCTCCCGCCGACACCACAGCGACGGTCAAGTTGGAAGAGCCTACTGTGAAGTCTGTTTACGACACCGATGATGCCGTATTCTTCGGACTGAAGGGCGAAGTGAAGGAGGTCGTCACCACCTTCTACGAGGCTACGCCAAATGGCAACAAGCTCGTTCGCGGAAAGAAAAATACCGATGCTGCAGAACAGCATGTCACCTTCAACGAGCTCGGTTACGTCACGCTCGACCCTTACGGCAATCCCTATGCCTACGACGAGAATGGCAAATTCGTGAAGGGACGTACAAAGACCACGAAAATGGTGCGTGACAATCGGGGGCTTATCACCGTTTACGACCACCAGATTCAGGGCGATGAACACTGGAACAGCTATAAGTATGAGTTCAAACACGATGACGCAGGGCGCATCATTGAATATACCTATACCGGCTGGGAGGAAATCTTCGGCTATAAGTTCATCTATGAGAACGAAGACGACCTTTGGCCCATTAAGCAGACAATGGAGGGACAGGCCTGTGCAGACCTCTTTGAATCAGAAATTCTTTACCGTTATCTTTCGTTCGACGAGCAGGGAAACTGGCTTGAGCGTGAGTGCTGGACGGTCGATAAGCAGGGCGTTGACAACGGCGACGACAATCCCGACATGACCTCCGAGAATTCGTATTCCATTGAGCGCAGAACGATAACATACTATTGAGAAGGCAACGCCATCTCAGACGCTATCATATAAGAAAAACGCCCGTATCCTGATAGGGATGCGGGCGTAAGTTTTATAGATTTGCCAGTTCAAGGACTTTATCAATAGCAGCGGAGAGACCGTCGGCATTTTTGCCACCTGCTTGGGCAAAATGAGGTTGTCCACCGCCACCGCCTTGAATGAGCTTGGCGGCTTCGCGAACCATCTGGCCTGCATTCAGCCCGTGATCGCTGACAAGGTCGTCGCTCATCATAATGGTGAGCTGGGGCTTCTGGTTATCGTGCGAACCTATAACGCAGAGCAGGGAGCCCTCGACAGAGGCACGAATCTTGAAAGCCAAATCTTTGGCAGCAGCAGGTGCCATGGGAGTAAGTGCTGCGATGACCTTGACACCATTGACCTCACGGGCTTTCTCTACCAGTCGCTGGGCGGCACGCTCAACGGCCTGAGCCTGGAAACCCTCAATCTCCTTCTTCATGGTGTCGTGCTCGTCGATATACTTCTGGATAACGCCCTGCAGGTCTTTAGCGTTGTTGAAGAACGACTTGATGTTCTTGAGGATGTCCTCCATCTGGTAGAGGCGCTCTTCGCAATCCTTACCTGTAGTGGCCTCAATGCGACGGATGCCTGCAGCAACACTGCTCTCAGAGAGAATCTTGAAGAAACCGATGCGACCAGTAGAGGAGGCGTGAATACCACCGCAGAACTCGCAAGAGGGTCCGAAGCGTACTACACGTACCTTGTCTCCGTACTTCTCGCCGAAGAGGGCAATGGCACCGAGCTTCTTGGCTTCATCAAAGGGTACGTCGCGATGTTCATCGATGTGGATATCCTGGCGAATCATATCGTTGACCATACGCTCCACCTCGCGCAACTGTTCATCAGTTACCTTTTCAAAGTGCGAGAAGTCGAAGCGCAACGTGTCGGGTGACACGAAAGAACCTTTCTGTTCCACGTGGTCACCGAGCACCTGCTTCAGAGCATAGTCGAGCAGGTGGGTTGCGGTATGGTTGGCAGCCGAGGCATCACGCTTGTCCGTATCAACGCAGGCCATAAATTCGGCCGCAGGGTCTTTCGGCAACTGCTTGACGATGTGGACGCTCTGGTTGTTTTCGCGCTTGGTGTCGATAACATCAATAGTCTCGTTCTCGTTGCAAAGCACGCCACAATCGCCGACCTGTCCACCCATCTCACCATAGAACGGGGTGCTGTCAAGCACCAGCTCATAATATTCGTTCGTAGCCGACGAACTGCTGTTCACCAGCTTGTAACTCAACCCAATCTGAGTTCTCGACGGCAGCGGCATTACGGGCACGATCCTTCTGCTTCTGCATCTCCACGTTGAACTGCTCTTCATCGACGGTAAAGCCATTTTCACGACAGATAAGCTCCGTGAGGTCGAGGGGGAAACCATAAGTGTCGAACAGACGGAAAGCCTGTACGCCACTCAGCTCCTTCTCTCCTTTACTTTTCATCTCGTCCATTTCCTTGTCGAGCAGGGCGATACCCTTGTCGAGGGTACGCAGGAACGATTCTTCCTCCTCCTTGATGACCTTGGTGACAAGTTGCTGCTGTGCCTTCAGTTCAGGGAAGGCGTCACCCATCTCTGAAACGAGCGTGGGCACGAGCTTATAGAGGAAGCCTTCCTTCTGTCCGAGGAACGTATAGGCATAGCGGACGGCGCGGCGCAGGATACGACGGATGACGTAGCCGGCCTTGGCGTTTGAGGGCAGTTGACCGTCGGCAATGGAGAATGAGACAGCACGCAGGTGGTCGGCACAAACGCGCATGGCGACGTTGATTTGCTCATTACCTTCGCCTTCCTCAAAGGTCGTATATTTCAGACCTGTAATCTGCTGCTCGGCCTTGATAATCGGCTGGAACACGTCAGTATCGTAGTTTGAGTGCTTGCCTTGCAGCATGCGGACCAGACGCTCGAAGCCCATGCCCGTGTCGATGACGTTCATGGAGAGTTTCTCTAGTGAACCGTCTGCCTTACGGTTGAATTGCATGAACACGAGGTTCCATATCTCGATAACCTGCGGGTCGTCCTGATTGACCAACTCACGACCGCTCTTGCCACTGGCTGCACGCTGTTCCAGCGTACGGCTATCAACGTGAATCTCTGAGCAGGGACCACAGGGACCTGTGTCGCCCATCTCCCAGAAGTTATCGTGTTTGTTGCCGTTGATGATGTGATCCTCAGGAACGTGCTTAGCCCAGTATTTGGCGGCCTCGTCGTCACGGGGGATGTTCTCCTCAGGAGAGCCTTCGAACACAGTGACGTAGAGATCGGCAGGATTCAGTTTCAACACGTCAACGAGATACTCCCACGCCATGTCGATGGCTCCCTCCTTGAAGTAGTCGCCAAACGACCAGTTGCCGAGCATCTCAAACATGGTGTGGTGGTACGTGTCGTGACCCACCTCCTCAAGGTCGTTGTGCTTACCACTGACGCGCAGACACTTCTGTGTGTCGGCACGACGGCGTGGCTCAGGGTCGCGCGTACCTAATATAATATCCTTCCACTGGTTCATGCCCGCGTTGGTGAACATCAGCGTGGGGTCGTCCTTGATAACCATCGGTGCAGAGGGCACGATGGCGTGTTGTTTCGACTCAAAGAACTTCTTGAATGAGTCGCGAATCTCGTTGGCTGTCATCATTTTTTTTACGATTTACAAATTTTGCGTGCAAAATTACTCAATATTTTTGAGATATTCAAAAAAAACTTCGTATCTTTGCACGTAAATTAGAAATAATGCGATTATGGCACTGAATATGAACAAAAACTTGAAACGTTATTACTCCATCAAGGAGGTGGCCTCCATGTTTGGACTAAACGAGAGTACGCTTCGTTTTTGGGAAACGGAGTTCCCTTATTTGAAGCCAAAGACGAGCGGTCCGGCTAAGGTGCGCCAATACACGGAGAGCGACATTGAACAGATTCGCCTCATTCATAATCTTGTTAAGGTGCGCGGTTTCAAGTTGGCTGCTGCCAAGAAAATCATCAGTAATAACCGCAACGGAGCGGATAAGACGGCCGAAATGATTGACCGCCTGACGAATATCCGCGAAGAACTGCAAATGCTGAAGAAAGAGCTGGATGGACTACAGTAATGGCATCCAGGAACTTTGCATGCTGAATACGGCCTCGAGGGTAACCTTCGAGGCTTCTTTTTTGGTTAACTGACGGCTCCAGGGAACGCGCTGTGTGGTGCTGGACCCTTCGCCTCGGTTGTTGTATTCCAGATAACGGGCGGTCTGCTCGCGCTCCTTCTGCCAGTGGTGCCAGCCTTCAGGACGAATCTCCTTACACAGGTCGCAGTTCATGAACAGCGTGTAGCCATAGTCGCGCCAAGGACGACCCAGATATACCTTGGTGACGCCAGGGGCAGCTGTGATTGCGCAGTCGTTGAACACGTAGCCGTAAGGTTGCTCTTTCGTGGTGGAAGCTGCTGTGATGTAGGAGTCCTGTTTGCAGTAGATGCTGCAATGCTCGAACCACGCTGTGGCAGCGCCGAAGATAAAGTCAGTCGTTCCCTCGATGTAGCAGTCCTTGAAATAGACGCGGGTGTTGGCCGTGCAGGTATAGACGGTGTCTTGGTTGCCCAGAAAGCGACAGTTGATAAACTGCAGGCGGTCACCAGTGGTGTGCAGAGCAACGGCTTGTCCTAACTTGGCGGCATTATTCTCGATGGTGATGTTTTTGACGATGATATCAGAGCCTGCCACACGTAGAGTAAACGTTCGGAAGGTTCCCATTTTATTGATATTTGCATGATCGTCGTAGGTAATGATGGTCTGGTCGCGGTCTTCGCCACAGATTTCGATGTTTGTAAGCCACTCGGGAATGATGAGTTTCTCCTTATAGGTGCCGCGTTTGACGTAGATAACTTTGTGGTAGTCCATGAAGGCACGACAGACTTCAATGGCTTCATCGATATTGCGGAACTGTCCTGTGCCATCGCGTGCCACAACGATGGTGTCAGGGTTGTCGAAAGGATTTACAGCCTTGGCTGCAATGAGGCTCAGCAAGGCGATGGTTAGTAGTGTTAGTCTTTTCATTATAATGTAGTTTAGATGATTTGCGAAACCGTCTGCATGCCTTCAATCTTCTTGAGGTTGCCTATGATGTTCTTGGCATCATCACGGTCGTGTATGCGTAACTCGATGGTGCCACTGAACACACCGTCATCGCCCTTGATTGTGAGTTGACGGATGTTCACGTTCATCTGTGAAGTGATGACGCGCGACACATCAACCAGAATGCCCATGCGGTCAATACCCTCAATCTTGATGGTTGCATCGAAGAAGAGTTTTTTGTGCATGTCCCACTTGGCATCGAGGATGCGGTTACCGTAGCTGGTCTTCAGCTTGTTGGCCACCGGACAGGCACGGTTGTGAATCTCTATGCGGTTTTTGTTGTCAATGAATCCCAGCACATCGTCACCAGGAATAGGATGACAGCAGTGGGGAAACTTGTATTGTTTAATGTTCTCATCAGTGATGTAGATGGGCTTCTTGCGGTTAAACTTCTCAGGCACCACAAACAACTCAGGCTGCTTGTTCTCTTCTTCCTCCTTGGTCTTGCCAGAGCCAATGAAGGGAACGTAGCGGCGCCAGCCGGTCTTGCCTGACTTGTTCTTATGTTTGCCCTGCAGTTCGTCAATGTCTTCATTACCCAAGATGATGGTCTTTTCTGCTACAGCCTGAAGGAAGTCCTCTCGCTTTCTAATCTCATGGAAGGCTGCCAGTTGGTCGGCAACATTGTTGTTGAGAGTGATGTTGTGCTTCTGTAGGAACTCTGTCAGTTGCTTCTCGCCACGCTTCTGAACCTCACGGTTGTTGCGACGCACGATGGCCTGAATTTTACCCTTGGCCTTCGCTGTAGATACGAAACTAATCCATGAGGGCTGTACGTGCTGCGACTTGGAGGTAAGAATCTCTACCTGGTCGCCACTTTGCAGCTTGTGGCTCAAGGGCACCAGCTTGTGGTTGACCTTAGCTCCAATACAATGGGAGCCTAGAAAGGTATGGATGCTGAAGGCGAAATCAAGGGCTGTACAGCCGGTAGGCATCGTCTTGATTTCTCCTTTGGGTGTGAAGACGAAAATCTCGCTGGCAAAGAGGTTGAGTTTGATAGCATCCAAGAAGTCCATAGCATCGGGCTGCGGGTCGTCAAGAATCTCCTTGATGGTACGTAACCACTCGTTCAGCTCTGTCTCATCCTCTGTATATTCAATATCGTCGCCTTCTTTGTATTTCCAGTGGGCAGCAAAACCCTGCTCAGCCACCTCGTCCATGCGATCGGAGCGTATCTGTACCTCAATCCATCGGCCTTGCTTCGACATCAGTGTGACATGCAATGCCTGATATCCGTTAGCTTTCGGATGGTTCAACCAGTCGCGCAGCCGGTCTGGGTGACTCTTGTAAATTTTCGAGATGGCCACGTAGATGTTGAAGCATTCGTTCACTTCCTCTTCGCGGTTTTGGGGTGTAAAGATGATGCGGACAGCCAGAATGTCAAAGACCTCCTCAAACGGGATGTTCTTGTTCTGCATCTTGCTCCAAATGGAGTAAGGAGTCTTTACGCGTTCCTTGATGCGATACTTGATACCCATCTTGTTGAGCGACTCCTCAATGGGTGCTGTGAACTGTGAGAACAACTCGTGACGTGAGGCCTCGGTGCTGGCTAACTTATTTTTTATAGTCTGGTACTCCTCAGGATGTTCGTAGCTAAAACTGAGGTTTTCAAGCTCGCTTTTAATCTTGTAGAGTCCCAGTCGATGGGCTAGCGGTGCGTAGATGTACTGCGTTTCGCCCGCAATCTTATACTGCTTATTGGCTGGCTGGCTCTGCAGGGTCCGCATATTGTGCAGACGATCGCAAATCTTGATGAGGATGACGCGGATGTCATCGCTCATGGTCAGCAGCAGTTTCTTGAAGTTCTCTGCTTGTGCTGAGGCCTGTTCGCCGAAGATGCCACCGCTGATTTTGGTCAGACCGTCAACAATTTGTGCTATCTTGGGCCCAAAGATGTTGGCAATGTCTTCTGTGGTGTAGTCTGTATCTTCGACAACATCGTGTAGCAGGGCAGCACAGATACTAGTAGAACCTAGTCCTACCTCTTCACAGGCAATCTGAGCCACAGCGATGGGGTGCATGATATAAGGCTCACCCGACAGGCGTCGCACGCCCTTGTGTGCTTGCCTGGCGAAGTTAAATGCCTTGGTGATGATATCGACTTTCTTCCGATGGCGCGTAGAGATATAGCTGTCCAGCAGATGTTGGAAAGCAGCGTTGATTAACTCTTCGTCAGCAATCTCTTGTTTTTTCTGTTCGTCGTCCATCGTCAGTCCTCCTAAAATTGATGGTTATCTCCTTCTGCGCTTGCCGCCGGCACCTCTCTTTTTCTTAGAGCCTCCGCGCTTGGCAGTAGCATTGCGCTTGCCTCGCTTGGTCGTTCCGATGTTGCTGTGATGTCCTCGTCTGCTCCGTTTGCCGTAGGTGGCACGTGCGTGACGGCCCTTCTTTCTATGGTGCGTGAAGGTGGGGACGTCGTTTACTTCAACAACTGCACGGCGTGTCAGCAGTTCATCGGCACGATAGCGATAGACGGAGTCTTGCATGTCGATGAACTTGTTGATGTCGTTGATGTTCATACGAATGGCACAAGGCTCTGTGGCGCCGGGAACGATGTCCTGACGATAGGCAGGATTCAACGTACGCAACTCTTCGATGTCGATGCCGCAAACGGCAGAAATCTGCTGCAAGTGGAGATTTTTGTTCACTACTACTGTGTCCGTGCTCTCAGGTAGGCGTGAGCGCATGGGGCAGATATTGTGGTCGCAGTAGTAGTTCATGATGTAATTTGCCGCAATGAATGCAGGCACATATCCACGTGTCTCTGCAGGCAGATAGGGATAAATCTGCCAATAGTCCGTGCTACCGTTGGCCCGGTGAATGGCTTTGTTGATGTTGCCTGGACCGCAGTTGTAGGCAGCAATCACGAGGTTCCAGTCGCCAAAAATCTTATAGAGGTCGCTCAGGTAATGTGCGGCTGCATACGAGGCCTTAATGGGGTCGCGACGCTCATCGACCAGTGAGTTAACCTTCAACCCGTAGCGCTTACCTGTTGCCAGCATGAACTGCCAAAGGCCTGTGGCACCAACACGTGAGACGGCGCGTGGGTTCAAGGCCGACTCAATAATGGGCAGGTACTTCAGCTCCAAGGGTACGCCGTATGTCTCCAATGCTTCTTCGAAGATGGGCATGTAGAAATTGCTGGCTCCCAGCATGTAGCTCACAGATTTACGTAGACGTCCGCTATAACGGTCGATACAGCTACGTACCACGCTGTTGTACGACATCTCCATCACGTAAGGCAGACGGCTCAAACGATCAATGTATTCTTCTTCGGTGAAGACGGGGTTCTCGTCCTTCATGCGGCAACTGTTGTCCTCGTCCAAATAGGTCTTTGACATATAGAGGTTCAGCAGGCTGTCAAGGTCATAGGTCATGGCTTCAGGAAATTCTATGATTTCCTCTTCGCCTTCTCTGTCAGTAACAATAATGTCGTCTTCATCTACGTCAATGTCGTCCTGAGCCTGCAAAGCGCAGTTCATGGTGAACAACATCATTAATATCGCCAATAATACTTTCTTATTCATTCTATTATTTTTACTTGTTTTACTTTCTAATCCTTAAAAATTCAAACTGCAATTCACACCAAAGGACGATGACTCCAGTGGGTTCGATGTCGAGTGGTTGTTGATGACGGCAGGCGTCACCCTAAGACTGAGGTCTTTGGAGATGTCGAACTGTGACAGTTCTGCATCCACATAGGCATCAATGACGGAGATGGCATATACGCCTATCATGACAAAGAAACTCAGGTCGCGCCAACGGCGGTATTTGTCCTTTCTGTTCTTGAATACTTCTATCCAACGGTCTTTATTTGAATCATCAATCTTAACGCCCAGGTGCAGGAACTTGTTATAGCTATCTGTGGTAGGATCTTTATCCATCAAATCCATGTAAGCCTGCGAATAGTCCTTGAACATCATGTTGTTCCACGTCATGGCGTAGAAGCAACCTACGAAACCACCATAGATGATGGGCAACTTCCAATACTTACGATTGTAAATCTGTCCTGCTCCGGGAAGCACGAGTGCTAGCCAGAGCGCTTTCTGAGGGTTGGGCTTCCAGGTGGCCCAGTCGCGCTTGACTTTGATTTTTACCGTGTCATTCATGACAATGGGCGCTAGCTCGTCAGGCATCGGTAAATTCGTCGTGTCGCCAGCCAGCATGGAATCGACTTTAGCCTCCAAGATGGCAACACTGTCCATAGGTGCAAGGTCTTCAACCTGAGCCAGTAATACCATTTGACTGGCCATAAGTATGAATACTACGGTCAGCAGTCTTTGTATCAATATGTTTCTCTTTTCCTTCAACTTTTATTCTTAACAACCTTTCACGCTGTCCAGCGCATTCATAATGCGCTCCAACTCCTCTTCGTTGGCAAAGGGAATACTGATTTTTCCCTTGCCCTTGGCTGAACAGGTCATCTGTACACGGGTATGAAAGAAGTCAGACAAACGGTCTTTCAATATGCCGAACTCCTCGGGCAATTTTACTTTCGTTACCATTTTCCCCTTTGTGGCCTGCACGTCATCACCGCTTTTTAGCATCTGGGCAATTTCTTCTACCCTGCGTACGGAGTAACCCTGTCGCTGTACCTCCTTGAATAGTTTAATCTGTTGTGAAGGGCTCTCAACAGACAGCAGAGCACGTGCGTGTCCCATGTCAATCTCCTTGTTCTTAAGTGCCATCTGTACCTGGGCAGGAAGTTTGAGCAGTCGCATGTAATTGGTAACGGCTGCGCGGCTTTTGCCCACACGTTCGGAGATTTTGGCCTGTGTCATACCTGTGGCCTCTGCCAGATGCTGATAGGCCAATGCTATCTCTATGGCGTTTAGGTCTTCACGCTGGATGTTCTCTACCAATGCCATCTCCATTGCGCTCTCGTCCTCTACTGTAACGATGTAGGCAGGGATGGTGGTCAAACCTGCCAACTGTGAGGCACGCCATCGGCGTTCACCGGCAATAATCTGATATTTACCTCCCTCTTTCTGTCTAAGGGTGATGGGCTGTATGATTCCCAACTCCTTGATGCTGTTGGCCAACTCCTGCAAGGCATCTTGGTCAAACTCACGACGTGGCTGATTGGGGTTGGGCTCTATCTGATTGACTTCTATCTCGCTCAGGTTTGACGAACCTTGTGTTCTTACTTCGCCTGTGTCAATCAGCGCATCTAGTCCGCGTCCGTTGCCGATGTCATCCAGACCACGTCCTAAAACGCTTTTGCTAAATTTCTTCTTCACTGCCATGACTTTTCTTACTTTTGGCTCTGTTAACTGTTTTTGTTGATAATCTCTTTTGCCAGTGCCAAATGGTTCTTGGCTCCCGTTGAGTCTGCGTCGTATAAAATAACTGGCAGACCATGACTCGGACTTTCCGAGAGTTTTACGTTACGTTGGATAACCGTCTTGAAAACCAGTTCCTGGAAGTGGCGCTTCACCTCGTCGTAAATCTGATTGGCCAGACGCAGACGAGAGTCGTACATCGTCAGCAAGAATCCTTCGATTTCAAGTTTCGGATTCAGCTTCTGTTTGATGATCTTGATGGTGTTCAGCAATTTTGAGATACCCTCCAATGCGAAATATTCACACTGCACGGGAATTATGACAGAATCGGCAGCCGTCAGTGAGTTCACCGTAATGAGACCCAACGAGGGTGAGCAGTCAATCAATATGTAGTCGTATTCGTTGCGGATGGGGCTAAGAAGTTTGCTTAATACCTTTTCACGGTTCTCCAGGTTCAACATCTCAATCTCCGCACCTACTAAGTCAATGTGGCTTGGTATGATGTCTAATCCGTCAATATCGGTAGTGTAGACGGCGTCACGTACGTTGGCCTTGTCAATAATGCACTCATAGAGTGAACAATCAATTTCCTTGATATCGACGCCCAGTCCGCTGGAGGCATTGGCCTGTGGATCGGCATCGACCACTAAAACATTTTTTTCCAGTGTTGCTAGTGAGGCTGCCAGATTGATGGTCGTCGTGGTCTTTCCCACACCGCCTTTCTGGTTTGCTAATGCTATGATTTTTCCCATTTTATTCCTTTCCAATATAGATATTTGGGCGCAAAGTTACAAATATTCTATGAGAAATCGTTATTTGTAAACCTTTTTTCGTACTTTTGCACCAAATTAAACTATTTTATTGATGAATGACAAGAAGCCTTTAATACTGATTTCGAATGATGACGGCTACGAAGCCAAGGGTATCAACTCACTTGTGGATATGGTTCGCGGAATGGGTGACTTGATAGTTTGTGCACCAGATGGCGCACGTAGTGGTATGGCTTGTGCTTTCTCTGCTGCTACACCATTGACGCTGACGCAACGGCACAGCGAGGAGGGAGTTGAGGTGTGGTCATGTAACGGAACACCTGTCGATTGTGTGAAGATGGCATTGCATGAGTTGTGCCAAGGACGTCGCCCTGACCTGGTATTGGGGGGCATCAATCATGGTGATAATGGATCTGTAAATACTCACTATTCAGGTACAATGGGAGTGGTCATGGAGGGGTGTCTAAAGTATATTCCCTCAGTAGCCTATTCCCTCTGTGACCATAGAAGCGATGCAGACTTCACGCCTTTGGCTCCTTACGTTAAGCGATTCACGCAGCATGTGCTCCTCCATGGATTACCTCGTGGTGTATGCCTGAACATCAACTTTCCTGTGATGCCGACGTTCAAGGGTGTACGTGTCTGCCGCATGGCATACGGTTCGTGGGGAAATGAAATTACTAAGTGTCACCATCCACGTGGGTACGACTACTGGTGGATGGTAGGCCAATATACTAACGACGAGCCAGAGGCCGAGGATACGGACAATTGGGCACTCAATCACGGCTATGTAGCCATTACGCCAACTCGAATGGATGTCACGGCCTATGAGTATATGGAGCAATTTCAAGCGTTAACAATTGAATAAATGAAGTATTATCTAATAGTTGGAGAAGCAAGTGGTGACCTGCATGCCTCGCGGCTGATGCTGTCGTTGCAGCGTGAAGACCCAGAGGCGGAGTTCCGCTTCTACGGTGGTGACCTGATGGCATCTGTTGGGGGGACGCTTGTCAAACACTATAACGAGTTGGCATACATGGGTTTCATAACGGTGCTATTGCATTTGCCCACCATTCTAAAGAATATGAAGATGTGCAAGCGCGACATTAGCGCGTGGCAACCAGACGTGGTCATCCTCGTTGATTACCCGGGTTTCAACCTCGGTATTGCCAAATATGTGCATGGTCAGAGGCAGAAGACTAATAGTCTGAAACCCAAAGTGTTTTATTACATCTCTCCCAAGATATGGGCATGGAAGGAGCACCGCATAAAGAATATCCGTCGTGATGTTGACGAATTGTTTAGCATCCTGCCCTTTGAGATAGAATTCTTTGAGCAGAAACATCATTACCCAATCCATTATGTAGGTAATCCCACGCGAGAGGAGGTGGATGAGTGGATCAAGGAGCATGGAGCAAGAAGTATGGAGCATGACACATCCCCACATGCTAAGACTATCGCCCTCCTTGCGGGTTCCCGTCGTCAGGAAATCAAGGACAACTTGCCTGCTATGATTGAGGCAACAAAGCCTTATGCAGGCCAGTATGATGTGGTGTTGGCAGGAGCACCGTCTATTCCAGAGGATTTCTACCAACCATTTGTGGAGGGGACACATGTACGGGTGGTACACAACCAGACTTATCAGCTGCTTAGTGAGGCAACGGCTGCCCTTGTAACTAGTGGTACCGCCACCCTCGAGACCTGCTGTTTTGGTGTGCCTCAGGTGGTTTCCTACCGCTTGCCGATGGGGAAAGCCTATGGTTTGTTGCGTAAATGGTTCGTTAAGGTGAAATATGTGTCGTTGGTAAACCTGATTGCAGACAGGGAGGTGGTGCCCGAACTGGTTGCCAACACATTCTCTATGGAAGCGTTGAAGTATGAGCTGGAGCGCATCATGCCAGGTGGTGATGCACGTGAAGCGATGTTACGTGGCTACGACGAAGTCCGTCAACGCTTGGGCAGCCAATGTGCTCCTGATGAGGCTGCCCGCCTGATGATTAAATTACTGAAACATAATCAAGTATAATAATATGAATCGTATCCTTTTTATTATAGTCATAGTCCTTTGTCCACTGTCTTTCAGCAATATGGCAGCGCAGGACATCCAGTTACATTATGATTTTGGACGTAACATCTATACCGGTGAGGAGGCTGGACGAGCCAAGGCTACGGTGACTGTCGAGCAGTTCAAAACCGATGATTGGGGCTCATGGTATTATTTTGTTGATATTGATCTCAGCAGTCATTTTACGGAAAGTGCCTATACGGAGATTTCGCGTGAGTTCAATTTGACCAAAGAGTCTCCTTTTGCTGCTCATGTGGAGTATGACGGCGGACTCAGTCGTAATGGTAGCTTCCAGCAGGCAGCTCTCGTAGGTGGAGCATGGAATGGTCATACACAGGACTTCTCCACCACTTGGTCTGTGCAATTGTTGTATAAGCAATTTTTCAAGAGCTACGAAAATACCCGTGCCTATGCCAGTGCACAGCTGACGGGTGTCTGGAGTACCACGTTTGCCAATAAACGTTGCACTTTCTCTGGTTTTATAGATTTCTGGCGTGGTGAGAAGGTCGATGGTCATGGGCAACTGGTCATCCTCAGCGAGCCTCAGTTCTGGTACAACGTAACGGAACACTTCTCTGTAGGTACTGAATGGGAGTTTAGTAACAATTTCGTTTATAATTCCGCCCCAACCAGTAACAAGACATTCTTCTTGAATCCAACGTTAGCCGTAAAGTGGAATTTCTAAAGAAAGAGCGGTGAAGTCCATGCTTCACCGCTCATCTTTATTACATTGTGACCTCCACAGTGTGCTTACCAGCAGAATAAGGGATGATGTTGCCATCGATGGGTGAACCATCGAGCACAACTTGTTTTACACCCTTCTGACTACCGTTCGGATGAATCGTAATGGAGTATTCTGCATCACGGAACCGACGCTGGATGGTATAGTCTGTAGCTGTCTCAGGAAGACATGGGTCTATTTGCAGGCCGTCGTACTGAGGTTTGATGCCCAGAATATACTGACTTACCGTGAGCCACATCCAAGCGGCAGTACCTGTCAGCCAGGAGTTCTTTCCCTCGCCAGGCTTGGTAGCGTCCTTACCAGCTACCATCTGACAATTGACGTATGGCTCCACCTTATGCAGCGTCTGGTATTTCTCCTCGACATACGAAGGCAGAATCTTGGCGTAGTGGCTCCAAGCGTCGTTGCCCCGACCGGCGATACATTCACCGATGATGACCCACGGGTTGTTGTGACAGAAGATTCCGGCATTCTCCTTATAGCCCTCGGGGTAGGAGCTGATTTCACCATACTCATAGACGTACTTCGTGAAGGCGGGATTATTGAGCACCATGCCGTGCTCGCACTCCAGATATTTCTTGCAGGAGTCAAGTGCCTTACCCACCATGCCGTCCTCAGCACCAATCTCAGCCATAGTACACCAGCCCTGGCTTTCGATGAATATCTTGGCTTCCTCGCATTCCTTGGAACCAATCTTACGGCCGAAGTAGTCGTATGCACGCAGGTACCACTCGCCATCCCAGCCATCCTTCTTCACGGCAGCAATCATGGCATCGACAGCCTTCTGCATTCTCTCTGCTTCTGCAGAATTACCTATCTTCTTACATAGTGCTATGTACTCCTTGCCAGTTACTACAAAGAGACCGGCAATCATCAATGACTCAGCCTTTGTGCCCTCGCTCTTGTTCTCGGTGGTTTGGAAGCTCTCATTGGGGTCCCACGAGAAACAGTTGAGGTTTAGGCAGTCGTTCCAGTCTGCACGTCCGATAAGTGGCAGCAGGTGCGGGCCGAGGTTGTTGATGACGTGGTTCATCGAGACCTTCAGGTGCTCGAAGAGTGTAACCTCGGAGCCAGGCTCATTGTCGAAAGGCACCATTTCGTCGAGGATAGAGAAATCGCCTGTTTCCTTGATATAGGCCACGGTACCGAAGATGAGCCAGCAGGGGTCGTCGTTGAATCCACCGCCGATGTCGTTGTTACCACGCTTGGTGAGTGGCTGGTATTGGTGATAGCAACCACCGTCGGGGAACTGCGTTGAAGCGATATCGATGATACGCTCACGGGCACGGGGCGGTATCTGGTGTACGAAGCCCACGAGATCCTGATTGCTGTCGCGGAAGCCCATGCCACGGCCTACGCCGCTCTCGAAGAATGAGGCAGAGCGTGAGAAGTTGAACGTCACCATACACTGGTACTGGTTCCAGATGTTTACCATGCGGTCTATCTTATCGTTGCCCGTTTTGACGCTATATATACTGAGCAGACGGTCCCAATAATCCTTCAATTGGGCGAATGCCATATCGACTTTCTCTGTCGTATCAAGCTTCTCGATGATGGCATGTGCGCGTTGCTTATTAATCACTTGCGGAGCAGCAAACTTCTCCTCCTGTGGGTTTTCCACATATCCAAGCAGGAATACAAAGTCTTTCGACTCGCCTGGCTGCAGTGTCACCTCGATGTAATGAGATGCGATAGGGCTCCATCCGTGAGCGTGGCTGTTGCGTGGTTTTCCTTCCATGACGGCATCAGGCTCGTTGAAACCATTGTATAGTCCTACGAACGTCTCACGGTCAGTGTCGAAACCCTGAATCTCTGTGTTCACGTGATAGAAGGCATAGTGGTTACGGCGTTCGCGATATTCCGTTTTGTGGTAGATGGTGCTACCCTCAATCTCTACTTCTCCAGTAGAGAAGTTGCGCTGGAAATTCTCCATGTCCGTAGCAGCATTCCACAAGCACCACTCTTCAAACGAGAAGAGCTTAAGCGTCTTTACTTCGTTGCTTTGATTGGTCAGCGTCAGCTTTTGCACCTCAGCCCAGGTTTTCAGAGGAACAAAGAAAAGCACGCTAGCTTCCACGCCGTTTTTTCGGCCTGTAATGCGGGTGTAGCCCATACCATGACGGCACTCGTAGAAGTCGAGCGCAGTCTTCATGGGTTTCCAGCCGGGACTCCAGATGGTCTGCCCGTCATTGATATAAAAATATCTGCCGCCATTGTCCATTGGAACGTTGTTGTAGCGATAGCGGGTAATGCGGCGGAACTTAGCATCTTTGTAGAAAGAGTAGCCTCCGGCGGTGTTTGAGATGAGAGAGAAGAAATCCTCATTGCCTAGATAGTTAATCCAGGGCCACGGTGTGCGCGGGTCGGTAATAACGTACTCGCGGTGTTGGTCATCGAAGTGACCGTACTTTTTGTTTTCCATACTTGTTTGTTTATTGTTTAATATTTAATGTATAATGTTCTTTCAAGTGTTTCTCAAAGAACTGCAGTGCCCGTTCTTGAGCACGGAGTCCGCAACTGTGCCCCATATCCCAGAGTTCGGTGTCCAACTGCTCGTCAGCCCCTTGGCTATGCCATACGTCGCGCATAATGTGGAAAGCCTTTTCTGTACCAGCCACAGGAAATAGCTTGTCTTGATTGCCGTTGATGAACAGCATGGCGTTAGGACAGGCCAGTGAGGCAATATGAGGGTAGTCCAGCCAGCGACGCAGACCAGGCAGACAATTAGCAAAACCGCCATTCTCCGTACGCTTGTACTTGAATGACAGCTGTTCGTCTGTCGTCGTCATCCAGCAGATGGCCGCTGTTGCCTTGATATGTGGACTCAGGGCTGCCAGCATCCATGCTCTATAGGCTCCCATCGAGCATCCCATGCATCCTATACGCTCTTTGTCTACCTCGGGCATCGAAGCCAGGAATTCTGTGCTGCTCAGGTCATCGTAAGTCATGTAGGCAGATAGGTCTATGCCGTACATCATCATGTTGCCTGCAATCATGTCATATTTGTCGCGCAGCGGTCCCTCTTCTTGTCCACGCTCTCCCCACATGGGGGCGTCTGTCGACAACACTACGTAACCATGCTGTGCCAGATAATCGCCAACAAACTGTCCATCATAGAGACTCTTGACCCATTTGTCGGCATCGCAGATAACAATCGAGTCTTCGCAGGCCAGTGGTTTTATCATCTTCTCCTTGCCAATGAAGAGATGTGCCCCATGGTCGTGCAGCAGGTTGATGGCAGGGAACGGACCCTCGCCGTCAGGAATTAGTACATAGGCAGGAACGTCGTAATAGCGTGATAACGGGATGTCGATTTTCAGAGCCCTGTAGCCATCCCGCTGCTCTTCAGCCAACAACTTGGTTTTCGTAAGTAAGCCTTCCCCTTCGGGGATTTTTGGTGGGGCTTCCAACATACACTCAAAGACCTTCTGTCGTGCCACCTGCTTCCACTCCGCAAAGTCTGTGATGGTGCTATTACCCCAAGCCAGCGGATAGGTAAGGTCCTTGAGCAGCGAATCGGCATACACGGGCAGGTTACGACGGAACTCGTAACGCTCGCGCTGTTGGCCGTGGGCTGTAAGAACCCAGAAACAGGCGAAAAGCAGAATGGTGGTCTTATTCATTAATATTTTAACCTTTAATCTATCGCTCGGCTCTGCCGCTTTGCTTGCAAAGAACCTTTACAGTCTGAAGCCTATACTACCCATGAACCAACGGCCTTGCTGGGGTATGAGGTTGGTGTTCATGCCGCTACGGTAGTAATGGGTTCCGAGTACGTTATGTACGTTGAGACCCAAGGTGATGCGTCCAAGCGTGTAATCAGCACCAAGGTTGAGGATGGCACGGGCAGGCATGTCTTTTTGGGCGATGATTTCCGATGCCAGTTGAGTGGCAATCTTCATCATCTCCATAGCTTTCTCAATATCAATATCCATGTAGCTGATAGCTTCTCTTACAGCAGCTTCCGTCTGTATGAGTTTTACAATATCAGTATTGTAGGACGATTGTTTGCTTTCAAACATCAGGTGTCCGTGAAGTTTCAGTTGTGGCGTGGCTTGCCAGCCAATGACAAGGTTCGACATGAGAGCAGGAGTGTTGTTGTTGGAATTAATGTTGGAATGAAGGTATTCGTTCAGCTCTTCCATGTCAATTCCCATGAGGTTTGATTTGAAGGTATGAGTCCATGTGAGATTGAGGTTGGCAGTAAATCGTGGTAGGCGGTAACTTGCCGCAAACTCAACACCCACGGTCTTATTCTGGCTGGCGTTCTCGTAATCCATAATTTGCGTCATAATAAGGTCGTTGGCGCGGTTGTAGAAACTATTAATCTCGAAGTCGAAACCCTTTATCCAGTCGTGGCCGGCAAACGACAGCTGGAAGGAGTGTATTCGCTCGGGCAGTACCTTTATCTCAACGCCGCCGGTCATTCCTCCAAGCGCCTTTACCATGATGTTGGCCTTTCGGTAGAAATAGGGAGCATCGACAAACGATTTGCTATAGCTGAGTTTCACGTTCCACTTAGGTCGCAGCAGAATAAGTGCGATACGCGGTGAAAGTTCGTTGACCTTGGTGTCGTCATCACGTTGTTTGTAGTCGTAGCGCAGTCCGGCATTGAGGATGAGCGATCGCCACTGGTGTTTCAGTTGCAGATAGACGTCAGCACTATTCTCACTGCCCTTGCCTACATTGCGCATCACGGGATTCTCGTTAAACGTTTCCTCAAAGTTGTAGCCTATCTGGTAGCGAATGTCGTCAAGTTGGAAACGATTGAATTCTGCTCCAAATGAGAGGATGCCTTTTTGATTGTTTCCTATGTTGTAACTGTATCCTCCTTTAAACTGTGCACCATAGTCCTGTTCCTGTGCATTGATATACCTTGATATGCCGCCAAAGTTCTTGAAAATACTATCTACGTTGGCAGGCAGTCCTAAAACGGTTCCTAAGGTGGGCATTGGAGCGTCGCTAATTACTTGGTACTGTGTTAGGTCTGCCCTGTCATAGGTAATGGCATATTTCAGGTTGAGATTACCCAATTGATGGCTGTAGCTAAGGTCGGCGTGGCTGGAGTAGGTGGCGAAGCTGGGACTAATGCCGAAGTGGGTACAATAACGGTCATGGTCGTACGACATACCAAAAGTGGTTGTTGTGTAGGGCGCCACCACCTGCGAGAAGTGGGTGTCGTAAAGAAAGCTCAATCCCTTCCAACTCAGTTGGATGCCGAAGTCATAGGACGGCCGGTTGCCAATGCGACCTATGCGGATGTCATCGACGGGCATGGGGTAGTAGCTCTCCTCGCGTCGTTCCTCGGGTACACCACGTTCCTCGCCGCTGTTCCGGTAGATGCTTCCCCAGACAAGCATGTCGAGGTCAAAGTAGCGTTTGCCGAATACTACGTCGCCGCGTAACTGTCCGTAGTTGCCGACACCTACCTTTGTCCTCAGTCCATCAACGTCGCCACCTTGTTTGGTAATGATGTTTACCACGGCGGTCAGTGCCACACCACCATAGAGTGATGAGGCTGGGCCTCGCAACACCTCAATCTGCTTCACTTTCTCCAGAGAGATACTGAAGTCGGGAGCAGCGGCGTTGGTGGAGTAGTTGTTCAGTCGATGGCCGTTGAGCATGATGAGGATTTTCTCCTGCGTGTTGCTATAGATGCCGCGCATGGCGATGTTGATGTCGTCGTTACAATCAACGATGTTCATGCCTGGAACGTAGGCTGCCAGTACCTCCTGCAAGTTACGTCCACCACTGTTACGAATCATCTCTTCAGTAATCAGTGTAGTGGGTACGGGCACCTCGGCCAGACTCTCGGCCTGACTGGAAGCGGTAGTGATGGTGGCAGTCATGCCAGCTTTGATGCTGTTTACGATGTCGGCAAAGATTGGCGGGTCTTGGGGCGATACCGTGTAGTAAGGGTTCTGCTCCAGCATCAGCGAAGCATATTGCTCAGTCTGTTCCATGTCGAAACGAGCCAGATAGCTAAGGGCAATGAGTCGCAGCGCGTTCTGACGATCGTTATCTTTAAAGTCGTTAAGGTTTATCAGCAGCGAGTCGCGAGCCTGCTCTATGCGTCCTATCTCGTAGTCGCTCTCTGCCTGTCTGTAGATGCGACGTGCCCTTGTCTCGTCTTGTGCTGAAGCGTCTGTAATCAAAAACGATAAGTGGAACACGAGGATGACTGCGCATAGCAGCATCCTTCTCCCCATACCGTTTACGTTTATATGCTTGGTCATAGCGGTAGCAGATATGTTTCTTTTTTCACTTTTCATTTCCTATGACGGGTATGCTCAGTGTGAAGGTGGTTCCCTTGCCTTCAACGGATGTAAAGCTCAGTTTGCCTCCGTGCTTGTTCTCAATGATGTCTCGTGTGATGTTCATGCCGAGACCAGTGCCCTGGCCGATGGGTTTTGTGGTAAAGAAGTCCTCGAAGAGTCGCTGTTGCACCTCCTCGCTCATGCCCTCACCGTTGTCGGCAATGGTGATGATGATGTTCTCATGGTCAGTCTTGACACTGATATCCAGTTCCGGCGAGTAGTCGTCCGTTGCCTGTTGTGCTTTGTGCCATACGGCATAGCAGGCATTGTTCATCACGTTGAGAACGGCGCGGCTTAGGTCCTGTGGAATGACCATTGCCAAGGGCTGACCGTCCTCATATTGCTCACGGATAGTGACATTGAACCCCTGGTGATTAGCACGCATGGCGTGATATGACAAACGGACATATTCCTTTACAATATGACACACGTCCGAAGGCACGCGTTCGTTCTCCTTTCCACGCGATACGAGCAGGATTCCCTGAATAATACTGACAGCCCGCTCACCGTTTTCTATGATCTGTTTGATGTTCTCTTTCAGGTCGGCGGCAATGTCGGCCATGTCTTCTGCATCGTTTTCAAGGAGTTTGTCCTTGTTCGCCTCGACAATGTCATTCAGGTCGTCCAGCAGCCTGACCGACATCTTGCTGAAGTTAATCACGAAGTTCAGCGGGTTTTGTATCTCATGGGCAATACCAGCGCTCAACATTCCGAGCGAGGCCAGTTTCTCCTGCTTCTGCAGTTGCTGTTTCAGTTGTTCAATCTCACTCATAGTCTTCATTTTTATTGTTCATTGCTCTTTAGGCCAGAGGCCGCTGGAAGCGTAATGGTAAATTCTGTATATTCGTCCTTGACGGAGGCTACACTGATGTCGCCACCGTGGTTCTGTATGATTTCTCGGCTAAGGAAAAGCCCAACACCAGCTGCCTCGTCGGAAGTCTTGGTGGTAAAGAACGGGTCGAAGATCTTGCCGAGTATCTTTTCTTCAATTCCGATGCCGTTGTCGCGTATCTTGATGATGTATTGCCCGGCGTCGGCTGTGGCAGTGAGCGAGACTTCAGGAGCATATTGAGTCTTCTGTGCCTTTTTGCCCACCGCATAGATGGCGTTGCCCAATAGACTCATGATGGTTTTGCTGAGCATGTCGCCATTGCCATGAATCTTCATTGTATTATTGGGCAGTGTGAAGCTTACCTGAATGTGGTACTGTTCTATCTCATTGGCGTAGTATTGGCTCACCATCTTCTCATCCTGTTGAAGGACGGGCAACAGATCCATGTCAACATAGCCGCCGGTGCGGTCTTTCAGCATCTCCTCCATTGCTTTCAGGATGCGTGTGGTGTTCTGGCCATATTGGTCAACTGACTGGAGGTTCTGCGTCAACATGTCGAGGATGTCGGTAGAGTCTTCGTAGTCTTCCTTGTCCATGTTGTCCTTGTTGCCTTCAATATTTACCTTGAGGTCTTTCAACAGGTCATTGGACATCTTCGAGAAGTTGATGATGTAGTTCATGGGGTTTAGGATGCGGTCAATGAGACCCTCGGTCAGCTTACCCACTGTTGCCATTTTCTCCTGCCTGATTAACTCGTGTTGGGCATCAAGGAGGTCTGCAGTACGTTCCTGTACAATCCGTTCCAGCTTGATCTTGTCTTTTTCCAGTCTCTTCAGTCGATAACGGAACATCCCATAGACTAACAACGCAACTAATAAGAGGTAGAAGATGACCATGTACCAACGCATGAAGAACGGGTAGGCAATCGTGAAACTGACGGATTCCACTTTCGACAACTCGCCGTTGGTCAGTTTGGCTTGTATCTCAATCGTATATGAACCATAGGGAAGGTTCAGGAATTCCACTTCTTGCTTTTCGCTCCAGTTACCCCAGGGGGCGTTGTTCAGTCGATAGCGATACAGCGTCGTACCAGTCAGTGGGGCATGATCGACGCCAAACACAAAGCGGAGATGGCGCTCGTCGCTGGACAGTCTGAATTGTAAATCCATCATGTTGCCGTAGCCTCCCCATAGCACACTGTCGGCGCCTAACACGATGGACCGGAAGAGAAGTTGGGGATGGGCGGTGAGTGAATCGACTCCCATCTTACTGGTGTCAACGATGACAAGCTTGTCGTCACCGCCAATCCATAGTTTTTCGTCCTGACGGTATAAGGCACCGACACTCATTGTGCTGAACGGATGGAGCAGGTGGTCCAGCTCTGTGACACGCTTGCCGTCTTTCCATTGGTGAAGACCACATGCCTCGTTGTCAGTTAGCCATGTCATGCCGGTAACATCGGTATAGGAGAATGTGGGGTAGGGGAACGGTTGGGTGTCGAGAGCACTCACAACCTTTACCTCGTCTCCAACGCTCACAATGGTTTTGGCGACGGGTGTGCCGTCTTTGCTTTCCGACAATGGCTTGAATGTGTCCTCTGTGGGTAGTTTGCGGAGTACCTCTCCAAAGATGTTCTGGATGTAGATGCTACCCTGTCGGTCCTTGAGAATCTTGGATACCTGGTTTAGGTCGCTTACCTTTCTGGGTGTCTGATTGCCTATGTATAGATAAACGCCGTCATGCTCACCAGCATATATCCGGTTGACGTCAGTCAGCAGTGACATGGTGGATTTGTCAGACATCTTCCTGATACCGCCGCCAGCTCCGATGATGTATGTTCCGCTGGAGGTGGCTGCAAGTAGTCCTTGCGGTGCCAGGCAGAAAGCCCAGCAGATGCCGTTGATTTCCTTGACAGGCTCTACCAGTGAGGGGAACTTCCCTATTGTATATACGCCATTGCTGCCGCCGACATACATCTTGCCGTTGAATGGCATGATGGCATGAATGTCGCCCGTCAGTCCGTCTTTGGGCAGCAGGTAGGTATAAAGAGTCGACATCTCGATGGAGAAGATTCCGTGCGATGTCGCTCCCCAGAGTATTCCATGACCGTCGTATGCCACGTAGGCTACTTGGTCAGAGCAGAGACCGTTTGCTTCTGTAATGGTGTAAAGTTCTTTTCCGCTGTTGTCAGTGATAATGAGACCAAAGTTCCTCTTCACTTTCACTTGCAGACCGCCATCCAGTTGCTCGGTTTGGGTAATGTCTGTCAATATGGCATCGGTCGCCCCTTCGTTCACGGCCTCTATTGAAACAATCTCTGACTCCAGACCCGGACGGAAGTTGGTGTTGGTATGTTTCTTCAGCGTGGCATCATTACCCTTCACCTCGTAAATATTATTGTCGCTGGCAATGAATTGCACCGTACCATCGCTCTCAAAGATTTCCATAATCTCACCTTTGAACAATCCGGGCTTGCCTATGCGTTGCATGAAGAGCTCACCATTGGCTTTCCTCTGTAGTCGTGCAAAGAAGTTGTAGCCGCCCACCCAGATGATGTTATCGCTGGTTCTGTACACAACGGTGATGCGGTTGATGTCGGGCGTATGGATGATTCGCCATTGTGCACGGTCGTAGTAAAGCAGTCCCTCGAAGTTGGCTACGAACACCGTTCCGTCCTGACCTATTTCAATGTCGAAGTTGTGGTTGTGGGCACCGTATTCCGCTGCCGTGTAGTTACGGATGAGGGGAAGGCCTTGCGCGTTCAGATGGAGAACTGGGAACTGAGCATAGAGCATGACTACACACAGCAAAATGCGCATCATTCTTCGTATGTGAATATTACAATACAATGGTCTAATCATAATTTTCAATTATCAGTTCTCATTAATCAGTTTCCTGTAAGGAATGCCTTTGCCCACGTAGTAGTTCCATTCCTCCTGAGTGAAGTTACGCTTCACGTTCTGGCGGATGCGCTCTCCGATGATGGGCAGTGAGATCAGGTATTCTGTGATGGTGCCGTTTGATTCACCAGTCCAGATGTAGTTTTTATCATTACTGAAGTTGAAGTCTGTGAGCCAACTGCCCGACTGGAACAGGGTGATAGGCTTGATCTGGCTGCTGCCAACCATCCAGAAAAGCATTTTGCCGTCGTAGCTGGAAGAGTACAGCCGCTTGCCGTTGAACTTCATCTTCGTTACCTGCGAGAGATGACCGGCGAGTCGGCGCGGAGTGCCATCGGCATTTATCAGCCAGATGGTGCCGTCGCCCATGCCGTATGCAGCCAGATGCTCGTGCTTCGAGCTGGCAAAGGTGGTCACATTCCCGCTGACGGGTACTTTCTCGTCCGTCATGTCGTCAATGCTGTTGACGAGATGCATGTGCCCGCGGTTGTCAAACAGCAGGGGCTTGTAGTCGCGCCGTCCTGAACAGGTAACCTTAAAGTTGAGTCGGCGGGTGCTGATGACTTTGTCGGAGGCAATGTCGTATAGGCCGACACTGTTCTCGCCGATAATCAGCAACTGTTGTCCGTCGTTCATCGGTTCCAGGCGGAAAGGCTTTGTTATGTTTTCCAGCGTGATGACCTTTGTGCGGCCTTGGTTGACAATGACCAGATGGCCGGTGTGGCTGACGGCATAGCTCTTGCCAGCCTTCGATGTGTGGAGGTCGCGGAAGCAGTAGTTCTTGTCCCGCAGCAATCGGTGGGTGGACAGTTCGCCGTTGACGATGTTATGCACGTACAACTCACCATAGGTGCTGATGGTCAGCATGCCTTTGCCATCGGCCGACAACTCTATTCGGGAGACGCTGCCTACATGCGCGTTCCAGTAGCGTTGGCTGTTTGCCGCTTGCGTGAGGGCAGGGAACACAGATGACGAGTAAAGGCTACCGCCATTATTATTGGTAAATAGGTAAGAGGCGTAGGCCAGCATGGTGCCCAGCTCCTTGTCGCCGGTTCTATAGACAGCATACGACTGTGAGCCCAGCGTACGCCCCAGTGAGATGTAGTTGAGCGTGTCAGTCTGCAGCTTGGCATGTTCGGCCTGCCGACGCTGCACGTCGGCTTCAGCACGCTGGCGTTCAGCCAGCGCGTATGACTCCATCGCCTCCTTAGCGTACGACTCGGCAGATGCCTGGGCCTGAAGCGCATTCCGACGCTCTGCCTCTGAACGGAGGGTGGCGGCTTGTGCTATCTCCGTCTGCAGTTCGGCCTCGCGCCGGCGCTCTTCTGAAAGCGTCTGCTGGCCGTAGGCTATCTCCTCCATTTGCTTGCTCACGCGCCTGTCGATTGCCGACAGCTTCTCCTGCTGCTGCAATGCATTGAGCTGCGATTCCAACTCGCTGATGCGTGCGTTGTCGCTCAGGCTCATGTAGATACCTGCTGCTACCGATGCCAGCAGCAGTCCACCCAAACACCCTATGATTATGTTCTTTTTGTTCATTACTTTCTCTTCACCACTAACATCGTGATGTCATCACTCTGCTCGGCCTCGCCCACAAAGTCGGCAACACCGGCTTTGACGGCATCAATCATCTGCTGACAGCTGTTTCCGACGTCGCCGCCTAAGACGTTCGACAGACGCTCCTCACCGTATTCCTCGAAGGTGGGATTCATGGCCTCAGTCACTCCGTCGGTGTACATCACCAGATAGTCACCATGCTCCAGCTGAACGGATTGTTCGTGGAACTCCACTCCCTCCAGGATGCCGATGACGGTGTCTTTCGACTTTGGCAACATTTCTGTCGTGCCGTTGGCTTTGACCAGGAAGGGTGGGTTATGACCGGCGTTGCAGTAGCTGATCTCGCCAGTCTTGATATTATAGATAGCATAGAACGCCGTCAGGAACATGCAATCTACGGAGTAGCCCGCCAGTAGCTTGTTCGAATCCGAGATACACTCGGCGGCACTGCTGCATTGCAAACCCTTCGAGCGGATGATAGTACGGCTGACGGCCATGAACAGTGCGGCGGGTATGCCCTTGCCGCAGACGTCGGCAATGACCAGTCCGATGTGGTCGTCGTCCAGCTTGAAGTAGTCGTAGAAGTCGCCGCCGATGTCCTTTGCCGCTACCATGAGGGCGTGTAAGTCCAGCTGTTCGTTGAGTTCAGGGAAGGGCGGGAACACTCGTGGCAGTATGTACTGCTGTATGTCGCGGGCCGTCGTCAGGTCCTTCTTCAGCGACTCCAGCTGCGAATGCTCCTGCTGTGTCTGGTGTACGAAGTTGATTTGCTCGATGGCTTTCTCAATGGTGACAGAGAGGTCGTCCATGTCAATGGGTTTCGTAGCAAAGTCGAAGGCTCCGTTGTTCATCGCCTGGCGTATGTTCTTCATGTCGCCGTAGGCACTCACCATGATGACGCGCAGGGCGGGGTTGCGCATCTCGTTCAACTTCGCCAGGAGCGTCAGTCCGTCCATTTCGGGCATGTTGATGTCCGAGAGGATAATCTCGATGTCGGGATTGTTATACAGGATGGCCAGAGCCTCCAGGCCGTTGTGGGCAAAGTAGAATTCATACTCTCCGCTGCGTATTTTACGACGGAAATACTGTCGCATGAGCAACTCTAAAGGGGCTTCGTCGTCAACGCTTAATATCTTTGTTGTAGCCATTATTATATAAATATTAAAGATGAATCATTAAACGGTAAACAGTAAACGGTAAACTTTATTTCTCTATTCTTATGCGTGCATCAACGGCTACCACGTCCTCTTCGTCAGCCAGTAGCGGGTTGATGTCTATTTCCTTGATTTCTGTGGCAAAGCGCAGCAACGTCGAGAGTCGCACGATGATGTCTGCATATTTCTTCTCGTTGATGCCTGCCTGTCCGCGTGTACCTTTTATAATCTTGTAGCCGCGCAGCGAGTGAATCATGGAGTAAGCCTCGCCATAGGAGAGCGGAGCCAGGCCCGATTGCACGTCCTTCAGCACCTCGACGAAGATGCCGCCCAGACCGCAGAGCACCACGTGTCCGAAGCGTTCCTCGTACTTGGCGCCTATGAAGAGCTCCGTGCCGCGCAGCATCTTCTGCACCATCACGCCCGTAGCGTCCTTAATCTTCATCATGCGGTCAAACTCCAACGCCAGGTGTTCCGGCGTGCGGATGTTCAGCGTCACACCGCCCACGTCGCTCTTATGCACGGGCCCCACGACCTTGGCCACAACGGGGTAGCCCACCTTCTGGGCGAAGCTGACGAGTTCCTCCTTCTGCTCGCTTACCATTTCGGGCACCATCGGTATGCCGGCGCATTGCAGAATCTGGCGTACGGTCTGGGGCGACACGTAGCCGTTCTCCTTGATGCCGAATATGATTTTGTTGAGCTCAGGAATGTCGATGCCGTACAACTGCACCTCGGGCGGTGCAGGCTTGGGCGTACGCATAATCTGACTGAGGGCTGTGGCAAGTGTCACCTCGTCCGAGAAGTTCACGTGTCCCTTCTGCAGGAACTCCGCCACCTCGGGACCTGCCGTGTGCAGGCTGGGCAGCACGGGGAAGATGGGTTTTTTACACTCCTGTATTTTCTTGTGCAGCACGTCGTAGGCTTCGTAGAGCGTCGTCAGGCCCGGTGTGCCGTAGATGACGGCAATGGCGTCGATGTTCTCAAAGCGATTCTCACAGTAGTCGATGGCGATGCCGAGCTGTTCGGCTGTGCCTGTTGCCAGGATGTCAATGGGGTTGGCCACGCTGCTGCCGGGGAACAGCTTTTCCTTCAGCTCTTCGGCAGCAGCCTGCGTATTCAGCGATGGCACACAGAGGCCGCCCTTGCTGAGAGAGTCGGTCAGCATCACGCCAGGACCGCCGGCGTGGGTCACGATGGCGAAGTTCTTGCCTTTCAGCTCTGGCAGGGTGAAGATGCAGCCGACGGTCGTCAGTTCCTCACGACTGAAGCAGCGCACGATGCCTGCTTTACGGAACAGGGCCTCCACAGCGGCATCGCTGCTGGCAATGGCTCCCGTGTGGCTCGATGCGGCGCGGCTGCCACTCTCGCTGCTGCCTGCCTTGATGGCTGCTATGCGGCATCCCTTGCGTATGAGGTTGGCCGCGTGGAAAAGTAGCTTGTCGGGGTTCGAGATGTTCTCGATGTACAGCAGCTTCACGAGCGAGTCCTTCTCAGCATCGAAGTGGTCGTCCATATACTGCAGCACGTCCTCAATGCCTATCTGCTTGCCGTTGCCAATCGACCACACGCTGTTGAACTGCAGACCCTTGATGACAGCACTCTCCAGAATGAATACGGCCGTAGCACCTGAGCCTGAGACGAAATCCACGCCCTTGGGGTTCAGCGTGGGCACGGGCAGCGTGAAGACGCTGTGGTGGTTGCGGTTCAGCATGCCGATGCAGTTAGGACCTATGAGTGCGGCACCATACTGCTCGCAGGTGTCCAGGATGCGCTGTTCGAGGGCTGCGCCAGCCTTTGTCTCCTCGCCGAAGCCTGCCGAGATGATGACAAACGCCTTCGTTCCTTTCTCCTTCGCCAGCGTCTCCACCGTGTCAGGACACAGCTTGGCGGGAATCACGAGCACAGCCAGTTCCGTGGGGGGAATCTCCTTGACGTCGTGACAGCGTCCCCTTAAAGCCGCCCTGCAACAGGTTGCGCACAATGGCGCCACCTGGCTTGTGCTGGTTGTTGGAACCGCCCACAATGACTATCGACTGCGGGTCGAGAAGCTCTCTGTTAATCATAGTTTCTTCATTTTGCTTGCGAAGATACGATTTTTTCTTCATTCCTGCAAGTATATTATGTTTTTTTTGTACTTTTGTCCCCGTTATGGCTTCATCATCACGTCATAAGGAGATATTATCGTTGGCTTTGCCGGCTATCGTGGCCAACATCACGGTGCCTTTGCTGGGACTGGTTGATACGGCCATCGTGGGCCACATGGGGTCGGCGACCTACATCGGAGCCATCGCTGTGGGTTCCATGATTTTCAGCCTGGTCTATTGGCTCTTCGGCTTCCTCCGTATGGGCACCAGCGGACTCACGGCACAGGCCTTTGGCCGTCGCGACGCAGAAGCCTGTCGGGCCCTCTTTCGCCGTTCGCTTCGCTTGGCGCTGCTGGTGTCGCTGGGCGTGCTGGTGCTCCGGTGGCCTCTGCGCGAACTGATGCTCCTCCTCATCAGTCCTACCGACGATGTGCGTCCCTTGGCTACCACCTACTTTAACATTGTGGTGTGGGGCTCGCCTGCCGTCCTGGGGCTCTATGCGCTCACGGGCTGGTACATCGGCGTGCAGAACACGCGTATGCCCATGCTGGTGAGCATCCTGCAGAACGTGGTCAACATCTTCTTGTCACTCTTCTTTGTCTATGGGCTGGGCATGAAGGTCGAGGGTGTCGCCCTCGGCACCGTCATCGCGCAGTATGTCGGCTTTGTCGTTGCCTTGGTGCCGCCCGCCCGTAATCTCCGCAATATCTGGCAATTCCGCAGCCTCCAGCATTCCCCGGAGTCCCTTTTCTCCCTCAATCGTGACATCTTCCTGCGCACGTTCTGCCTGGTGGCTGTCAACCTCTACTTTACGTCTGTGGGGGCGCAGCAGGGTGCCACCATCCTGGCTGTCAACACGTTGCTTCTGCAGCTCTACCTCTTGTTCTCGTACGTCATGGACGGCTTTGCCTATGCCGGCGAAGCGCTGGGAGGCCGTTACTGGGGAGCACGCGACGTTCCGTCCTTCCGCGATGTGGTGCGCAAGCTCTTTCTCTGGGGGGTCGCCATGACGCTGCTCTTCACCACCGTCTATGTTGTGGGAGGCATGCCCTTCCTGCATCTGCTGACTGATACGCCGTCAGTTGTTGAGGCTTCGCGCGGCTATGTCTGGTGGGCTTACCTCATCCCTGTGGCAGGCGTGGCAGCCTTTATCTGGGATGGCATCTTCATCGGTACCACCCATTCGCGGGGCATGCTGCTCTCGGCAGCCCTTGCAGCCTTCGTGTTCTTCGCGGGAACCTTCTTCCTGACAGGTGAAATGGGTAATCACGGCCTCTGGCTGTCCATGATTGCCTATCTCGCTGTGCGCGGTCTTGTGCAGACCTTCCTCTATTTCCGTTTTGTACCTTTGTAGGTACTGAGGGAAAAAATACCCTGAGTGATTTTCGTCCATGCAGCCAGCATGTTTCGAGACTGGACGATGGTTCGGGATGTTAGCTGAAATTTCAGCCCACATACATTTTTTCATGCTGGCTCCATGTTGTCCGTTAACATCTTGGTAAGACCCAATCGAAAATTCGATTCGGCTATTTTTCCCATGCTGGTTCCATGTTTCGAGGCTGACCGCTATCGTTGATAACAATGACATCTCTTTGCTGACCTGAGAGAACGAAACGTTCTGTCAGCTTGTCTTCAAAATCAACATGGTCACGGTTGTGTCAGGGATTTGTACTGACACATTAATCGGGTCTCGTAGGCAGCCTCCCGAATTGGGAGAATGCCCTTTATGACAGGGACCTGGTACCTGTCATAAGACTCTTGAATGTAGGGTGCCCCAGACCTTGAATCGGACTGTTCTACATCTTCATATTGAAGTGCGAGAGGATGGGATTGGCTAGGTTCGGTTCGGAGGGGACCAAAAGACGGGCTCTTCTAGCCATTCTCTCACTTACGCACGAACTTGTTCCCATTACATATATACAATCCGGGGGTAAGATGACTACCATCAACCTTTTGTCCGTTGAGGCGATAGATAGCCTCTGGCTGCTCGCCCGCTGTCCGCATGGTGTTTCTGACAGTCGACTCTGTCGGACGGGGATAAATCTCGTTGATGCCTTCCATTGCGAAAATACCGAAAACCGTCAGGTTATTGCGGTCGATGATGGTCATGCTGCCCTTTGTTCCTTCCTGACTGCGGTAGTTCGTGTCCCATGTCATGGGAACCATGCCGCCCATCTCTTTGCACAAGCGATGCAGTTCACGATAGTGGGCCTTGATGGAGGCATTGTGCTTTTCCTGGCTCTCACCTGACAACGACGACAGGTCGCGCCAGTTGGCTCCGAACTCACCGATGACCACGGGGTAGCCCTTATCCACGAAATTGGTCTTCATCATCTGCAACAGGTTTCTCATATCGGCCTCCTCGCCCCAGGTGGCATTGTGCGTAGAGCCGCTCAGGTGGTTGCCCTGTCCCCAGTAGTAAAACACCTTGCCCCACGACTCGTCTGTCTCCATGCCCCAGAACTGCCAGGGGTTATAGTAGTGTATCTCAACTGCCAGCCTACCCTCGATGACGTCCGTTGGCATCTTGCCGGCCATGAAGTTACAGGTGTGTTCAATATTAGTCGAGGGTCCCTGCACTACCAGTACACGCTTGGCATTGTTGCCCCCCGTGGCACGTACGGCATCCACAAAGGTCTGATTATACTGTATCAGGTTGTTCGTGGCCGCCTGGTCCTCGGCATTCGGCTCGTTCAGTCCGGCAAAGAGCAGGTGCTCGTCGTAGTCCTTGAAGGCATTGGCAATCTGAGTCCAAAGAGCCGTCAGTATAGTCTTGTTCCTCTCGATGGTGGCTGCGTCAGAGTCTTTGATATGATTCTCCAGCCAGCCGCCGTCCCAGTGGTCGTTCAGCACCACATACAGGCCGTCGTTGATGCAGTAATCGACCACCTCCTTGACGCGCGTCATCCACTGACTGTCAATCTCGTAGGTCGAAGCATTGCTGATGTGTCCGTAGGCCCAGGCACACGGAATACGTACACTCTTGAAACCGAGACTCTTCACGTAGTCGATGATTTCCTGCGTAGTCTTAGTGTCCTGCCAGGCTGTCTCTGCACCCAGTCCGCCCTTGTTGTTCAGGAAGTCCACTCCTGCCCAGGTCGCAACACCCTCCATTGTATTGCCGAGGTTCCACCCAGGAGCCATATCGTCAATCACCTCCATTGCGGTACGGTCCTGAGCATCCGCCGCCGTCAGCGTCAGCAACAAGCCTAATAAGGTCAATAATCCTTTTCTCATACTTATAATTCTATTACCTACTTGTTATATCCACACTCTGGATCAGGAGAACCGTCTCCATGATTCCTTCCTGGTGTCCAGGATGCGCTGTTCGAGGGCTGCGCCAGCCTTTGTCTCCTCGCCGAAGCCTGCCGAGATGATGACAAACGCCTTCGTGCCTTTCTCCTTCGCCAGCGTCTCCACCGTGTCAGGACACAGCTTGGCGGGAATCACGAGCACAGCCAGTTCCGTGGGGGGAATCTCCTTGACGTCGTGA
>CACXJZ010000037.1 GCA_902768105.1 uncultured Prevotellaceae bacterium
GAAGAGTACCATCAGTGGCTCCACGCCTGTGATGAAGGAGACAAAGAACTGGTACCTGCCTCTGAACGAGTATCAGGAGTGGCTGAAGCAGTGGATTCTAGAGGAGCACAAGGAGTGGCGTCCGAATGTCTATGGACAGTGTAAGTCGTGGCTCGACATGGACCTTCAGCCGCGTGCGATGACACGTGACCTCGACTGGGGTATTCCCGTGCCTGTTGAGGGAGCCGACGGCAAAGTGCTCTATGTATGGTTCGACGCGCCCATCGGCTACGTCAGCAATACGAAGGAACTCTGCGACCGCGAGCCCGAGAAGTGGGGTAAATGGGAGCAGTGGTGGCAGGATGAGGATACCCGTCTGGTCCACTTCATCGGTAAGGACAACATAGTGTTCCACTGTATTATCTTCCCCGTGATGATGAAGGCTCACGGTAAGTATATCATGCCCGACAATGTGCCTGCCAACGAGTTCCTGAACTTGGAAGACGACAAGATTAGCACCTCACGCAACTGGGCCGTCTGGTTGCACGAATATCTCGTGGATATGCCTGGTAAGCAGGATGTGTTGCGTTATGTGTTGACCGCTAACGCTCCCGAGACGAAGGATAACAACTTCACGTGGAAGGACTTCCAGGACCGCAACAACAATGAACTGGTGGCAGTCTATGGCAACTTCGTGAACCGCGCCCTGCAGCTCACAAAGAAATATTGGAACGGAGTGGTACCTGCCTGCGGCGAACTGCTGGAGGTCGATAAGGCTGCCCTTGACGAGTTTAAGGACGTTAAGGCCAAGGTGGAGACATTGCTCGAGCAGTTCAAGTTCCGCGATGCGCAATTTGAGGCCATGAATCTTGCCCGCATCGGCAATCGCTACATAACCGAGTGTGAGCCTTGGAAGGTATGGAAGACTGACCCGAAGCGCTGTGAAACCATCCTGAACATCTGTCTGCAGTTGACAGCCAACCTCGCCATTGCCTTCGAGCCGTTCCTGCCGTTCTCGTCGCGTAAGTTACGCGACATGTTGAACATGGAGAAGTTCGAGTGGGAGCAGTTAGGCTCTATCGATCTGCTGAAGGCCGGCCATCAGTTAGGCGAGCCCGCCCTGCTGTTCGAGAAAATTGAAGACGAGGTTATCCAGAAGCAACTCGATAAACTGGCCGCTACGAAGAAGGCTAATGAGGCTGCCCAGTATAAGGCAGCCCCCATCAAGGACACCGTCTCGTTCGAGGATTTCGAGAAACTCGATATCCGCGTGGGATTGGTCAAGGCTTGCGAGAAGGTAAAGAAATCGAAGAAACTTCTGCAGTTTACCATTGATGATGGCTCAGGTACTGACCGTACCATCTGTTCTGGCATTGCCGCCTTTTATGAGAATCCCGAGGAACTCGTTGGAAAGCGTATCCTCTTCGTGGCTAACTTTGCTCCCCGTCAGATGATGGGCATTGAGAGCCAGGGAATGATTCTCTCTGCCGTCGATAGCGACGAGAGTCTCAGCGTGGTGACAACAACAAAGGACGTTCAACCTGGTTCACAAGTAGGCTGATGCAAGCAATCATCTTGGCGGCGGGTATGGGCCGCAGACTCGGAGAACTGACGAAGGACAATACCAAGTGTATGGTTCCTGTGAATGGCGTGCGACTCATTGACCGTCTGCTCGGCCAGTTGGAGAAACTGCCCCTAAACCGTATCATCATCGTTGTTGGCTATAAGGGCAAGGAACTGCGTGAGTACCTCACTCAGGCATCCTCTTCCTATGGGGAGGGCTCAGGGGTGAGGATTGAGTTCTACGAGAACCCTATCTATGACAAGACGAACAACATCTACTCGCTGTCGTTGGTGAAGGAGCAGATGCAAGAGGACGATACGCTGCTTATCGAGAGCGACCTCATTGTCAGCGACCGTCTCTTCAACATGATTCTTGATGATCCGTACCCCAACCTTGCCCTTGTCGCCAAGTACGAGACGTGGATGGATGGCACGATGGTTCGCCTGGACGATGACCAGAACATCGTGAACTTCATCTCGAAGGAAGCTTTCGACTACAACGACGTTGATGCCTACTACAAGACGGTCAACATCTACAAGCTTAGCCGCGAATTCTCGCAGAACAAGTACGTTCCCTTCCTTGAAGCCTATACCAAGGCGGTGGGCAATAACGAATACTACGAGAACGTACTGCGCATCATCTCCATGCTCAACAATCACGATATGAAGGCGCTGCCCATTGGTGGAGAGAAGTGGTACGAGATTGACGATAAGCAGGACTTGGACATTGCCGAGGCGCTGTTTGCCGACGAGAAGGACGTGCTGCGCAAATACTACGGACGCTTTGGCGGTTTCTGGCGCTTCCCTCAGATGCTCGACTTCTGCTACTTGGTGAATCCTTACTTCCCCAGCCGTCGCCTGAAGGACGAGCTGCGCGCCAACTTCGACACGCTGCTAACGGAATATCCCTCGGGCATGAAGGTCAACACGTTGATTGCCAGCAAGTGCTTTGGTGTAAGCGAGGAGTATATCGTGCCAGGCAACGGAGCGGCAGAACTGATCAAGGTTCTGATGGAAGACGCCTCAGGCCTCAGCCCTCAGCCCTCAGACTTCAAAATAGGCTTCATCCGTCCTACCTTCGAGGAATACCCCAACCGCTATGACAAGGATTGTCAGGTGACGTTTGTTCCCCAGAACGAGGACTACCGCTATACGGCTGACGACCTGATGGCATTCTTCGCCGATAAGGATATTCAACAGCTGATGGTCATCAATCCAGACAACCCCTCAGGCAACTTCATTCCCAAGACTGACGTATTGCGGCTGGCCCAATGGTGCGAAGAACGTAGCATCCGCCTCATCGTGGATGAGTCCTTCGTTGACTTCAGCGTTGACTATGCCACCAATTCTTTGCTTAACGACGAGACGCTGGAAGCCTATCCCCACATGGCCGTTATGAAGAGCATTTCGAAAAGTTATGGCGTACCCGGTTTGCGCTTGGGCATCCTGTGTTCGGCTGATAAGGAGCTCATTGCGCGTATGAAGCAGGAGGTGAGCATTTGGAACCTCAACTCGTTTGCGGAGTTCTTCATGCAGATATACAACAAGCACGAGAAGGATTACCAGCGTGCCTGCGAGAAGTTCGTCAAGGAACGTGCCGACTTCGAGCGCCAGTTGCATACCATTCCCTTCTTCCGCGTCATGCCATCGCAGGCCAACTACTTCCTTTGCGAAGTGCTGCCTCCTTATAAAGCCAGCGAGATAGTCATCTACATGCTGAAACAGCACAACATCCTGACGCGCGACTGTAGCGGCAAGTCTGGTCTCAACCCCGAGAAGCAGTATATGCGCATTGCCGTCCGTAATCATGCGGACAATACCCGGCTCATTGAAGGACTGAAAGAGATTTCCAAATGAAGATTTGTATCTGCGGAGGGGGAAACCTTGGTCATGTCGTTGCTGGCTTTGCTGCCAGCCATGGTCATGACGTACAACTCCTGACACGCCATCCGGAGCGGTGGAGCAACAATCTCACCATCGATACGCCCGACGGGAAGACTCTCGTCGGACATATCAGTCGCATCAGCAACCGTCCCGAGGACGTCATTCCCCAGTCTGACCTCGTTCTGCTTTGTCTGCCGGGTTTTGGCATTGCTGATTGCCTCAAACAGATAGCCCCCCTTTTGGGGGTTGGGGGGCTGCCTCCCGTTGGTAGTGTGGTCAGCAGCACAGGCTTTTTCTTCGAGGCTTTCCGCATACTGCCACCCTCAACGCCATTGTTTGGATTCCAGCGCGTGCCCTTCATCGCACGTGTCGGGACGTATGGTCACAGTGCCCACCTCTTAGGCTATAAACCGCAACTGTCACTTGCCGTTGAGCAGACGGACGATGCAGAGTCCTTGCGTCAACAGATAGAAACGCTTTTCCAGACCCCCGTTCAGTTACTCGGCAGTCACTATGAGGTCAGCCTCTCGAACAGCAATCCGTTGCTGCACACCTCGCGACTCTATTCGCTGTTTAAAGACTGGCATGAGGGAGTCTCTTACGCGCGCGTACCTTTATTTTATGAGGAGTGGACCGAAGAGGCTGCGGAGCTTTACATCCGTATGGACAATGAGTTGCAGGCCCTGCTTGCCCAATTGCCGGTACGCCCTGGTAGTATACCCACCGTGCTCGACTACTATGAGAGCACCGACGCTCCCTCGCTGGCTCGCAAGTTGCGCTCTATCGAAGCCTTCAAGGGCATCCCGGCACCAATGAAGAGCCAATCCCCACACACCTCCCCCTCTTTAGGGGGAGACAGAGGGGGGCTAGGGAACTATATCCCTGATTTCCAAAGCCGTTACTTTACGGAAGACTTCCCCTACGGCCTGGCTATTGTACGCCAACAGATACAGGAGCATCGCATGGATGCACCGAATATAGAGAAAGTCTATCAGTGGGGACTGCCACTCACTTCCCAGCAATCATTGCTCACTTGAAATACGCCTCAAACTGATGCGTGACACGCTGCTCCACGGGTGGCAGCTTCATATAGTCGCCATAGGTGCGCGTCAGGTAGTCATGGTAGCCTACCATCGTCTTGTACATCTTCCCCTCAAACTCGATATCCACAGCCGAGGCAATGTCTTCGGCAGGGAAGCAGCCCTTGATACCGGGGCCTGCCTCCGTCATGTTGCAGATGGTCTGGGTGGGCGTGGTTCTCACGATGAGTTGACGAATCCAGCGGTCGAGCATACTTACGGAAACGGGAAGATAACGGTAACAGAAGTATGCCAGTCGTGAACGGAGCGGGTTCTCGTGCGAAATCTTGCAGCGACGTATCTTATATAGAAGATGTTTGCGCGCGAAGACGCGCTGACGCTCCTTCAGGTCGTCCGTCACGTAGTCAACGGGGAAGATGTCCATAAAGACTCCAATCTCGAAGCCCTTGGTCTCTGTCTCCACCATGAGGGTGCGGGTGTCGACGACCTTGGCGAAGGTGTAGTAGTAGGGAATCTCTCCCCCTGCCCTCTCCCAAGGAGAGGGTGCTAAGACGCGAAAATGGCCGGTTTCATCGAGGAAATTGCGCAGAAACTGCTCATAGTCCTGTCGTGGCATGTAGATGTCGATATCGTCGTCCCAGGGGATGTAGCCCTTGTGGCGCACGGCGCCGATGAGCGTGCCGCTACTGAGGAAATATCTCAGTCCGTGGCGTTCACAGTAGTCATGCACATGGTCTAGGATGCCCATCTGTATGCTTCGTAGCTCGTGTATGTCGGTGATGCGTCTCATTCTTTCATTCTCCACACGCGGATACCTGTTTGCTTCTTCTGTTTCTTTTCGTACTCAAAGAACGTCTCCTCGCTCATCAACACCTTCTTATACAGTGATGAGGCGTGCAGCAGATGCAGGTTGCCGTTCTTCCAGAAGGCAATACCGATGTGACGCGTGTCCAGTCCGTCGCTGTCGGTGAGCATGGCCACGATGTCGCCGTCGTGAACCATTCCCAGCGATGTGTTCTGCTTCCACGCCAGATTCTTCTTCGGGATATAGCGGAACTGTTGTCCGTTGGTTTCATCTTCCAGTCGTTTGATGACGGGCACGAACTCGGGATGGTTCTTCAGCTGCTTATACAGCGTCGGGTTCTTCGACATGAAGTTGATGTGGATGGTCTGTACGGCTGTGTAAGGTCCCCAGGGGGCGTGCTTCGGGGCAATGTCCTCTACCAGTCCCAGCCGTTCGTTGTCCTCGCCCCACCAGGTGAAATAGTGCAGGCGCGAGGTGTAGTCGGTCATCTTGCCGCCCCTGAATCGAATTTTCGTCAGTTGTCGGCAGTAGTCGGCAAAGGTCCGCTTGTCGAGCTTGTCACAGAGTGCGAGCGCCAGCACTGTTTCCACGAACGTGGTACAGTCCAGCTCGTGCAGGTTGACAATGAGGTGCTCCTTGTTGCCTAGCTCCAGCGTGTGTCCCACGTACGGCAGTCCCAGGAATTTCTTGCCGAAATAAAGCATGCGATTCTCCTGTCCGCGCTTGGTCTTGGCATCGCGCAACAGTTTTACCACCAAGGCGCTGTCCGCCTTCGTGTATTCCGTCTGCTGAGCGCCTGCCGGCATCCAGCAGCAGGCCAGCAGGCCCACCAAAAACATTTTCCAGTTCTTCATTTGCCTGCAAAATTACGAAAAAACGAGGGAAATGCAAAAGAAAAGAGCCTTTTCTTTTGCATTTCCGAGTGCATAGTAAGTTCGACGTAGTCAAAATTACGAAAAGTCGAGTACAAAACAAAGAAACTTGTTTCTTTGTTTGCCGAGACGGAGTAAATAGTCAGAGTATCAACGTCTGCAGACGGTCGGGGGCGAAGAACTCACAAGCAATCTGCTGCAGCTGTGGTGCGGTGACGGCGTCAATCTGCTGGAAGAGCTGGCTGACATGGTGCTCGCGGTGCTCGTGCAGGTAGAGCTTTGCTACGTCGAGTGCAAACTGTTCGCGGTTATCGGAGGCAATGGCCAGCTGACCTTTCAGCTGACGCTTGGCGGCGGCAAGCTGGCGGGGGCTGAGCGGACGCTCCATCATGCGGTCGAGCTCGTGGCGCACAAGGCGCAGACAGCGTTTCACGTCGGCGTGGTCACAGCCGAAATAGACGGTCCATGTGCCGGTATCGGCATAGGTAGTCATGTTGCTCTCGACGTTATAGACCAGTCCGCGCCTTTCGCGCAGCGCCATGTTCAGGCGTGCGTTCATGCCCGTTCCGCCCAGCATGTTGTTCATGAGGAACAGCGGTATGCGCCGCTCGTCGTCAGCACCGAACGTCTTGGTACCGAGCATGACGTGGGACTGGTGATGACTTTGGCGGAGGGTGGAGGGTGGAAGGGGTAGGGCGGTATGTTCCTGTGCCTCAGGTATTCTCCTTCTACCCTCCACCTTTATCCTTTCACCAATTTTATCAAACTCCACATCTCCGCATACGAAGAACACCATATTCTCGGGACGGTAGTGGCGGCGGGCAAAGCGCAGGGCGTCGGCAGTGGTGAAGGTCTGGAGCCGCTCGCGCGTGCCGAGGATGTTATGTCCGAGGGGATGGCCGGGGAAGAGCAGGTTCTCGAACTCGTCGAAGATGAGCTCCGAGGGCGTGTCGTTATAGCTCTCTATCTCGTCGCAGATCACCTCTTTCTCCTTGTCGAGCTCCGCCTGCGGGTAGGTGCTGTGGAAGACGATGTCGGTGAGCAGGTCTGTGGCCCGCCTGACGTGGTCGCGCAGCACAGCAGCGTAGTAGATGGTGTGTTCCTTGGTGGTAAAGGCGTTGAGCTCGCCGCCCACGCGTTCCAGCTCGTTGATGATCTGGAAGGCGCTGCGCCGTTCGGTGCCCTTGAAGGTGGTGTGCTCCACGAAGTGTGCCAGTCCTTCTTCGCCGGGCAGCTCATGGCGCGTGCCGGCAGCAATGGCGTATCCGCAATAAACCACCTGCTGACCGGGAGTTGGCAGGTGGATTAGTCGCAGACCGTTGTCGAGTGTCGTCGTGTTATATTTCATGTCTTGTGTTGGTTTTCTATTCTTCGTCCATCGGATAGCGGACATCCCATTTCCGGCGCAGTTCGTCCATTAGCTGCATGATGTAGAACGTTTCATCGTGAGACATCTCACGAGGTTCCAACAGTCCGTCAATGAGTGCTTGACGACAGGCCATGAACTCGTATTCGTAGCCGGTAATCTGCTGGGGTACGTGGATGGTCTCCACATAGGTGCGGTCGGGACCGTTGACCGTAATGGTCTGTGGATTGTTGATGTTGTCGATGATGAGGTTACCCTCGGTGCCTGCTATGACGCCGATGTTGTCGCCCACGCAAGCTGTACTCGACTGGAGGTTGCAGAGCACTCCGTCCTGTAGTATCAGCGTGATGGTATTTGTCAGATCCATGCCGGTGTCCGACTTCACGCACTGGCCATTCATGCTGACGATGTCGGCATCGAAGAACATACGTACGAAGTTGAGTACATAGACGCCAAGGTCGAGCAGGGCACCACCGCAGAGGTCGGGACGCATGATGCGAAGCTTCTCGCCCATGGAGTACCCGAGCGTTGCAGTAACAAGTCGCGGCTGCCCGATGCGACCGTCAGAGATGAGCTTACGGACTATGCCTACGGCAGGCTGATAGCGCGTCCAAATGGCCTCGGCCAGGAACACTTTACGTTCGCGGGCCAGGTCGAGGATCTCTTTCGTCTGTCGGGCGTTTGCCATAAATGCCTTCTCTACAAGGCAGGGCTTACCTGCCAGTATTGCCTCGCGTGTCACGTCAAAGTGGTGGGAGTGGGGCGTCCCTACATAGACCAAGTCGATGTCAGGGTCGGCTATCAGGGCACTGTATGAGCCGTAAGCTTTAGGGATATCCCATTTGGCGCCAAATGCCTCTGCCTTCTCCTTCGTGCGCGAACCTACGGCGTAGGCCTCGCAGTCCGTTAGTCCGTTAAGTGTGATAGCTGCTTTTTCGGCAATCCATCCTGTTCCAATGATTCCTACTCGCATCTTCATCCTCTTGCCATTTTATAGATTGCTTCCATGTCGGCAGCCTTGAGCACCTTGAGCTGGCCGCATGTGGCGGTATAGTCACGGCTGCACTTGCGCGTCATCTCCTTGATTTCCTCGTCAGTGATGTCCTTGCCAATGAGTTCCTTGATGTTGATAGGCATTCCGATGGCATGGTAGAAGCGCTCCATGGCTTCAATGCCGCGTAATGCTGTCCCCTCGGGGTCGGTAAAGTCGTTGGGCACATCCATCACATTGACGGCAAAACGTACAAAGCGGCTCAGGTTCTCGTGCATGGTGTAGCGTGCCCAACTGGGCCAGATAGCAGCCAGTCCGGCACCGTGGGTGACATCGAACATTCCGCTGAGCTCATGTTCCAGTTGGTGGGTGGCCCAGTCGTCGGCAACGCCACAGCCCGTCAGCCCGTTGTGCATCAAGCTTCCGCCCCACATAATCTGGGCACGGTAACGATAATCCTCTGGGTTCTTGAGCACAGCAAACACGGCATCCTTGATGTTGCGTAGCATGGCCTCGGCAATGTCGGTGGTAAAGTCCATGTCATCGTCCTTCGTGAAGTAACGCTCCATGGTGTGCATCATCATGTCCGTCACACCCGCTGCCGTTTGGTAGGGAGGTAGGGTAAAGGTGCGCTCGGGGTTCATAATGGCAAACTTCGGGCGCGAGAGGTTGTTGGAATAGCCGAGCTTAACATCACCGTCCTCATTGGTGATAACACTTGACTCACTCATCTCGCTGCCTGCAGCGGGAATGGTCAGTACCGCAGCTACAGGCAACATGGTCACCGGAGAGCCCTTGCCAAGATAGATGTCCCACACGTTACCTTCGTAGGGTACACCGTAGCCAATGCATTTTGATGAGTCGATGACGCTGCCGCCACCTACGGCGAGGATGAAGTCAACACCCTCCTTGCGGCACAGCTCAATGCCTTGCTGTGCCAGCGAGAGCCTCGGGTTAGGCACAACGCCACCCAGTGTGACAAACTCCACACCGCCTGCACGGAGCAACCCGCAAATCTTGTCGAGCAGCCCCGAACGGACGGCACTTTGTCCGCCATAATGTACCAGCACTTTCGTGCCACCATACTTCTTCACCAGACGAGCCACCTGCTCTTCTGACTCTTTGCCAAATACCACCTCTGTCGGTGCATAGTAATTAAAATCCTTCATGTTATTTCTTTTTATTTATTTTTTATGACGATGTTCTTGAGGGCGGACCCGAAGATGATGTACTGCGTGTTGCCGGCAATGGTGCCTTCGTTCTGTCCCCACAGGAAGGGCCAGTCGTCGAAGTTCTCAAAGTGGTCAGGCTGACGGAAGAGCAGACCAGGAGCCACATTGCCCGGAATGGCAGAGAAGTCGGCGCGGTTGTTACCGTAGAACACCTGCTTCGGACGTGTAGCCCCCACGACGGCCACAAACGAGTAGTTGTGGTAGGGGTGGCAGCCGTAGAGCCAGTTTGCAACACGATAAATCTCATTCTTGCTGACAATGTCGGGGAAGTAGATGTGAGCATAGTTGACGGTAATGCCGAAGTTGAGCACCATATTCACGCCAGCCCAGTTACCCAGGCCGATAGGCACACCATAGGGATTCTGCTTGTCGAAGTCCTGAATATAGGCGTTGTACTTCTCCACATAAGGACGTAGCTTCTTCTTGTAGCCTTCGTCCATATAGGGGATGGCATCGAGAGCCGTCTGCATGTTGCCGGCCAGCCTCAGGTCCAGGGCATCCCATATCTGTTTTTCAAAGTTGTTGAGGTACTGTCTCTCTTGTGTGGCACCGTAGAGCATCAGGTTGGTAGCCATGTCTCCAAGTTGTTCACGGTTTCTGCGGCTGCGCTCCATCAGTTCCCGGCGTTTCTTGTCTGGCTTCACAGTGGTATTGTTGTTCTCGAAGCCGTCAATCCAGTTGAAGTCCTCTTCCATCTGCCGGTTCCTGGTGGAATTACGGTTGGCGATGAGTTCTGTGGCTTCGGCCATGAGTCGCTTCGATTGGGTAAGTGCACGGTTGGCAAGGTCATCGTTGTAGCCTTTAAGTGCATGACTGGCAGCGGCAAACATGGTAGCAGCACGCAGGTCAAGTTGTGGGCTGCGGGTAGTAAAGGCCCACATGTCATCAGGTGTGCCGCTGCGACGGCCGTCGGCAGACACTTCGTATGGCTTCAGCGACGGGTCGTAGTGCAGACCGTCAGTGATTGAGGCGGCATCGCCCAGGTGATGGTAGTTGTCGAGCACGGAGTTGGAGAGCGTCTGTGCCATGTGGCCAATCTGCTCTGCCTGTGCCACGAGGTTCAGTGTACCATGTTCAATAAATTGGAGAATGTCGGGCACGCCGTCAGGACGGTGCAGATCGACGTAGCGCTGCTGCTGGCTGACGAAGGTCTCGTCGCGCAGGGGCTTGAAGAGTTCCCAGGCACGGATAAAGTTCTGTACGACGTTGATGTTGGAACCCGTCTCAATGTCAAAGTCGCCGGCATCGAAGAATCCTCCGATGTTCAGACCGGGAATGAGTTCATAGGGCTTATACTTTGTGTCTGTCGTCGCACCCTGGGAGTGGAGGTCGAAGTGGTCACTCTCTGGGGCCTGCAGGTAGCCCTCTTTGAACGGTTCACCGTGCCAGGTGCGATAGCCCTCTGTGACGTACATGTGGTTCATGTGGATGGGCACCCATACGTCTGTTGTGGCATCGGTAATCTTGTCATACACGTGCTCGTCAATGAGGAAGTCGTTGGACTTCGTGCTACCATATTGGATGTAATAGACTCCAGGTTCACGGACGTCAGAGAAGTCAAACTTCACATAATTATATTTATAATAAGGTCCCCACGACTGTATGTTGCCCCTGAAAGCCTCTTCTGTAGTGCCGTCGGCCTTGATGCGCATAAGAGTGGCAGTGGCCTGTGGCTGGTCGGTCTTGTCCAGTTCAATAACGGCAACCTTTGGTTGTTCGGGCGTGTAGCCAATCTGTGAGAAACCGATGTTTGGTTCGCGTATCCAGTTGGGAATGGCGTTCGGCTCAACAGTCCAGGTAATGACCTTGCCCGTCTTGCCCTTCGGCAGTTCGCTACGCAGCACGAACCAGCCGTTTTGTGCCAACATTCGTCCGTCGTAGAGCATGAGTTCGGCATCGTCGCTGCTGATGCTGATCATACGTTCTGGAGCGTCGGTCGCCATGATGATGCGGTGGCCGGTCTCCAATGGCAGCGGATCGACGAATCGGCCTGTACCACGGTCGTCATAGGTACGGAAACCCTTGAACTGACGAGGCTTCTCACTGTTCGGACGGGTAATGGTCTGACTGGTGGCGTAACGTGGGAAACGGTTCTGCCGACCATCCATCAGGAAGGTCTTGAGCCAGTATTGTGAAGGGAGAAACTCCAGGTTGAAGCCGGCGTCGCCTGCCAATGCCTCGGGCACGGGCTTGTCTAACCAGACAGCAATCTCCACAGCTTTGCCCTTGGCCGTCACTACCACGCGACTGTCGAAATCGTAGTCGTCGTAGCGCATGGCCACCTCGATGCTGCCGTTCTCACGGTTGACCTTTCGGCTGGTCATCTTCGGCACCAGGTCCCACTGCTCCGGTGTTTTGTTCAGACGTACGGCACCTCCTTGTATGGTACGCACCCCGTGATGGATAATCTCGATGCCCGAATTCTTCTCGTCGTTGAATCCTCCGTTGAAGCTATTGCTGAACACCAATACGTTGACACCTTGCCGCTCGAAGTAGTCGCGGTCATTGAGCTTTAAGTCTTGTGCTTGACTGGCAGTCCCTGCAGTCAGCAGCGTCGTTAGTAGTAAAAGTACCTGTTTCATTTTTTATCCTGTGATTATACGTTTAGCCTGTTCTTGTGCTTCTATGATGCGGTCACACCATTCGTCAAACTCCGGGTCTTCTGTTTGTAGTTCCGGATGTTCCAGCAGATAGGCCACACAGTGGCGTACACCCTCGTCGAATCGTGTGGTAGCCTGAAAACCTGGAACGGCACGTTTCAGTTTCGTGCAGTCGAATATTACCGTGACCGACTTATCGCCCAGGAGATTTCCCGTAAAGTCCCACTCCTTTGGAGCCACAGCGGCAAGGAAGTCTGAGGCGACGTGATAGAGTTGCGGGGTCACGTGTAGTGCTTTTCCAACACACTCATATATCTGGTTCCACGTGAGCTGCTCGTCACTCATCACCTGAAACGCTTCGCCAATAGCCTTCGGGTTGCCCAGTAGCCCGATGAAACCACGTGCAAAGTCTTCATTCCATGTGAGCGTCCAAAGCGAGCTGCCGTCACCCTGCACTAGGACGGGCTTCCCTTCCGTCATGCGCTTCAGCACGGGCCAGCAGCCTTGGGGGCTGTGGATACTGAGTGGTACGCTGCGCTCACAATAGGTATGACTGGGACGGACAATGGTCACAGGAAACCCGTTCGTACGGTATTCCTGCATCAGCAGTCCCTCACATGCTATTTTGTTACGTGAATATTCCCAGTAGGGATTGGCAAGCGTGGTTCCCTCCGTAATGACATGATTGGCCGCTGGCTTGTTGTAGGCTGAAGCTGAGCTGATATAGACATACTGGCGGGTGCGCCCCTTGAAGAGCCTGATGTCACGCTCTACTTGCGAGGGTACAAAGCCGATAAACTCGCAGACGGCATCAAACTGCTCGTCGCCAAGTAGCTGTAGCACGGTGTCGGTATCGTCAATGTCGGCAATAATCTGTTTTACACTGGTGGGGACCTCGTTTTTGCGCGTACCACGATTCAGTAGCCACAGATCGTGACCGTCTTCTGCTAACATTCTGGTGATGGCACTGCTGATAGTGCCCGTTCCACCGATTAATAAAATCCTCATATTTGTAATAGTAACTGCTTTTATGATGCAAATATAACAGGAAAGTCAAAAACGTGTTATTTGAATTAAAGAATGTTAACAACCTCGCGGCAAAAGCAACGCGTTGCGTACGGTTTTTTGTGCAGAAACTTGTTGTGGATTATTGGTTTTGTTTACTTTTGCAATGTACCAAAATTATACCATATTGACATTGCCTAGATGCTGGGCGTAAATGTCTCTACGGTATCCAGGGCACTGAAGGGGTTGCCGGGTGTCAGTACAGAGCTAAAGAAGAAGATTGAGCAGGTAGCCAGGAACCGAGGCTACCGGCCAAATCCCTTTGCCATGAGTCTTCGGTATAATACGACCCGCACGATAGGAATCATTGTTCCCGACATGGCGTTCAGCCATTATGCGCACATCGTGAAGTGGATTGTCTCGAAGGCCCGGGAGAATGGCTATATGTGTATTGTAACTGATTCCGGCGATACTTATAGCAGTGAGGTGGATTGCGTGGAGTGTCTGCTGAATATGCATGTGGAGGGCGTAGTCATGTGTCTTTCGCAGGAGACGACCGATTATTCCCACCTGGAGCGGTTGAAGAGCCGGCATGTGCCAGTTGTGCTGTTCGACAGGATAGCCGATGCAGACTACCCCTCGGTAAGCACGAACGATGTGGAGATTGCCCGCCAGACCTTTTTGCTGTGGCACGACCTGCTCAATGGAAGCGAGAGCGTGAAAAGCATCGTCATCAACTCACAACTGAACATCAGGGACAGCACGCGAAATAATTTCTGATTTCCTTTGCATTTCTCTCTCTCTTATTGTAACTTTGCGCTTTGCAAGCGCGAAATTTCTTCGTCTCGGCAAAAAAAGAAACAAGTTTCTTTGTTTTGCACTCAACTTTTCGTAACTTTGCGACAAAAGTCGCGAACTTACCCCGTCTCGGCAAAAAAAGAAACAAGTTTTTTTGTTTTGCTCTCAACTTTTCGTAACTTTGCAAAAAATTAAAGCTATGCGAAAAGTTATTGGAATAGGAGAGACCGTGCTCGACATCATCTTTCAGGGTGACCAGCCGGTAAGTGCAGTGCCTGGTGGCTCCACTTATAATGCCATTATCTCGTTGGGACGATCGGGCGTGAATGCCACGTTTATCAGTGAGACGGGAAACGACCGCGTGGGGCGTCGCATCATCAGCTTCCTGGAGGAAAATCATGTGGATTCATCGAACGTCAACGTCTATCAGGAGTCGAAGTCACCCCTCTCGCTGGCCTTCCTCAACGAGCAGAACGATGCGGAGTACATCTTCTATAAGGACCATCCCAGCGATCGCCTCGATTTCTCTTATCCCGAGGTGAACGAGGACGATATTGTGCTCTTCGGCAGCTACTACGCCCTGAACCCGGTCATCCGGCCGCAGGTGCTGGGCTTTCTGCAGTATGCCCATCAGCGTGGTGCCATTCTCTACTACGACGTCAATTTCCGTTCGTCGCATCAGCATGAGGTTGTGAAGCTGACGGCCAACTTCCTGGAGAACCTGGAGCTGGCGGATATCGTGCGCGGCAGCCACGAGGACTTCGATGTGATGTTCCATACAACGGATACCGACACCGTCTATCGTTCGCAAATCTCCTTCTACTGCAAGAAGTTTATCTGTACGCGGGGCAACGAACCGATTGACCTGCGTGCCGAGGACGGATTCAAGAAACAGTACAGCGTGCAGTCGGTGAAAACCGTCAGCACCATCGGGGCTGGCGATAACTTCAATGCCGGTTTCATCTATGGGTTGCTCCGACAGGGCATCACGCGTAGCATGATGGAGAAGGGACTTACTGAAGAGCAGTGGGACGGACTCATCAGCTCCGCCCAGCGTTTCTCTGCCGAGGTCTGTCAAACCATCAACAACTACGTGTCGCCTGAGTTTGGCCGTGCTATGGCTGAGAGCTTCTTATGAAACCCGTGATTTCATCGAGGTTTTTTGCTTCTTTGATGTAGTCCTGCCAGCGCCCGCGCACCACGCCCTTCGCCTGCAGATCGTCAAGTAAGGCGATGAGGCTGTCCCAAAAGCCCTTCATATTGTAAAGTATGAGGGGCTTTTCGTGATAACCGATGGTAGCTGAGGCCACAACAGTAAAGATTTCATCGAGCGTTCCCAGTCCGCCAGGCAGGGCGATGAACACGTCGCTCATGTCCTGCATCAACTGCTTGCGGTCGCTGAGGTTGTCGCAGGGGATGTCCACATCCACATAGTCACTCATACGCCCCTTCTTCTCAATGATGGTGGGAATGATGCCGATAGTCTGTCCGCCAGCCTCCTTCGTGGCCTTGGCCACACACTCCATCAGTCCCATGTTCACACCTCCATACACGATGGAATGGCCGTTTTCTGCTGCCCAACGGCCCAGTTCTTCCGTTAAAGTGAAGAACTCCTCGTCAATCTGCCTGTTGGCAGAACAAAACACACATATTTTCATGCCGACAAAGGTACGATTAAGTGAGGACAATACAAAACAAAAATCAGAATTTTTGTTTTTATTGTCGAGCGTAAGCGCTCGGCTCTGCCGCTTTGTACCTTCAGGTTAAAGAACCTTCGACCGTCAGGTCAAAGTTACGATTAAGTGAGTAAAACGCAAGTTCCTTCGACTGTAAAGACCTCACGCGGGGACATTCCCACGTGAGGTCTTTACAGTTAGATACCGCTATACTCCTTCGCATCGAAGCAAGGACAGGCCTTGCGGACGTTTGGCAGGTCGCGATGACCGAGAATCAGGGCATTAGGATAGTCGAGCTTCAGCGTACAGAGCAGCATCAGGAGCGTGCGCTTCTGCGCCAGCGTCCGCGTGTCGGCATAATCGCCCTTTTCATCGAGTCCGCCCTCGTAGCAGACGCCCAGCGAGTGCTTGTTGTAACCCTTGGCGTGGGCCCCGACGAGGTTCTCGTGACGCGTCTGGTACAGCCGTCCGTCGCGTGTGATATAGTAGTGGTAGCCGGTGTAGCCGAAGCGCTTGGCGTGGTCGGCAATGAGCGTCTCCACCGGATATGGCCGGTTGCAGCGCGTCGCTGAGCAGTGTATTACGATCAGGTCTATTCTTCGCATGTTCTTTAGTGTATCGTGAAAAGTGAAGAATTTGCTACCGCACAATTAGCTTCTGCAGGACTGCACTAGGAAGGTGCTGGCTGCTGCGGTGAGTACGGTGATGATGAACTGAATGATGGTTTTCCACTTTTGCTGTTTCATAATTAGTTTACTGTTTATTGTTTACTGTTTACTGTTTGGTTTTAAAGTTCCCCCTCTTTTTGGAGGGGGTTAGGGGGAGGCCTCCCCTCTGCTTTAAGCCTCCCCTTAACAGGGGAGGTTTGGAGGGGTCTGGGGCTAGGGCTCCTGCGGAGCCACCCACTGATCGACGGGTACGTAGCTCTGTGAGCGCTTCACCTTACCATCGACGGTGGTCTTCGTGATGGTCACCACGTTGCGTGTGCGCAGCTGTGTCTTCTCCATGAAGGCCTTACAGGTGAGGTTGTCCATTTCGGTGCCCTCGGGCTGGAAGCGCAGGTGTACACCCACGATGTCGGTGGCGGTGTTGAAGTCGGCAGGCGTCTCCGCACCGTTCTTCTTGTTCTGCACCGTGGGGTAGAAGATGCCCAGTCCGTCGAGCTTCACGCCGATGCCCTGTGCGACGAGCTCGGGGATGCACTCCGAGAACTTTACCAGCACGCCCTCGATGACCTCGCGACCGAAGACCGAGTTGTGGTCGGCGATGTGACGCGCCAGGGCACGGGTGGAAAGCGTCTGCGTTCGTACTGCCCGGCCGTACCAGCGGCCGAAGTTGTCTGATTTCTGATTGGTGTTCTGCACCAAGTCAACGAATAATACTGTTTTGTTGTCAGCCATAATTGATGTAAGATGTTAGATGTAAGATGTAAGAAGTTTAAAGTTCCCCCTCTTTTTGGAGGGGGCCAGGGGGAGGCTTCATTACTTGCCATGTAAGGCGCCTTTACACGCCGTGTAACGGACCGTTAGTCGGTATGTAGCTCTGAGTTACATGGCAAAGGTACTACATTGGGGCGGTGTGCTTTCGGGTTATCGCTGTCAGCGGGTGTTATGGCGACTTATGGTTGAGTTTTAACAGAATTACACAAACGGGACGGTTCCTTTTGTGTAATTTCAGAGGTCAATGCAGAACTTCTCTGCGATGTAGATCACGACCTTAGGCGGCAGCAGGCGCGCGTTGCGCTGCATGCCCAGGGCCTTCAGCTCTTGCTGGTAGGGTTTCAGCCATCGGTTCAGCGTGTTCACGCTGACGCCGGCACAGCGGGCTATCTCCTGTTTGCCTTTTGCTTTCATAGTTTGTTGGAGGTTAGATGAACTGATACAGATATACAGATGATACAGTTAAATCTTAAAAAGTCTTCGCGTACGTATATACGCACGTACGCGAGGGAGTCTTAGAAAATATCTGTATCATCTGTATGATTTGTGTTGTCTGAATGGTCTGTAAGGGCTGCCGTCTGGCGCATGACACGCATTTCGTCCACAGTACGGCGCACGACGACGTAGCCGCGCACGTTACGGTAGGTCTTCTTCTCGAAACCCAGCTCCATGAAGGCACGGCCCAGCATGACGGTGCTGAGCTTCTGCGTGATGCCTGCACCTACTATCTGCAGGGCAAGGGCCACGCTGATGAACTCGCCGGGCTCCCCGCGGCTGGGCTTCCGGAAGTATTGCTGCACCAGCTCCTGCTCCAGTCGCGGCGTCTCGAACTGCCGGTTGTGACGGGCGAGCTGCATGATCTCCGGCTGCGTGAACCAGTAGCGGAAGCCCTCGCGGTAGAGCCGGTACGCCTGACTGTAGATGCCCTCGTAGTTGAAGGGGTGCTCGCGCGGCGAGAGGATGCTATCGACCTCGAAGGGCAGCCATCGCCGTGAGCCTGTAGGGTCCGAGAGGAACTGCATGTTGTTGCCCGTGCCGCAGAACGACGCTATGTGCCGCCGGTTCTCGTGGTAGTGTGCGTAGGCCGCCCGTTCGTTGATGGTGGGCATGGTGACCGCCGCCTTCAGCTGGTTGAGCTCCGAGGGCCGCATGGTGTCGAGCTCCTCACAGCATACCAGCCCGTACTGCGCCAGTGTCAGCAGGTCGTCGCGTCCCATGCGGTTGGCATTTGTCTTCGTGTAGAAGTACTGCCTGAGCTGTGGGGGAAGCAGGTAGTTGAACCACGTCGTCTTGTACGACCCCTGCTCGCCTATGAGCACGAGGATGACGTTGTTCACCACCGTGTCATCGACCCACGCCGCCACCATGCCCACCATCCACTTCTTCAGGTACTCGGCAAAGAGCATCTGCTCGTCGGCGTCGCCCTTCAGCAGCACCGATACCGACAGCTCCAGCAGGTAGTCGTCGCGTCCGTTCCAGGGCGGCAGGCTGTCCAGGTAGAAGCGGAACGGGTCGTACTCGGGCACGAAGTCCGACTCCATGACGCGCCGTATGTCCTCCGCGCGCACCTTCCTGTCCTCCGACAGCTCCAGCCACAGCGAGTTCACCAGGCGGTCGGTGATGGGCTCCCACGAGTTCCCCTCTCTAATGGGAGAGGGGTTCGGGGAGAGGCCCTCCACCCGCCGCGTCACCACGTTGTAGCGTAGCATCACGCGGTCCTCCAGGAACCGCCGTATGTCCTCCACCGTCGCGGTATATTCCTTCCAGTTCTGTTTCCGCTCCTTTGCGCCTTTCGGCTTCTTGTCGTTTTTTGATTCTTCACTCTTCATTCTTCACTCTTCACTTTTGTCACAATGCAAAGATACGAAAACACACGATGGCAACCAAGCTAAAGTCTGTTGTGGGAAAACTCCGGGGAAAAAGGAAAGCGTATGGGAAAACGTGAGGGAAAAATTTGGTATTCCGTCTGTTTATTCGTACCTTTGCATGCGAAATGGAAAAACGAGCATCAGAAGACTATTACAAGGAAAGCAAGCGTATCAGAGAAGAAGTCTTACAGCAAGCGGATTCTCTGATAGGAAATCCGTTACGTTTCACCATAACCAATGGTATTACGATGGAAGTGGAGATTACCAAGTCAGATTTGAAAACCATCGTCAGTAAAGCATCTCGCGACAACAGGTTCAATGCCATCAAGAATGCATTGGCAAAAGACATTCCCGGTTTCTTGAAGAAAAGTGAATACATAGGTTGGCGGACAGTAAAAGAAGGTAAACACGAGGAAAGTGCCTACTTTGCCTATTTTGACCGTGATTTAGGCGTGCGAACAGTACTTGCCATGCGAAAGATGAAGAACCACGGCCCCTACAAGCCATATGCCATCATCGATAAGTTCTCTTTCGAAGCAACTATTGGTGAACTTAAAAAAGGAACTCCGCTTTAATGGCCTTGCTTGCCGGACCAACCGGGGCTATCCATCTGAAGCGGAGTTAAAAAGTGCTTCTATTTTAGCAAGTCGCTTGCCGGACCAACCGGGGCTCTTGCCCTAAATAGGTTCCTTTCACTTTGCAAAGGTAAATACTTTTTCCGAATCTTCCAAACATTTCGACTATTTATTCATCTTACAGGCCGTTTTCCTCCAAAATTTCCTTGAAACGCCGTGCAATAGCCACCATTCTTTCAAATGGTTTGCGAGTGCCATAGTCATCCGGATCATATCTCCACTTGTCGAACGGCTTGTTGAAACTCGTTTTGTTGATGTTCCTCACCGAGTCCTTCTTGTACGGTTTGTTCACCTCCTCAGGCATCACCCTGCGGATGAGTGTGTCAAAGCCGTCAAAATCCGAGTCACGGCAGTATCCCTTATCCACCAGTATGCGATACACCGCCTGCCAATGCCCCTGCAGGTTAAACAGCGGTTCGTCCCCGTACTGTTCTTTCATCAGCAGGACAATACTCTGACGGATACGCTCATCTTCCTCCGGCAACTCACCCGCTCCCTTCTCCCTCCCTACACAGGGAGGGCCGGGGTGGGTCTCAGGGCCGGGGTGGGCCTTCCAAAAATTATACTGTTTCTCTACATGTTGTCCGCCAGAGGCGACATACACAATTTGGAGGTGGCTGCCAAAATTCGTCAGATCTGCTTGATGCAGCCTTTCAAGCAGACGGTTTAGTAAGCCTATGGCTTCGTCGTCATTGATATTCATCACCAACTTGATTTTATGGATATAAAAGTATTATGATATAGAAAGAAAATGGAGTGCGCGGGTGACAGTTACAAGTCAGCCAAAGGAATCGTCCAAAAACCCTGCAGAACATTGAAACTACCAAAGCCCACGCCTCCAATAGTGGAGGTGTGAGCTGGCAGCCGTCTATTATTCTGCGAACAGTTTTGGGGACGATATTTTTGGCTGTTCAGAACGTTTGCCGGATGCTCAATTACTTCCTATATCATAATACAGGGTGCAAAGGTAGTGCAAATCGAGCAAAATACCAAAGAAATAACATTTTTCTTTGTATTTTCGAGATGCAGCCTACTTTTCGAGGCAAGCCTCAAAGATAGTCGATTTCTTTCACACTCCAAAAGGAAATGTTGAAATTTTATGGACTCATAGCGTTTTTCTTATTAATTGGGTTTAACTTTATAATTATTGATGATTATTATAGTCGGTTCTTTTCTGCATTACCAGCACCAGTTCCCTTATACTTCGACGGTGTAACGTTGAAGCGGTAACGGAGGGAGAGGGTGACACAACGGGAATCGTTGTCCTCCATCTTGCGGAACATCATGCGATTGCTATAGAGCGTGAAGCGGTTGATGGCTCCATTGAAAAGGTCATTGCCTGAGAGTTTGATATTCAGGCGACGCTTGAAGAAGTCCTTGCTAACACTAAGTGATAATATGGGGTTGTTGCAGTTGAAATGGGCATTCGAGCCAGTATCACCGTGGGTGTGCACATTGAAGTCTGCTTGCATAAGCCAGTTGTGAGGCAGGGTGACTATGTTGCCTAATTGTAGGGAAAGCATAGGCTGATTGAAACTCTTCTGCTCACCCAGAAACTCCGCTTTGAGCCACGGCTTCATCAGAGATATGTTGTATTGTGGAGTCCATGTGACTTCGTGACCCAAGCTGACATTCTTCTGTGCTCCCAGTGTGATTGTGAACCAATCAGCACAGTCGTAGTTCTTGTGGGTCACAAGGTTCACCTTGCTGTCACTCTCCAAGCTTTCTACCGTGTAGAGGATGGGGTCGACGCAATGGGAGAAATTTGTTGTCAGATAGAGCCACTTCCACATCACCGTTGCATTCAAGTTATGGTATTTGACAGGCTTCAGATAGGGATTACCCGTTTGCATGTTCAAACGGTTCTCATAGATGACATCACTGCTCAACTGCCAGTAGGATGGACGCGTAGTGCGCTTGGCATAGCTGAAGGACAGTTGCACCTTCTTCACCGAAGTTGATAAAGAAACAGACGGAAAGAAGTCATTATAAGTCCGGCTTTGGTCGTCGCGACGGATGCCACTAACGAAGTATTCCGACGTCACATGCTCATAGCGCAAACCAGCAGACAACTGAAGGCGACCTATCTGTTGACGTAGTTCCATGAAGGGGGCTATGGTTTGCTCATGCTGTTCATTGTTGCTGTTGGCGATGTAGCCCTCCGTATTCTCAAAGCTGCTGTTCCAGCGGGTGTTGGTGTATTCTTCGCCAACCTCAATCTGTCCTTTCCACAGCGGATGCGTCACGAAAAGTTTCTCTGCTATCAGTCGACTACGCGTCAGGGCGTACGTATTCACATCGCGGTCATCATACTCGTCGCTCAGTTCCTGTTGCTGGTTACGGTTGCGCTGGTCACGGTAGGTATAGTCGGCATTGAAGTCGATAGCGAGCTTCCCTATCTTACCCGTGTAGTACAAATTCACTTGATGTTTGGGGGCACCTTTAGCTCTGTTGACACTGCTGTTCTGCAAACGGTCATACATCATACCGTTGGCTTGCAGGTCATCGTCATTGTCGCTCCAAGTTTTCACGTAGTCGTAAGTGTTCTGATAGAATCCGCCAAAAGAGTTGTTCTCGTTCAGCTGGTAGTTGAAGCCGAAACGGCCTTCAAGGAATGGATTGTAAACCTTGTCCTTCTGCTTGTTGTTAATCACCCAGAGTGTGTCGGCAAAGACGGTCTGTTCAAACTCGCCTTTCTCCCATCGTTTATTGTAAGCGCCAAAGAGATTTGCAAATAATTCTAACTTTCCTGTTCGGTAGGTAAGGTTGATACGCTCATTGTTCGCAAAACCATGTCCTTTGCGAGTCCATGATGATAACTCTACACCCAAGCCTTCGCCCGCAGCACGTTTGGTGTGAATAATGATGACCGCATTGACGGATGCATCATAGCGGGCACCAGGATTCTGAATCACTTCTATGTTCTTGATGTTGTCAGACTGAATGTTCTTCAGCTCCTGTAGGTCGGTCAATTTGCGGTTGTTCAGATAAATCAAGGGCACACCTTTTCCCAGGATTTCAAATACATCTCCTTTCTTTGAAATGGTAGGTACACGTGAAAGCACATCTTCAGCGGTGCCCATTCGCTCCATTATCGTGCCCTCTACGTTCATCACGAGAGAATTGCCCTGCAATTGTACCTTGGGACGTTCACCTGTCACTATGACGCCCTTTATGGTCAGCGCATCAGGCATAATCTGGATGGTTCCCGCATGCTCGTTGTTGCATAGACGATAGGTAGTCTTATAGCCCAAGTACGTAACTCGGGTAAGCACTGACTTCTGCTCGTAGGGGATGACGAAAACACCAGCCTCGTTGCTCACGCCACCACCGATTACTGTAGAGTCTGATGGATGAAGCAGGTAAACACTAGCGTAGGGTACGGGCTGGCGGTTCTCGTCAATGATGGTGCCCGTTAGGTGGCGTTCCGTCTTATGGGTACATTCCACATAGATTTCATTATCCCCACGCTTTACAACACGGACAGGATAGAAACCAATGACTTGCATAATAGCATCTGGAATGGACTTGCGCCTGATATTGGTGGTTACACGGAAGTCTTCCAACTCGTTGTACAGAAAGCTGATATTATATTCATGTGTCTGCTCGTTGAGGTCACGCAAAGCCTCCGACATCGATACGTTATCGTAGCTGCGCGTAATCTTCTGCGCCTGAGCGTTGATGAAACTGCACAGGACAATCAGTATTAAGATAGTGTGCTTCATCATCTTACAATCAGTTTATTGTCCTCAACAGCCATATTGACATGCTCAAACATATTCAACTTCTCGACTACCTCTTGCAGACTTTCGTCCCGTTTCCAGACGAAATAGAAACGGAGCTGACGGGCCTGATAGTTCTGCAAGTCCATACCGATGTGATGATAGGCTGCGATGTCCTTGGCAATGCTATCCAGCGAAACGTTGTCGAAAACAACTGGTGTTGCCATGACAGTGGTGTCGCTCTTGATGGTATCAGTCAATATAGCTGGTTGGTGAGAATCTGAAATCTCTGTTTCCTGAGTCGGGATCACTGTCTCTTTTTCTACGATGTTACGAACAATGTGGATGGCGGCAAAAGCCATACCTGTGATAAAAAGTATACCAATGAATGTTGCGGCGACCTTCAGCCATCCGTGACGGGGCTTGTTTTCGGTGTAATGTGTCTTTGAAAAGCGCTGCCACTCGGCATCTACGTTTGCAGTATTCTTGCTTGCGTTTTCCCAAGTCATGGCCTGCTTCAACTGCGCCGTAGCCTCCATGAGTTCGCGCACTTCGGGGTCTTTCAGCATTGTTTCCAATGTCTGTTCCGAGTAGTTTTCGGGATGCTCCTGCATATCGAGCAGCATCTGGATTTTTTCGTTCAGTTGACCTTCGGTCTTCTTCTCTCTCGACTCGGCAAAGCCAAACTCGTTTGGGCTTTGCTCCCGCTGTTCGTTCAGTTCCATAGTCCTATCTATTTTTCTGTTTATACTCCTTAATCGTTGTCATTGCTTTCGTCAGGTACTTGTAAACCATCACCTTACTGATGCCCAGTTCGTTGGCAATATCCTGATACTTCATGCCTTGCAGGTGTCGCATTTGGAAAACCATTAGTGTCTGACCTGTCATGTTTCGTTTGGCATACTCCATCAGTCGCTCCCACCGCTCTGCGTAGGCAGGTTCCGTTTCGCCGTAAGTCAATGGCACTTGGTTAGCCGAATCGGAAGCTTTCTCTGCGGTGTAAGCCTGTTCAAACCTCGCCTTCACCTCCTTATGCTCCAACAGGTTCAGGCAACGATTCTTTACGCTCGTTATCAGATAGCTCTCAACGTTCTTTGGCATAATGTCCGTCTTCACCAGCTTAGCAAAAACCTCACTTACCACGTCGCGCGATTCCTCGTCGTCGTAGAGCATCGTCCTCGCCAATCGTATCATCTTGTCGTAGTGTTGACGGAAAAGCCGTTCTATCTCTATTTCTTTCATCTACTATAATAGACAGGAAAAGGTATCCAAAAGCTAACCAGAATTCTATATTTTTACAGAAAAAAGATATTTGCACCGGTTCCATTGTGCAAATATAGTCATTTCTACCTATTTATATAGTAGGCAGAAAGCGGAAATGTTACAGTTCATTGTTCATCAGTTTTGTTTGACAAAGATACGGAAAACGGCACAAAAAGCCCTCGGCAAAGTCCAGAAATCGGGTGCCGAGGGTGAAAGTCTTAAACTAGTTAAAGAAATTTGCGCTATTTTTCCGCCTCGGCCTCTTTGATCTTTGCTAACAGTTCCTCGCGCTTCGTCTCGTTGGTACCATGGACGGCGTGGCGGACGATACCCTTCTTATCGATAACAATGGTGAGGGGGAACCCCTCGGTGCCAATCCATGCCATCATGTCCTTGGCCTCGACGAGGTGCGTCCATGTGAAATGGTGCTTGTCGGTAATGCGCTTGGCCGTCTCGGCGTCGTGGTATGTGGCAGAGAAGAACATTACGTCTGGCAATTGCTCTTTCCACTCGGATAGGATGGGCATTTCGGCACGGCAGGGACCGCAGCCGGAATACCACAGATTCAGCACCATGACTCGCCCCTTCACGCTGTCGGTCGTCCAGATACGCCCTTCCATATCAATCTCGCTGAAATGCGGGAATAGCTCACCTACCTTGGGTGAGTAGAGAAATTTGGGGACTCTATGATCCATGTGCAAACATCTTATGGTCGAGCACAGCCCTTCGTTTCATGAATAGCCATACCCACGCCACATAACAGGCACTGCCGACAAAGAAGATGAGGAAAATCATCCAGTTATAGAACAAAATGACTAAACCGAAAATAATGATGTTCACAATAGAGAACAGAGTGGAAAGGCAGGTACTGGTCAGGAACTCCTGTATGCGGGTATGGTCGCCGGTGCGTTGCAGGATGTCACCAGTCATCTTGGTGTCGAAATAGGCGATGGGCAGACGCATCAGTTTGGCCAGATAGTCAGAGAGCAACGCAATGTTCACCCTGAGGCCGACATGCAACAGTATCCATCCGCGTATGAATTCTACCGACGTACTGCTCACCACCAGCACCAGTTGTGCCAGCAATACCAAATATATGTAGTTCAGATTCTGGTTGGTGATACCGAAATCTACAATACTTTGAGTCAGAAACGGCAGAATCAGTTGTATCAGCGAGCCTGTGGCCAGTCCGATGAACAGCTGAACTATCAGGCTTCGGAACGGTCGCAGGTATTCGAACAGGAACAGCAGGCTACGACGCACCTTCTCCTCTTCCTCGTCTTCCTGCCTGTGATAAAACGCTGGTGTTGGCTCCAGACATAGTGCAATGCCCTCGTCTTCCCCGTCAGCACAACTACTAAGCCAACACTGCTTGAACTCTTCTTCGGTATAGGTCAACCTGCTACCAGCTGGGTCTGCCACGTAGAACATCGTTCTATTCTTTCCCTTTTTTACCTTGTACAGCACCACAAAGTGGTTCTGGTTCCAGTGTATGATGCATGGAAGGGACACGTCTTCCACCAGGCGTTCCAATGGCAGTTGCACGCCAATGGTATGCAACCCTATTCGTTCTGCTGCCTCGCTGATGCCAAGCAGTGAAACGCCTTGCCGTGAGATGAAACACTGTTCACGCAGGAACTCTGCGGAGTAATGCCGCCCATAGAAAGCCGACACCATCCTGAGGCATGTCGGCCCGCAGTCCATGGCGTCATGTTGGGTGTAGAGGGGAAATCCTCGACTCATTGCGCTCCTTCCCTTGTCAGTTCCTCCAGCTTCTTGATGAGATCATCGTCCTCACGGTCAAGCAGGTAGTTACGGGGGATGGAGCCGTCTGCAACCAGCTTTTTCATGTCTTCACGTAAGACGCCTTGAGTATCCGTGCCTTTGTAGTGATGCAGTGTTTCCAGACGATGCTTGGGAATACTCTGCCGCCATATCTTATCGTCCTTGTCTATGGAGACTGCACAACAGACAAAGTCGTTCTGGAACATACGCTGGGCCAGTACGATGTTGGGCATGGCCTGGATGCAGGGAATGCACCAGCTGGCCCAGATTTCCACAAGAACATACTTTCCCTTAAAAGAGGAAACAGGATGGCTCTGCCCAAGGCTGTCGGTAAGCGTTACATGCATCGTGTCGCCGACAGCCAGCGTGTCGTTCTTCTGGACATGACTGATGACGGAAACACGAGAGGATTCCACCCGCTTGATGATTTTACGATAAACTTTTGACTGGGCAGACGCGTTAGGCCAGGGCTGTCCTAAAAAACTCCTTTGTATTGGCGGATAACTAGGGAAACGCTTATAGTTGTATTTCACAAGCTCACGATATTCATCCTTACCAAATTGTCTTACTAAGAGTGAATGCGATAAGTCAACCAGATACGGTGATGTTGAGTGGCGTGCAATATCTCTTACATACTCCAGTTTTTCTGTGCGACATCGGTTAATCTGGAAATTGAGTTGAGCCATCTTTTCCTCTGAAATACCATAAAGGCTCAGTGAATCTTCCCACAGCATCCTTTGTTCATTATACCTGCCAGAAGTTTGCCAGAAGTCCAAGAAAGCCTGATGATGTTTACCACCTTTAATCAATTTCTTATATGTCATTCCAAGCAGATTGTCCTCTTCTGTTATTTCTACTTCAACCTTATCTTTCGAACTAACTAAAAAGACCATGTGCAACGGTCCACGCTTTGAAAACATTAAGATTAATTCATTCTCATACGGAACATATGCCTGTAAGGTATAAGTGCTCTTCTCTGGTGTGATGCTGACAGAGTCACAGATGTTATACTCATTTCCTAAAAGTGTATAAACATATGCAGTCTGCTCCACCTCGTTGATGTAAGGGCTGACGTGCATCGTCAGCGTAACGTTATGACTGCTTTGCGCCATGCAAATGGCAGGAAGCAATAGGAGTGCAGATAAAAAAAACTTCTTCATTGTCGTTTTTTCAAGAGAATGGGGATAATCCCCACTCTCTGTTAATATGTTACTCTGGATCAGCATAGATAGAGGCTTCTGTGCAACTAATGTGGTAGCCGCTACCATTTGCACCATATTCGAAAAAGCATTGATTGTATGCTTGTTCTTCTGAATTTGCTTCATAATATTCATATACAAAAGTTCCTCCAAATTCAGAATTACTGATAAGGCATTTGTATCTCTTGCCTCCTTCAATCTGATTCATCTGGGTTTTGTTCATTTTGAACGCTTCTAATTTCTCATTCATAACGATATTTATTTTAAATTATTATGACTGGCAGAGCATTTTAGGTCAGTCCGCCATTTCTGACCGTAACATTGCAATGTTTATTTCTTATAGGATATACAGCAAATCTTTTAATGAATACAGGTCTGGAAGCAAATGCCCGTTTATGATGACGGTCGGGGTCTGAGTGATACCTTGGCGAAGGCAACACAGCATGACTTCAGGCTTGTCAAGAGAAAAGACCTTGACCTTGGCTTTGGCCGCCAAAGCCGGCAGGTACTGCCTGATACGGCTACAGGCTTCACACTCCGGATGCACGACGATGCTGATGACATACCCTGTGTCAGCGCCACTACGTTCTGCATAGCAGTCGGGCAAATCATCCCTGGATGGACTTCGCGACAACAAGAAGTCGAACATGTCCTTACGGTAAATATGCGACAGCTTCACTTGAAAGCCTTGCCTGTTTCTGGCATCCTTCAATATTCGGCGTGTGCAATACCATAGCATGTATGACAACAGGACAGAAAAGACGAACGGAAAATTCACCTGTAAGGATGGGACATGATGTTGCAACCCTAACAACAACGTGTCGGCCCAGACCATAACGTTGACGACCATACAAAACAGGCAAACCTTCTTTACAACAAGGAACTGCAGGATAACAGAATAAAGCGTAAACAGGCAACCGACAGCCAGCAGCACCATAGACCAAGTCCAATAGCCATCGGTGGTTAAAACAGCATATAGCAGCATGGTCACAAAGAAAAGAAACGACAGGTCACACATGCGGAACAGACCGAATATCCGGTTTCCACCTGACTGTTCTATTTCTTTACAATTAACCCATTTCCCTATACGACAATATTTCCACAAAAAAGTCGAATCACGATACTCCCGATATAGTAATACTGTAGAGGTATAAACACCTGTCAAAATGAGGAGGAGATGAAGCAACCTAACTACATCATAAGACATAAACAAAAAAGAGAAAGCAGCCATAAGCAGTGGCAGGAACAACAGATGATGCCGCTTTATCCAGTCAGTTACATCGTAAAGCCAAATACAGCGGAATGTCGCGGTATGTTCTGTCCTCTCGGCCGTCAGTGCTACGCCGTCCCATCTCTTCAGGAACCGTTCCAGTAACATATCCTGCTCACCCAGCAGACTGACGAACTGCTTGTCTGAGTGTGTCACCACCTGATATGGTTGCGGCTGATGGGGCATGGATACGAGGAAAGGAGTATCTAACTCCTGTAGATACTCCTTGGGTAACTGATAGACCGCATTTCGGATGCCGAGGCTATCCAAGGCATCACTAATACCACGGATGGTATTGCCTAACGGTGTGTCAAGCTGTTGGCGAATAACAACCTTGGGGACATGGATATGTAATGTCCCCAAGAACTGCTGAATAACATCTGTAGTATTTTTCATTCTCTAACGGATTATTTAGAAGAATCCTATTAAATCCATGCTGCCGTAGATCAGCTCCAGACTGTAACGCTCGTCACAGACATACTGGGGCAGCCATAAGGTTACAGGCTCTGTGCCCAACGGAGTAACGATGCTGTAAATCACTTCGCCCTCCTCATTATAGATAATAATGGTGGCACTCTCAATCTGGAAAGGCGCAACGACATACACATGAGTGTCATCGTAAGAGACGGACGGCAAACGGGCGGGAGCCTTGTGTTGTCGCGGTGACCCTGTTTGAGTGTCATCATAAGAAACTTGCAAGCCCATATCAATGACTTGCGAATAACACATGGTGCAGAAGCACCCTAAGAATAATACTAAAAATAATTTCTTCATAAGTTTTGTTTTTTTGAAGCTGCAAAGGTAGATGTATGTTAGCAGTAACGCCACAAAAGAGAGTTCGCAAAAAGTTCGCATTTGCTATGCGAACCTTTGCGAACTTCTTTAAAACAGTATCAAAACTTATGATTTACAGGCTGTTAATCACTTCATCCCAGTCCTTTGCACTTCCTTTACAACCAAAGGCTTTCTGGTACAAACGGCTGCGAATAGAAGAAACAGAATTTTTCGCGCGCATGACCATCATGGCTATTTTTAACGGTTCCACCTGAGCTTTCAACAACAGGCAGACCTTGAGGTCTGTGGAATTTGGATGGCAAAGACTGTCTATCTTTTGATTGAAATTCTCGTACTCCCGATTAATTACATTCTTCAACTCATCCCAATCATCATCTGTGATCTTTTGAGGCATGTCATGTTCAACCAAATCCATCATTCGCAAAAAAACGGATGAACTCCTAATATTGTCTAATGCTCTCTTACTTTCAATGTTTTTTAGTCGTGCAATCTCATTGGATGATGTTAGTTTTGCTTTCTCACTTTCCATTTCTTTTCGCTGGTCAGCACTTAGCGTCGAAGATTGTTGAAGCAACTTTTCCAATTCTGCAATGCGCTGTTGGTTCTCAGCAATAAACTTTTCTGACTGCAAGCGTTGCTCATTCTTGATACGTTTAAGTTCTTTCAGCTTCTCAGCCTGACGATGACGATATCTGTTGAAAAAGAAAATGGAGGTCAATGTTATAATAACAACACAACCGATAATACACAAAAGAATAAGTTTGACTTGCGCATTAGCAAGTTTCAGTAGATAATTCTCCTTTTCTTTAGACTGGTAATTATATGCGCTGTTGGCCTGAGCAATTGCACTGGTACTAAATTCTTTGTTTAATGTATCTCTATATGTCCGATACTGTTTGTGATGCAAAATGGCTTCATCTACGGAGCCCTTTTGTATGCTCATTTCTGTTAACTTCTCGTGTGCATAGCATTTTGCTGATTTCGTGCCGCATATTAGAAGCTTGTTTAACAGTAATTCAGCAGAATCTTTTTGACCGGTATCATAATAAACGGCAGACACAATGCTGAATACTGCGCTACTGTCAATTGATGTCACTTCGTTCATTATGCGTTTTGCGTAATACTTGGCCGAATCAATTTGTCCTGTTTTATGATATGCGTGAGTCAAGCTCATTTCTAAATCATGTCTCATGACTTCATCATGACAACTGATAGCCAATGCTCTTGCTTTTATATAATATGGTAAGGCTTCTTTTTCTTGATCAGCCCATGCAAGGGAAGTGCCGATATCCCTTAGATTAAAAATCATTCCAAGTGTGTCGTTAATGACTTTGTCAAGTTTATAGGATTCCTTAAAGTTGTTTCGAGCTTCATCATACATTTTCCGATAGACAAAGAGGTAGCCCATTTGGCTATATACCTTACTCAGCAGGGCTGGGTTATCGTCTTTGGCAATCAGGAGAATCTCTGCCTTATGGAAATAGTCGAGGGCCTGCGGAACATTGTCGGCTTCTGCACAGATGCGTCCGCCATAGTAGTAGGCCAAGGGCTGTAGGCGCTCGTCACCATCGTCCTCGAAGTACGTCACAAGTCGCTCTGCCTGACTGTCTGACATTTCCAGGCTATCCAACTGGTCACAGACTTTGGCCTCTAACAGAAGGTAATACATCCGATTGGCCGTAGATAGCTCCAGCGTGTCAATGCCAGACAGCTGCACCAATGCACTGTCGGCATTGACGTCAATCAGGCTGTCAATGTCTGTGAGCACAGCATCGTACCGATGTCCGCAGCCTAACAGCAGCAGACCGCAAAGGCACGTAATAACAACGTAGCATCTCTTCATGCCTGCAAAGGTACAAATAAGCGAACAAAACACAAAAAGGAATGCTGTATTTCTTTTTGTTTCCGAGCGAAAGTATCTTCGACCGTTAGGTCAAGGTTCCCCAAATAATATGCAGAGAAACGAAGAGGCCGCTTCCGACGTTTCGGAGCGGCCTTACTTCTACGTTAGTATGTTATGAAAAATTTGAGAGAATTGAAACTTCACAGTTTTATTTATAGAGAAAGCATAGAAATGTTCGTCTTAATCAGCATAAGACCCGCAGGTCAAATGTTCTTATCAGTCTTTGGACAGAGGATCAGGAGCGGCCTTGACGCTGTCAATGGGCATTTCGCTGATGTTTTCTGCCTGTATGGGTGTTGCCGTGATGGAGTCGGACTGCTGCTTGTAGTTGGCAGCGTAGTCGGCACGCGGGTCGTTCCAGTTGGCGTCCCAGGGCTTCTGGGCTGCCTGGCCGAGCGTGAGGAATATGGCTACCACAGCAGCAGCCTTGAAGAGCGGCATAAGGCGATGGCTGAGACGAATCTCACGGGCCTTAACTGCTGGCTGCTGGTCATTGATCATCTCCATGATACGGGCATCGAAGTCATCGCCCAGCACGGTCTGCTGACGCTCTGTGAGCTGGAAGGCAAAGAGGTCACGATACTTCTCCAAACCGGCGGGAATATCCTTCTGGCTGAAGAATGCACGCAGGATTTCCTCTTCTTCCAATGAGGTCTCCACTGCGAAGTAGCGCTCCAAAAGCTGTTCGATGTACTTGTAATCCATACTGATGTTTTTTCGTGTCTCTATATATAATGACGATTGGGGAGGGGAAATGTTACAGGAAAACACAAAAAAAGTTCAATTCTCTTCTGTTTCTATCTTACGGAAGCGCTCGCGAATGGTCTGGCGCGCACGGAAGATGTTTATCTTTACCTGTTCTTCGCTGATGCCGAGGATGGTGGCAATGTCGCGGTAGCTCTTTTCCTCGATGTCGCGTAACTGCATGCAGCTGCGCTGCTTCTCGGGCAGGCTGTCAATGAGCCGTCGTACCAGTCGGATGCGGTCGCGCTGCATGGTCTGTTCCTCGGGCGAGGGGGCGAAGGGGAGAAGGTGGAGGCTGGAGGGTGCTTCGTCGAGCGTCAGCGTCTGACTGCCGGCACGCCGTGTCTTATCGACGGCGAGGTTGTGGCAGATGGTGAGGCAGAAGGTCTCGATGTTGTCAATCTGCTGCCAGCTGTCGCGACGGTTCCATACCTTGATCATTGTTTCCTGGACAACATCCTCTGCCTCCGCAGGATTCAGCGTGATGCGGAGTGCCAGCCGGTAGAGCTTGTTCTTCAGCGGCAGGATGTCGTTCTGGAAACTGATGTTACTCACTGCGAATAATGGTTCCGTGATGGCCGTCGATGGCGGTGGCAAGGGTGATAATGACGCGGCTGACTCCAGACTCGACTGCTGCGAGGGCGTTCTCAATCTTCGGCAGCATGCCGCCGGAGATGGTGCCGTCGGCCTTGTAGCGCTCGAAGTCAGCGCGGGTAATCTCAGGGATGAGCGACGTGTCGTCGTCAGGGTTACGCATGACGCCGGGCTTCTCGAACGAATAGATGAGCGTGACGTCATAGAGCGATGCCAGGGCTTTGGCGGTCTCGGAGGCAATGGTGTCGGCGTTGGTGTTGAGTATGTGGCCCTCGCCGTTGTGGGTCAGCGGTGCCATGACGGGCGTGATGCCTGCCTCGATGAAACGGCTGAGCATCGCACCGTCGGCCTGATCCACGTCGCCTACAAAGCCGTAGTCGATACCGTCTTTCAATGGACGCTTATGGCTACGGATGACGTTGGCGTCAGCGCCTGTCAGTCCGATGGCATTGATGCCGTTGGCCTGAAGACGGGCCACTACCTGCTTGTTGACCAGGCCGCCATAGACCATTGTCACCACTTCGAGCATCTGCGCATCAGTAATGCGACGGCCATTCACCATCTTCGTCTCAATGCCGAGCTGCTCGGCTACCTTGGTTGCCCTGCGTCCTCCGCCATGCACGAGCACCTTGCGGCCCTCGATGGCGCTGAAGTCACGTAATAACTGAGAGAGCTGTAGTTCATCCTCAACTACAGCTCCTCCGACCTTGACTATTGTCAGTTTCTCTTTCATTCCAAATAGGTATATCCGTATAGTCCACTACGATAATTACTTAAGAACTCCTTACCCTCCTCAAGGGTAATCTTGCCCTGCTTGACACTCTTGGCCACCCAGATTTCCAACTGGCGGACGAGCTTCTTGGGCTCGTACTGCACGTACTCCAGCACCTCGGCCACGGTCTCTCCGTCAATGATCTGGTCGATGTGGTAGCCGTTGTCCTTGACAGAGATGTGAACGGCCGTCGTGTCACCAAACAGGTTGTGCATGTCACCGAGTATCTCTTGATAGGCTCCCACGAGGAAGACGCCCAGGTAGTAGGGCTCGTTCTTCTTCAGCGGGTGTACGGGCAACGAGTGCGAGTTGTGGCGGTTTGTAACGAAGTTGGCTATCTTACCGTCAGAGTCGCAGGTGATATCCTGCAGCGTGGCGTTGCGCGTGGGACGTTCGTTGAGACGCTGGATGGGCATGATAGGGAAGAGCTGGTCAATGGCCCACGAGTCGCTGAGGCTCTGGAACAGTGAGAAGTTGCAGAAATACTTGTCTGCCAAGAGCTTGTCGATGTTCATCAGTTCCTCGGGCACGTGTTTGAGGTTCTTGGCCAAGGCATTAATCTCATGGCAGACGCTCCAATACATGGCCTCAATCTCGGCGCGTGTCTTCAGATCGACAATGCCGTGGGCAAAGAGGTTAAGAACCTCCTCACGTATCTGCTCAGCATCGTGCCAGTCTTCGAGAACGTTACGTGGCGAGAGGTTGTCCCAAATCTCATAGAGATCTTTTACCAGCTGATGACTGTCCTCGTCGGGCTCAAACTCCTCTGGCATCTCTGGCAGCGAAGCTGTCTCCAGCACGTCGATGACGAGCACGGAGTGGTGGGCAGCCAGCGAGCGACCGCTCTCAGTAATGAGGTTGGGGTGGGGGATGCCGTTCTTGTTGGCTGCATCGACGAAGGTGTAGATACAGTCGTTGACGTACTCCTGGATGGAGTAGTTGACGGAACTCTCGCTCGAGGGTGAACGTGTACCGTCGTAATCGACGCCCAGTCCGCCGCCGCAATCCACGAAATCGACGTTATAGCCCATCTTGTGGAGCTGGATATAGAACTGTGAAGCCTCACGCAGAGCGGTCTGAATGCGGCGTATCTTCGTGATCTGTGAACCAATGTGGAAGTGGATGAGTCGCAGACAGTCGCGCATGTCCTTCTTATCAAGAAGGTCCAGAGCCTCCAAGAGCTGTGCGCTGGTCAGACCGAACTTCGAAGCGTCGCCGCCGCTCTCCTCCCACTTGCCTGAGCCACTGGAAGCCAGCTTGATACGGATGCCGATGTTGGGACGTACGTTGAGCTTTTTGGCTACCTTGGCAATGATCTCCAACTCGTTCATCTTCTCTACGACGATGAAGATCTGCTTGCCCATCTTCTGGGCGAGCAGGGCCAGCTCAATGTATGACTGATCTTTGTAACCATTGCAGATGATGATGGAGTCACTTTGGCACTGCATAGCGATGACGGCATGCAGCTCGGGCTTCGAACCGGCCTCAAGTCCGAGGTTGAACTTACGGCCGTGGGAGATAATCTCCTCGACCACAGGCTGCATCTGGTTGACCTTGATGGGATAGACCACGTAGTTGTCGCCCTTGTACTCGTACTCCTTGGCAGCCTTCTTGAAACAGCTCCACGTCTTCTCGATGCGGTTGTCGAGGATGTCGGGGAAACGCAACAGTACCGGTGACTGGACGTCGCGCAATGCTAACTCGTCCATCACTTCGCGAATATCAATCTGCGTACCGTCCTTACAGGGAGTGACATAGACGTTTCCCTGATCGTTGATGCCGAAATAGCTGGTTCCCCAGCCGTTGATGTTGTAGAGCTCCTTGGAGTCCTCAATCGTCCATTTCTTCATAGCTGCAACAGTTCTTTTGCTTTGGTTACTGAGATATTTATTTTTTCGTATGTGTCCATCAGACTGACATCGAGCACGTGACGTGCCTTCGAGTAATACGGCTCACGCCACTCGAGCTGCTCCTTGATGAAGGTGATTAGTTCCTCGGGGGACTTGCCCTTCAGGAGCGGACGCTCGGTCTTGCCCATGAGCAGGTGTTTGTAAAGCACCTCAGCATCGGCTTTCAGCCAGATGACGTCGCCCTGACCGTTCATATAGTCCATATTGTCGAAGAAGCATGGTGTGCCACCACCGCAGCTCAACACAATGTCCTCGAACTCCGCCACCTCGTGGAGCATGTTACGCTCAATCTCGCGGAAACCTTCCTCGCCACGCTCGGCAAATATCTGGGGCACGGTTTTGTGACGACGGCTCTCAATGTACCAGTCAAGGTCATAGAACTGGAGTCCCAGCTCCTTGGCCAAGGCACGGCCCACCGTTGTTTTGCCGGAGCCCATGTAGCCCACGAGGATGATTCGTCTCATATGGCGTTATTTCTTCTTGACAGGCGTCGCATTCACAATCTTCATGCACTCCTCGTAGGTCAGCTCAGTAGCACGCTCATGCAGGTTCTTCTGCAGGCGGTAGTTCTTGCCGTCATAGACAATGTAGGGACCGTAGCGGCCGTTCAGAATCTCCAGCTTGCTGTCCTCAGCGAAGAACTTGAGGTGACGCTGAGCCTCCTCGGTGCGCTTCTGCTTAATGAGGTCAATGGCTTCCTCAAGTGTGACGGCCATGGGGTCGGCACCCTTGGGCAGTGAGGTGTATTTCTTGTCGTGCAGTATGTAGGGACCGAAACGGCCGGCACCGATGGTAACGGCAGAACCCTCGAAGTCGCCCAGTTCACGTGGCAGTTTGAACAGCTCCATAGCCTCCTCGAGCGTGATGCTCTCGATGCTCTTGTCCTTGGGAATCTGTGCGAACAGGGGACGCTCGCTATCGTCGGCTGTACCTATCTGTACCACAGGACCGAAACGACCAATCTTGACTGATACGGGACGGCCGCTCTTGGGGTCATTACCTAGGATACGCTCACCGGCCTTATGCTCCTGACGGGCGTTCATGGTTTTCTCTACCGTAGGCTCAAAGTCCTGGTAGAAGGATTCCATCATCTCGTTCCATTTCTCTTTGCCCTCGGCAATCTTATCGAAGTCCTGCTCCACCTTTGCGGTGAAGTTATAATCCATGATACCAGGGAAATACTCCATCAGGAAATCGTTGACCACGATACCGATGTCGGTGGGCAGCAGTTTGCCCTTGTCGGAGCCAGCCATCTCCTTACGTGTCTTCTGGGCAATAATCTTACCCTTCAGCACATCGATGGTATAGGTACGCTCGGTACCTTTCTTGTCACCCTTCTGCACGTATTCGCGCTGCTGGATGGTGGAAATGGTCGGGGCGTAAGTGGAAGGACGGCCAATGCCCAGTTCTTCCAGTTTATGTACAAGTGAAGCCTCGGTATAACGCTGCGGTCCCTGACTGAAGCGCTCGGTAGCTGTAATCTCACGACGCTCCAGCGTCTGACCTACCTTCAACGGGGGAAGCAGGTGGGCGTACTCGTCGTCACGCTGCTCGTCATCGTCATTTGACTCGCGATAGACCTTCAGGAAACCATCGAACTTGACAACCTCGCCGGTGGCAACAAACTGATCCTTGATGCCACTGATGGTAATGTTGACCGTCGTCTTCTCCATCTCGGCATCGGCCATCTGGCTGGCTGCCGTACGCTTCCAGATAAGTTCATAGAGGCGCTTCTCCTGTGACGTACCCTCAATCTCGGTTGCATCCATGTAGGTAGGACGAATGGCTTCGTGAGCCTCCTGTGCACCCTTGCTGCTGGTGTGGTACTGGCGGGGCTTGCTGTATTCCTTGCCGTAAAGACGGGTAATCTCCGTCTTGCTGGCATTGACACACAGCGACGAGAGGTTCACCGAGTCCGTACGCATGTACGTGATGCGTCCGCTTTCATATAGGCGCTGTGCCACCATCATTGTCTGGCTGACCGTGAAGCCCAGCTTGCGGGCGGCCTCCTGTTGCAACGTGGAAGTGGTGAAGGGAGGCGCAGGAGTGCGCTTCATAGGTTTCTTGGTAACGTTGTCTATGGTGAACTGCGCATCCTTGCAGGCTTCCAAGAGGGCTTCCACCTCTTCGTGCGTCTTCAGGCGCTTGTCGAGCAAGGCGCGTACCTCAGTCTGCGAACCGTCGGCGTTGGTGATGGCAAAGATGGCGCTGACACTATAGAACGGCTCACTCTGGAATGCTTGTATCTCACGCTCGCGCTCTACAATCAGGCGTACGGCAACACTCTGTACGCGACCTGCTGAAAGCGCCGGCTTCACCTTGCGCCACAATACGGGTGACAGTTTGAAACCCACCAGACGGTCGAGTACACGACGAGCCTGCTGTGCGTTGACGAGATTCATATCGAGACGGCGCGGATGCTCAATGGCTTCCAGGATGGCCGGCTTTGTAATCTCATGGAACACAATGCGGCTGGTCTTTTCCTCGTCAAGCCCGAGTACCTCGCAAAGGTGCCAGCTGATAGCTTCTCCCTCGCGGTCTTCATCGCTTGCGAGCCAAACCTTTTCGGCTTTCTTGGCATTGGCTTTCAGGTCTTTTACCAGTTTCTGCTTTTCTTCGGGAATCTCGTATTCGGGTTCCAGCGTGTCTGTATCGACACTCATCTCGTGTTTTTTCAAGTCACGGATATGTCCGTAGCTCGACATCACCTTGAAGTCGTTCCCAAGAAATTTCTCTATAGTCTTGGCCTTGGCAGGCGACTCAACAATAACCAAATTCTTTTGCATCTTCTTTTATTCTAATTTTATTTGGGCTGCAAAAGTAGAGAAAAGATTTGGTTACACCTTATATATATAGAAGATTTTTAGTTTTCTTAACTAAAGGAGGGGCTTTTCTTCCAGAAAACGGATGACGGCATTGCGAATACTGGTCAGTCCGAAGTCGGCAGGGTTTACCTCGTCCAAGGGTATCCACAGGCACTCGGCAGCATCGTCAGCAGCACGCACAGTCACATCGTTGGGCACGCGGACGAGATAGTCCATATCGAGCGTATGCACTCCCATGCCGCTGTATTGATAGACATTAGGACTGGAGAAGAGATACTGAATATTTTCAACATCAAGACCGGTCTCCTCCTTAATTTCTCGGAGCATGCCTTCCTCCACCGTCTCGCCCATGTCGCAGAAGCCTCCGGGCAGGTCAAGCGTGCCCTTGGCAGGCTCTTTGGCCCGACGCACGACGAGCAGTTCCTGACGTTCGTTCAGGATAAAGGCTGCTGTGGCAGAACAGGGATTGGCATAGTACGTGAAGCCGCAGTCCTCACATTGCTTGCTCTTGAAGTTATGAACGACAAAGCGCTTACTGCCGCACACAGGGCAGTAAGCAAATTTTTCTAACGGATGCTCCATCACCATTCGTCTGTTCTAAAGGGGAACAGGGGCAAACCGCCCATGTTGGCCAGATTACCTAACTGGAAGTTGCGGAAACAATAGCGCACGGCTACAGGCTCCTTCACGTCGGGAGACACCACCAAAATACCTTCGCCCCATTCGCCACCATCAGGAATCCAGTAGTGCTGAGCCTTGGCGGGATGGAAGACGCGGTCGGCACCTGCCACCTCGAATCCCTGGATGTCTTCGAAACGACTCAAACCACCGAATTCATCGATGAAATGGAGTAAAATGGTGTCGTTCTTGATCTTCATTTCCTTGTAGGAGGGGCTCTTGGCGATGATGTTTTTCTTGCCGTATTGCTCGTTGAGTGCGAGGAACGCCAGACGTTCTCCCACCTTCTGTTTCTGCGTGGGGTGAATCTGCGTGGATTCATAGGGATAGACGCAGTCGTTGGTGCAGACGAGACCGCTGTTGGGAATAATCTGTGAGGCGCGGTACTGCTGCTCGCGTAGGCGTGCACCCCAGTCGCCATCAACGTTGTCGTAATGATAGGGGGCAATCTGCACGAAGTAGAAAGGAATTTCACCCAGTCCGAACTGCTGGCGCCACTGATTGACAAGCAGTTTCAAACGCTCGCTGTATTGGTTGCCCGGGTCGCCGACATTCGAGCAGCCCTGATAGAAGAGAATGCCTTTGACGGTGTAGTTCAGGATGGGATTGAACGTGCCGTTACCCCAAAGCAGTGAACGGTGGTAGTCCCACTGTGGCCAGCGCTTTACAATCTCCAGCGAGTCGGTGGGGTCGTTGGTGTATTTCTGTAAGTTCTCCTTGGTCAGCCAGCTCTCCACACGGCTACCACCCTTGTTGGCCTCGATGAGACCGACGGGAATGCCGAGCGCCTTATTGACCAGTCGGGCAAAGAAATAGCCGGTAGCCGAGAAATCCACAACGTTATCAGGTGTACACTCCTTCCACGAGCAGTCTGCATCGTCCTGCGGCTCGCTGCGCATGATACTTGGAATCTTCACGCTACGTACGCCATTTGGTTTTTGAGCCTCCAGCACAAACTGGTTAAAACCTTCCACGGGACACTGTCCGAAGCCTTTGACGGGCATCTCCATGTTCGACTGTCCGGCACACACCCACACCTCACCGGCAAGGACGTTCTGAATAATCACCTTGCCGTCGCCATCATCGAAAGTGATGGTGTAAGGGGTATAGGAAGCAGCCGGAGTAGCTACCTTGACCAGCCACTTACCAGCAGCGTCGGCCTTTGTCTTCACCGTCTTGCCATCCCACGATGTGGTGACCTTCACTTCCTTACCAGCCTTGGCCCATCCCCAGAGACGTGCTTCGGTCTGCTGTTGTAACACCATGTTGTCGCAGATGATGTGCGGCAATCTTACCTTTGCCTGACTACTGACAGCAACCACTGTCAGCGCGGCACAAAAGAACGTTCTTAGATTCATATAGTTTCAGTTTGTTAATGTTCCGGCCACAAAAGTACAAATAAATTCATAATTATTCCTCATAATTGATAATTAATTCGTAACTTTGCCGCAAAATTCAAACAAATAACTCATTTTATATTATGAAGACGAACCCGCCGGCATTATTTCTTGCAGGAGCAGCCACCGCCTTTTTTTTCATATATGCCATACAGATTCTTCGCAGCGAAAACAAATCGTCGCTGCAGAGGACTTTGGGCGCAATCTTGCTTTTCTGGGCTTTGCTCAATGCCAAGGATCTCCTCATGGCCTTTCCCGAAATCTATACCAAAGAGGTGGCTCCTTACTTCGTGCTGTTCGACGGATGCTCTATCACTTCCTATTTTATATTTATCTTCGAACTGACTAGACCGGGCTGGGCTAAATGGAGAAAGGGCTTCTACTTGAGTGTGCCGTTCTTTATCTTCTGGATTATCTATGCCATCTGGTCCAACTATACCGTATATAATGCTTACGTCGTCTTCCTATGGATTGTAGCGGTAATCTTCGTCATCTTTGCGTCTATCAAATATAAGAACTACGCGCGCTATATACGCGAGAACTATTCGAATATCGATGAAATCGAGATTTCTTGGCTTGGGTACATGTTCTTCTTTGCCTTTTTTGAGCAGACTTTATACTTCGTGATGAGCGTGAGATACAACTTCTTTATAGAACTGTTTTACTACATCTCAGCCATCAGCATGTGGTTGATTGCCATTCACTATACCCGCATATTGCGGCATATCACCATCATAGACACACCAGAGCCTGAAGTAGCAGCAATGACAGAGAACGGACAGCGTACCTATGCTTTTGCAGGGAATATTGAAGAGTTGGTCGAGAGTCAAAAGCTGTATCTAGAAAAGGATTTGACGTTGAGCGACCTCGCCAGAAAAGCCGGCACTAACCGTACTTACCTGAGCGACTACTTCAGGAACCACAAGCACACCACCTTCTACGACTATATCAACCAGCTGCGTATTGAAAAGATGGCCATCCCCATGATTCAGCAGCATCCGGAATACACCATAGACTATATTGCCATGGAAAGTGGATTCAATGCCATCTCCACCTTCCGTCGGGCTTTCATCAAGATTACGGGTATGAGTCCGGGGCAGTATCGCAACAATCAATAAAAACACAACCCCTATAAATTGTTTACAGCGTGTCATCACGACACGCTGCAAACGGATATATAACACACTTTCCTCAAAAGTACGGTGCAAAGATACACTAATTTTTTCTTCCCACAAACATTTTGACGCAAGAAAAAGTATCAATTTAACAATTATAAAGCATCAATCTTACAAATTGAACTATTTTTCACTTCTTCTTTGGACGTCTGCGAGCCCATCCTTCTTCGGTGAAATCGGGGATTTCGCCTTTTAGCTTCATTGACTTGGGGTTCATGAACTCCATCCAGTCATTCTTGCGAAAAGTTTTCTTCGGTTCGCTTTTTTTCGGACTTTTCCTGTTCTTTGCCCCTTGTTCTTTCTTGTTCTTTGTACCTTGCTCCTTACTCCTGTCTTCATCAGCATCATTGCAACGCACCTCACGCCGCTTGTAATATTGTCCGTTGAGGGATTTCATGACACGCTTGGCTTCCTTCTCTGGCACGTCGAAGTAGGCAAACTTTGTCAGCAGGTCAATATGTCCCACGCTGACGTGTCCCTCCACATGTCTGTTTAGGAACTGCATCAGTTCACCAGGGTAGAAACCGTCGGCCTTACCTAAGTTGATGAACAATCGGCGATAGCCAGCCTCTGGCTTTGTGGGTGTCTTCTTGGCTGTTGCTGCTGATGCCTCGCGCTTTTCTTTCGATGAAACGGGTAATATTTCAGGTGCATCAGCATAATAAGCCAGGAACTTTCCAAACTCCAGCGACACGATTTTCTTGATGAGATCTTCCTTCTCCACGTATTCGAAGTAGCGGTTGATGTCTGTCATGAACGGCTCAATCTCTTCGTCGTTCACGTCGGCTTTCACAATCTGGTCCATCACCTTGTAGAGTTGCTTCTGGCAAATCTCCTGCGCTGAGGGTATCTTTCCCTCCACAAACTGCTTGCCAATCTCCTTCTCGATGTTGCGTATCTTGGATTTCTCGCGTACATGCACAATGCTGATGCTCGTACCCTTCTTGCCTGCACGTCCTGTACGACCGCTTCGGTGGGTGTAGTTCTCGATGTCATCAGGCAATCCGAAGTTGATAACGTGCGTCAGGTCGTCCACATCCAAGCCACGTGCTGCCACGTCCGTTGCTACGAGCAGCTGTACGGTATGCTGGCGGAACTTCTGCATCGTCAGGTCACGCTGCTGCTGCGAGAGGTCGCCGTGCAACGACTCTGCGTTGTAGCCGTCCTTGATGAGCTTGTCAGCAATCTCCTGCGTCTCTAACTTCGTACGGCAGAAGATGATGGCAAAGATCCTGGGGTTGTAATCCACGATGCGCTTCAGTGCCAGATACTTGTCTTTTGCATTCACCATATAATAGATGTGGTTCACGTTTTCGGCACCCTCGTTGCGACTGCCTACCACAATCTCCTTGTGATTGTGCAGGTAACCTGTGGCAATGCGCTCTATCTCGCGGCTCATCGTGGCTGAGAAGAGTAGCGTGTTGCGGTCTTCGGGTATGCGCTCCAGAATGGCATCGATGCTCTCCGAGAAGCCCATGTTCAGCATCTCGTCGGCCTCGTCGAGCACCACGTTGTACGCTTCGTCCAGCTGTGCCACCCCACGGTTCATCAGGTCGATGAGTCGGCCGGGTGTTGCTACGATGATGTGCGCCCCATGTTTTAGGGCACGTATCTGCTGGCCGATGCTGGCACCGCCATATACAGCCTCCACATGGATGCCGGGCATGTACTTCGAGAAGTCTTTCAAGTCATCGGCAATCTGTAGGCATAGCTCACGTGTCGGAGAGAGAATGAGTGCCTGTGTCTCTTTGCGTGCAGGGTCAATGCGTTGCAACACAGGAATACCGAATGCTGCCGTCTTTCCCGTACCCGTCTGGGCAAGGGCTATCACGTCGTTCCGGTTTCCCAACAAAAAAGGTATAACCTCCTCCTGTACGGGCATGGGTTGTGTGAATCCCAGTTCCTCAATGGCGCGGCGAATCTCTTCGCATACGCCTAATTCTTCAAATGTCTTCAATTCTACTCTATATTATTATAATGATTGACGAACTTTTGTTTTCGGCTGCAAAGGTACAACTTTTTTACCGACATCGACAAGAAAATACTTATTCTTTTGGTTTTCTGCTCATTTATTCGTATTTTTCCTCATGATCGTATGCCAATTAGAATATATTTTGTATATTTGCAGGCAAATAATAACTTAAAACTTAAATCTTATGAAAAGACTATCATTGGTATTCACCCTGCTGACAATGGTCAGCATGATGGCAATGGCACAGTCGAACAAGACATTTGTGCTTGAGAACGGAAAGTTGGGACCTTTGTTTGTCGGACAGCGTTCAGCTGCAATCCCCAAGTCGGCCCCCGGGTTGTACGACAAACGAACCTACAAGAAGCAGACGATGGAAGACATGGACGGAGAGTGGACGGAGGAATACTACCAGTTCTTCAAGGGTGGTAAAAAGGTGTTCCGCTGCTACATCAACAACAAAAAGATTTCCTCGTTTGTACTTGAAGTAGGCTCTTCTTACATCAAGACCCCCGAAGGATTCTATGTAGGTTATTCCGGACGTGAGCTGTTCCAGAAGAAACGTATGGAATGGAATACCTATTATGAGGGTGAGGTATTTGCTTCAAGCAACAATTTTACCTATTACCTCCGTTCTGATGACATCATCGGAAATGATTTTCCCACTAAGCTGTCGGAGATAAAGCAGTCTGCAAAGATTTCCAAGATTGTCTATATCGTATCGGAAGAGTAATGGGCGGATTTTCTGAGTGGCTGAAAAACCACAAGAAGACAGTTGGAGTAGTGCTCGGATGCGCAGTCGTCGGCATACTGGTCGTTATCGTGCTGCTGGTGCTGGCATGGTTTTTTGCACCGAAGCTGCTGGGCAAGCACGAGGCCATTGTTTTTGTGCCGTACGAGGTGACTGACGAGACCAACAACTCGTGGGGCGCTCCTGCCGGCATCACGGTCAAGATTGACGTGCCTCAGGGTGACCAGGCGTTGGTGGATACGGCCATCTGTCATATTGTCAATGAGTCGTTTGTGGCGGAGCAGTTGGGACAGCCCATCGGCGAGACGCTACAGCAGCTGGTTGAAAACTGCGTAGAAAGCTTCAAGGAGGCTGTTGCCAAGGACGAATTTGGCGGTTCCATCGAGTGTCTGTTGCTGGTGGAAAGCGATTATCAGAATACGGAATGTGTGGTGTTCCACGTGACGGACGGCATCTACGCCAACGGTGGTCCGCGTGAGTACGACCAGGTGGTACGTCTGGACGACGGTCACGTAATGGCGCAGACAGACATGATAGGCATCTCGCCGGATGTCCTGAAAGATATTGCCGCGAGATTTGCTTCCGACGACGTGAAGGACGTGCTCTGGTTGGAGGATGGCTACTTCCTCTCGCCTTGTGCAGAAGGAGCCAAGCTGCTTTGGCCCATCGGCAGCCACTTTACGGGTGAGTGCATCATACCGTTGGCCGAGATTGAACAGTATCTGACAGAAGATGGCCAGAAGTTGTTTACTGCGCCTTCTTTAGACGCTGCCACAGCTGGAAGAGGGCAGGCAGAATAAGACAGAACGAACAGCCGAGCGCCATATAGACGGCACGCTGATCACCGCCGAAGATATCCACAAGCTGGGTGTCTTCGGCGTTTGGTATGAGGTTCGCAATGACGTAGGCTGCCGAGTTGTTGATCCAGTGGAACAGCACGCCGGGCATGATGCTGTCAGTGCGGTAGTACATCCAGCCGAGAATGAGGCCAATCAGCAAAGCGTGTACGAACTGTTGTACGTTGCCGTGTACGGCACCAAAGATGACTGCCGAAACTAGAATGGCAGCAAAAGCTGTGAGTGGCGAGTGGTGGGTGGTAAATTTCAAAAGCGTGCGCAGGACGGCTCCACGGAAGACCAGTTCTTCTGCCAGTGGCGCCAGGATGCCGATGGCGAGGTAGCCCCAGCGGTTATGCATCATGTCGGCAAGCATGGCCTCTATGTCTTGAGGCATCTCGTAAGGTATCTGCTCACTAAGCCATGTTGAGGGGATGAGGGTGCCCAGGGCAAGGATGGTAACCCAGAAGAACACTGCCCACGGGCGGCTTTGCAGGTAGCTGCGCGAGACGACAGCCCACTTCAGCACCAAGAAAATGACGAGCGTCAGCACGCTGCTGATGACGGAGATGATGATGATGCTTTTAGCATCAGGTAGGAGCGTGCCGTTGCCGGCCATCTCTGCCACCTCATCGAAGGTTAGGCCGTTGTTGAACATCTGGATGCCTACTACGACAAAGGTCATCAACAGCTGGATCAGCAGGAACGTGATGACGTACAGTGTAACTTCGAGTATGTTTTTTACGTATTTCATGATTGTTCTGTTTTCTGTGTTAGGAGAGCCTCGGCTGCTGCTGCGTCGTGGCGTAGCTGGGCAACCAGCGCCTCAGGCGAGTCGAAACGCTGTTCGTCGCGCAGGCGGCTGACGAAGCTGATACTCATGTGTTGCCCGTAGAACTTTCCGTCTTGGTGGAGAATGTGGGTTTCTATCGTGAGGTTTCCCTCCGATTCTCCCGATAGGGGGGAAGTAAACGTGGGGCGGAGTCCGATGTTGGTCATGCCTGGCAGTTCAGGAGCGTCTCCTATACGTACCTTGACGGCATACACGCCGTTGGCAGGAATGAGTTTGCAAGGGTCGTCGGGTTTCAGGTTGGCCGTGGGGAAGCCAATCTGTCGGCCTATATGCTCGCCGCTGACCACAGTTCCCGTCATGGTGTATTCGTAACCCAAGGTGTCGTTTGCCTCCTCAATGCGCCCCTCCTGAAGCAGGCGACGGATGAGTGAGGAGCTGTGTTGAGCATTGAGCGTTGAGTGCTGAGTGGTGAGTGGCGGGAGGCATTTTACTTCCATTCCCAGTTCACGACCGTAGCGCTGATAGTCCTCGAACGTCTCACTACGGCCTGCCTCACGATGTCCGAAGTGGTTGTCGTAGCCCGTCAGCAGGATGCGTACGCCCAGTTGATCTTGCAACACCTGCTGCATGAACTGACGTGCCGACAGGGCCGCCATCTCCTTTGTAAAGGGGAGCACCACGCATAGGTCAACCCCCGTTCCGGCAAGCAGTGCCAGTTTCTCGTCCAGTGTGGTCAATCGTCCGCTCTTAGGCGTCTGTTGACTTAATACAACATCTTTCGGATGACGGTCGAAGGTGATGACACACGAGGGCAGGTCAGCCTGTTCCGCCTCCTGTCGCATACGGTCTATGACGAAGCGGTGACCACGGTGTACGCCATCGAACATTCCGATGGTTGCCACGCATGAAACGGGCTTTTTTAGGGTGCCGTTGAGATATGTTGTCTTCATTTTCGCGGCAAAATTACAAAATAATTCGTAATTCATGATTATTTTTAAGAATTAATTATTACCTTTGCACCGCAAAACCGGACTTGTAGCTCAGTTGGTTAGAGCAACAGACTCATAATCTGGAGGTCCCAGGTTCAAGCCCTGGCTGGTCCACCCACGAATCAAAGATACGGAAACACTGGTGTTTTCGTATCTTTTTCGTTTATAGGAAGCGTATGGGCATACACTATTCGAAGAAAGAGGAGTATTGGAACTCCTGGTCGCACGCCGGTGGCATTCTGCTGGGTGTGGCGTTCGGCATTGTGTTTCTCGTCATGTGCTTTCGCGGAGAGAACGGCTGGGCGCGACTGGGCGTCTCGCTCTATCTCTTCGGTATGCTGGGCAGCTATATCGCTTCGACGGTCTATCATGCCGTGAGCCAGCGCTCGAAGTGGCGTGAACGCTTCCGTAAGTGGGACCATGCCGCCATCTACTGGCACATTGCGGGCAGCTATTCGCCCATCACGCTGACGGTGCTGCGCGACCAAGGCTACTGGGGCTGGGGTTTGTTCATGTTTGTGTGGCTGTGCGCCATAGCGGGCACCACCATCAGCTTCATCCACCTGAAACAACATTCCAACATCGAGACGTTCTGTTTCGTGGGTATGGGACTGAGCGTACTTGTGGCTTTCAAGCCCTTGCTTGATGCCACCAGTACTGCTGCTTTCGTCTGGCTGATTGCCGAGGGTGTCAGCTATATCACGGGAGCCGTGTTCTACAGTATCAACAAGAAGAAGTACATGCACACGGTGTTCCACTTCTTCGTCCTTGCCGGTTCCGTCTGTCACATCATTGCCGTGTGGGATGTGCTGATGGATATCCTATAAAAAATGGAGCCCGCAGGCTCCATTTCCTTTTATTTCACGTATTCTGAGAAGTCGGTCAGCTTCATGTCGCCCTTGCGTGCCAGCGTGTCGTGCATGGCGAAGGCGGCAGGCAGGTTATGACGGGTCTGTCCCATCTTCGCAATCTTCAGGTAGTCCCACAACAGCTGCTTGTAATCGGGGTGAGCACAGTTCTCAATGATGCACTCTGCACGCTGGATGGGGCCCTTGCCGCGCAGGTCGGCAATACCCTGTTCGGTCACGATGATGTTTACGTCGTGCTCGCTGGAGTCCTGATGGCTCACGAAGGGCACAATGCTGCTGATGACGCCACCCTTGGCCACTGACGGGCAGGTGAAGATAGAGAGGTAGGCGTTGCGGATGAAGTCGCCCGAACCGCCGATGCCGTTCATCATCTTCGTGCCGCTGATGTGCGTAGAGTTCACGTTGCCGTAGAGGTCGGCCTCGATGGCGGTATTGATGGCGATGACACCCAGTCGGCGGATAATCTCCGGAGAGTTGCTGATCTCACTCTGACGCAGCGTCAGGTGGTTCTTGAAGTAGTCCATGTTGTCATAGACCTGCATCAGACACTCGTTCGAGACGGTCAGTGAGCAGGCTGAGGCATCCTTCACACGGCCATTGAGCATCATGCCCACGACGCTGTCCTGCAGCACTTCGGTATAGATGTTGAAGTCGGGCACGTGCTTGTCCTGACCCAGTGCACCGAGGATGGCGTTGGCCGTTGAGCCCACACCGCTCTGCAAGGGCAGGAACTCCTTGGGGATGCGTCCCTTGTGCATCTCCTCCACGAGGAACTCAGCAGTCAGGTAACCAATCTTGTCGGTCACGGGGTCGCTGTCCTTGAAGGCACGGGCCTCGTCGGGGATGTTACACTCCACGACACCCACCACCTTGTCTTTGGGGATGGATACGAAGGGCTGGCCGATGCGGTCGCCTACGTGCTCAATGGGAATAGCCTTGCGGTAAGGCGGGTCCAGCGGCTCATACACGTCGTGGATGAACTTCGCGTTGGGGTTGTGGAACGAGTTGAGCTCCAGGATGACGTGCTTAGCCAGACGTGCTGCCGTGGGGCTGATGCCGCCAGCTGCCGTCAGGAAGACGTGATAGTCGTTACCGCAGTCCTCGATGTCGCAAACCTCCAAAATGGCCCAATCCAACGGACCATAGAAGCCGTAGCGCAGCTCCTGTGCCATGTGGCTCAGGTGCAGGTCGTTGTAGGGAATCTCACCCAGATTCACGTGCTTACGGAAGTCGGGGTTCGTGGTGTAGGGTGCACGATAGAGGATGGCCTGTGCGTTAGCCAGGTCACCGTCGGTGCTCTGTCCTGTGGAGGCACCCGTGAAGATGGCTACCTTGAACTCGCGGCCAGCCTCATGCTCAGCAATAGCCAGCTTCGCCAGTTCCTTTGTTGTTGCCTTGGCCACACCAGCAGGTGTGAAACCGCTCATGGCGATGTGGTCGCCGTTCTTAATCATTGCTGCAGCCTCTGCAGCGGTCAGTACATTATACATATCTTTCTTTAACCTTTAACCTCTAAACTATAACCTTTAAACTCTATACTTCTCAGCCTGTGCCTGAATGAGTGCGGTGTCGTTGAAGTAGTCTATCTGCATAGCCTTGCGCACCTCGTCCATGGTCTGGGCACCTACCTCGCGGGCCTGCTCCGTACCCTTCTTAAGGATGTTGTAGATCTCGGGGATGTCCTGCTCCAGCTCATGACGACGCTGGCGCATGGGCTCCAGGAACTGGTTGAGCACCTCGTTCAGGAACTTCTTGCACTTCATGTCGCCCAGTCCACCACGGCGGTAGTGGTCCTTCAGCTCTTCCAGGTTCTGGTACTCCGGCCAGAAGTTCTTGAAGTCCTCGTCCGTAGAGAAGGCATCCAGATAGGTGAACACGGCATTGCCTTCCACATGACCGGGGTCGTTCAGGTTGATGTGCTCCGGGTCGGTGTACATGGAGCGCACCTTCTGCCATACGGTGTCCTTGTCGTCAGAGAGGTAGATGCAGTTGCCCAGCGACTTCGACATCTTCTCCTTGCCGTCAGTACCGGGCAGGCGGCGTGCCGTCAGGTTCTCGGGCAGCATGATGTTCGGCTCTACCAGCACCTCGGCATATACCTGGTTGAAGCGGCGTACCAGCTCGCGTGTCACCTCGAGCATCGGCTCCTGGTCTTCGCCTGCCGGTACCGTCGTGGCCTTAAACAGCGTGATGTCGGCTGCCTGACTCACGGGATAGCAGAAGAAACCGAGGGGGATGTTCGCCTCGAAGTTGCGCATCTTGATTTCCGTCTTCACCGTCGGGTTACGCTGTACGCGGCTCACGGTGATGAGGTTCATCAGGTATGTGGTCAGCTCGGCCAACTCAGGAATCTGGCTCTGGATGAAGAGCACACACTTCTCGGGGTCGAGTCCTGCGGCGAGGTAGTCGAGTGCTACCTCTATGATGTTCTGTCTGATTTTCTCCGGATTGTCGGCATTGTCTGTCAGAGCCTGAACGTCGGCCATGAAGACAAACATGCGGTCGTAGTCGCCGGCGTTCTGCAGTTCCACGCGACGGCGCAGCGATCCTACGTAGTGTCCCAGGTGCAGTTTACCCGTTGGGCGGTCACCTGTCAATATTACTTTTCCCATGACGTATTATAATAGTTTCTTTGTATTCTTGAACGAAATAGTTTGGAAGTAGGGACGATCGGGTTCGAACCGATGACCTCTTCAATGTGACTGAAGCGCTCTAAACCAGCTGAGCTACGCCCCTATGGGAAAATCCGGCTGCAAAGGTATAAAAAAAGGTAAAAAGGGGAAAAAGTAAAAAGGTAAAAAAAGTTAAGCGGTAGCATTTTCTTCACCCTCCACCCTCTACCCTCCACCTTTTTTCGTACCTTTGCACCCACTAAACGAAAAGAAGCATGGAATCGAAACTCGTTATTTATAATACGCTCACGCGCCAGAAGGAGCGCTTCGAGCCGATTAACGCCCCTCACGTGGGCATGTATGTCTGTGGTCCTACCGTCTATGGCGACCCCCATCTGGGACATGCCCGTCCTGCCATCACGTTCGACCTGGTGTTCCGTTATCTGAAGCACTTGGGCTATAAGGTGCGCTACGTGCGAAACATCACCGACGTGGGTCACCTGGAGCACGATGCCGACGAGGGCGACGACAAGATTGAGAAGAAGGCTCGGCTGGAACAGCTGGAGCCGATGGAGATAGCCCAGTACTACACCAACCGCTACCATCAGGCGATGGATGCGCTGAACGTGCTGCGTCCGTCCATCGAGCCGCATGCTACGGGTCACATCATTGAGCAGCAGCAGCTGGTGCAGCAGATTCTCGACAACGGCTTTGCCTACGAGTCGAACGGCAGCATCTACTTCGATATTGAGTCCTATAACAAGAAGCACAAGTACGGCATCCTGAGCGGACGCTCCCTTGAGAACATCAAGGACGAGAGCCGTGCGCTGGCCGGTGTGGGCGAGAAGCGCAACCAGGCCGACTTCGCCCTGTGGAAGAAGGCACAGCCCGAGCACATCATGCGCTGGCCCAGTCCCTGGAGCGACGGTTTCCCCGGCTGGCATTGTGAGTGTACGGCCATGGGCCGCAAGTACCTGGGTGAGCAGTTCGACATTCACGGTGGCGGCATGGACCTCGTGTTCCCCCACCATGAGTGCGAGATAGCGCAGGCCGTAGCCTCTATGGGTCATCAGGCCGTGAAGTACTGGATGCACAACAACATGATTACCATCAACGGACAGAAGATGGGTAAGTCGCTGGGCAACTTCATCACCTTGGAGCAGTTCTTCACGGGCAACCACGAGAAACTGGAAAAGGCGTTCTCGCCCATGACCATCCGCTTCTTCATACTCTCTGCCCACTACCGCGGCACAGTAGATTTCTCGAACGACGCACTCGTCGCTGCCGAGAAGGGACTCCAGAAACTGATGCAGGGCATCAGCGACCTGGACCGTATTGTAGTTTCGCCACAATGTGACGCTGAAACGGAAAAGCTGGTCAAGGAACTGCGCCAGAAGTGCTACGACGCCATGAACGATGACTTCGCCACACCGCTCGTGCTCAGTTATCTGTTTGAGGCTTGCTCAACCATCAATAAGCTCATTGACCACAAGGCTACCATCTGCGCTGACTGTCTGAAGGAGCTGAAGGAGGTTATGCACCTCTTCGCTGAGGACATCCTCGGACTCTCAACGCTCAATGCTCAGCTCTCAACTGGCGGCAACGCCGACCGCGAGGAGGCTTTCGGTAAGGTGGTTGATATGGTGCTGGATCTGCGTGCCAAGGCCAAGGCCAACAAGGACTGGGCCACCAGTGACCAGATTCGCGACGAGCTCGCTGCCGCCGGTTTCGAGGTCAAGGACACCAAGGACGGCGTCACGTGGAAGCTGAACAAGTAGGGAAAAGGTACCCGTTACCCGCCATGTAACGGACCGTTAGTCGGTATGTAAGGCGCCTTTACTCGCCATGTAACTTGAGTTTACACATTATTCTATGTCTATGCAGAACTTCTCTGCGACGTAGAGCACGACCTTGGGCGGCAGCACCGGCAGACGGAGAACCAGCAGAAGATACTCAACATGGCCGAGCAGCTGCTCAGCCGCATCGGGCTATTCATTGAGCGTGCCGACTTTTGCTTAAATACTTGCTTTTTTCTTGGAAATATACTATCTTTGCCCCCGAAAAGCAACAATGACAAGCACTGCCGTTGCAAGTGCAAATAGAAGCAA
>CACXJZ010000038.1 GCA_902768105.1 uncultured Prevotellaceae bacterium
GATGCAGCTGCACATGCTGACGTTCGACACGGAGCTGGACAACACGGTGACCGTGCAGAAGGGCGGCAGCTGGATTGACAAGCAGTCGATGGAGCTGAAAGCTTTTCATAATGAGGAGGATGGTCAGGCGTATTCGAACAACGACAGCATCCTGCAGGACTTCTATGTGACGTGGAACTTCATCTATACCGGCACGCCTATCGCCCTGAAAAAGAAGGTAAACGAGCAGAACTTCGGCAGTGGACTGGCCACCCGTTTGACTTGCATCCCTCTGCCTGCCACCAACTTTGAGATGATGAGTCGCGAACAGAACGTTGACTTTGAGAGCGACAATCGCCTGAAGGAGTGGGCTGAAAAGCTGGACAGGATGAAGGGTGAGCTGACGGTGCAGAAGATTGTAGATGAGCTCTACGACTGGACGGCACGCCGTATGGCTGACGCCAAGGAGAACGAGTCGAAGGCCGAGGAGATGCTGCTGAAACGCTGCGCCTATCACGGGCTGAACTTCGCCGCTCCGTTTATCGTGATGCGCCATTGGGACTGCATGAAGCAGGACGGCCAGTACTGGTGTGGCGAGTTTGAGACGGACGAGGTGGACTGGAAACTCGCAGAGCTGATCGTGAACATCCAGTACGCTTGTCAGCGTCATTACTTTGGGGCGCTTGCCGAGAAGTATTTTGACGACAAGACGCGCGATGCGGCTGTAAATGTCCGTCGTCAACAGAAGACCATCGATGCCTTCGAGCGTCTGCCAGAGAAGTTTACCGTTGAGGATACCATGCGCTGTTTCTCGCTGTCGAACGATGCTGTGGCGCGCGTGAAAATCAACCGTCTGATGAAGGATCACTTCGTAGAGAAGGCTGGTGACTTCGTGGAGAACGGCACCACCAAGGCCGTATTCAAGAAAACTGGCAAGGTCATGCGCTGACGCCGTATCACCGTATCACCGTAACATTTGTGAAAGTATAAAGTTTACCGTTGACCTGCGGTCGAGCTCGCGAACATGCTGGAATAGAATCAGATGCCGCTCATTCCGCCATCAAAGCCTGCATGAACTCGTGGAGACGCAGCAGGCCATAGCTGCCGCTGACGCAGGAGAGCTCGTCGTACTGCTGTACGTCATCGGGCTCAATACCTTTATGCCAGATGATGAAGGGCACGGGCTCGTTGACGTGGATGCGCAGCTCCACCGGGGTGGGGTGGTCTGGCAAGACGGCCACGCAGACGGGTTCGTCCTGCTTTTCTATGGCCTCGATGATGGGACGTATCAGTCGCTGGTCGAGGTAGTTGATGGCACGCAGCTTGAGGTCGAGGTCACCATCATGGCCTGCCTCGTCAGTGGCCTCTACATGGACGAAGACGAAATCATCGTGCTGCAGGGCGTCTATGGCGGCCTGTGCCTTTCCCTCGTAGTTGGTGTTAGCAAGACCAGTAGCTCCAGGTACCTTGATAATCTTCAGACCGGCATAGCGGCCGATGCCCTGAATAAGGTCAACGGCAGAGATGACGCTACCCGTCTTGATCTGCGGGTACTGCTCCATGAGCGTCTGCATGGACGGGCGGTAGCCGCCGCTCCAGGGCCAGATGCTGTTGGCCTGGCGCTCGCCCCGCTTGGCACGCTCGATGTTGAACGGATGACGTGCGAGGAGCTCCTGAGACTTGATGATGAGCTCATTGATGAGGTCGGCGGTCTGTTGTGCTGCCTCGCAGTCGCTGCCTGCAAGACCGGCCTCTGGCTTTACGAGCAACGGACGCCACTCTTCGTTCGGATGGTCATGGGGTGGGGCACACTCGATGTGCTTGTTGCCGCCCTTGATGACGAGCAGGTGACGATACTGAATGCCACAGATGAACTTCACGCGCTCGCAGCCCTCACGCTCGTTGACGGGCTTGGCCAGCGTCTCGTTGAGGTAGTCGATGAGCACGCGGGCGTCGTCAGTCTCAAGGTTTCCGCCGTTGTGGGTGATGATCTTGCCGTCCGCGAGCGTAATGATATTACAGCGGATGGCGAAGTCGTCGTCGGCCATGTCGTAGCCGATGGAGGCAGCCTCCAGAGGCCCTCGGCCCTCATAGACCTTGTTGAGGTCGTAGCCGAGGATGGCAGTGTTGGCGACTTCGGAACCCGGGGGGAACCCTTCGGGCACGGTGATGAGCCGGCCGCAGCGTCCTTCGTGTGCCAGCCGGTCCATCATGGGTTTGTCGGCATACTGCAACAATGTCTTTCCACCCAGTCGCTCGACTGCGTGGTCGGCCATTCCGTCACCGAGAATTATTATTCGTTTCACAAATAATTTAAAAATTAAAAATGTAACAATGTAATAATTGACAATGTAACAATTAAACAATGTAAAAATTTGGATGCTCATTGTCAATCGCTAGATATTTGCGATTGACATGATGTTGGCGAAGACACCGGCAGCGGTGACAGCGGCACCGGCACCGTAGCCCTGGATGAGCATCGGGTACTCCTTATAGCGCTCGGTGGTCAGGAGCACGATGTTGTTGGAACCCTCGAGGCCGTAGAACGGATGGCCGTAGGGCACCTCCTTCAGAGCGACGTTGGTCTTGCCGTTCTCCATCGTGGCCACGAAACGCCAGCGCTTGTTCTCTTTCTCCAGCACCTTGCGACGCTCCTCGAAGTCGGCATCCAGCTCGGGCAGACGCTTCCAGAAGTCCTCGATGCTGCCCTCGAAGTAGTCGTCGGGCACGAAGAGGTGCTTCTCCACGTCGGCCTGCTCCACCTTATAGCCTGCCTCACGGGTGAGGATGACCAGCTTGCGGATGACATCGGTACCGGAAAGGTCGATGCGCGGGTCGGGCTCGGAGTAACGCTGCTCCTTGGCGCGGCGAACGGTCTCAGAGAAGGGCACGTCGGCAGCAATCTCGTTGAAGATGAAGTTGAGCGTACCAGAGAGGATGGCCTCAATCTTCAGGATCTTGTCGCCTGAGTTGCACAGGTCGTTGATGGTTCCGATGATGGGCAGTCCTGCTCCGACGTTGGTCTCGTAGCGGAACCACACGCCGCGGTCGCGAGCCGTCTGACGCAGCTTCACGTAGCTGTCGTAGTCGCTGGAGGCTGCAATCTTGTTGGCCGCCACGACGCTGATGTTATGCTCCAGGAAAGTCTGGTAGAGCGTGGCAATCTGCTTGCTAGCCGTACAGTCAACGAATACAGAGTTAAAGATGTTCATCTTGATAATCTCCTCGCGCATGTGATCCGTATTGGCAGCAAAGCCTGCACGCAGAATCTTCTCGTAGTTGTCGAGGTCGATGCCGTCGCGGTCGAGCACGAAGTTATCCACATCGGAGATACCCACCACGTTGAGCTTCAGACGCTTGGTCTGCATGAGGAACTGCTGCTGCGTGCGAATCTGCTCCAAGAGCATGCCGCCCACGGTACCGATGCCGCAGATGAAGATGTTGAGCACCTTGTATTCGGAGAGGAAGAACGAGTCGTGCAGCACGTTGAGCGACTTGCGCAGGAAACGGCCGTCAACGACGAACGAGATATTGGTCTCGGAAGCACCCTGAGCGCAGGCAATGACGCTGATACCGGAACGTCCGAGCGTGCCAAACAGCTTACCGGCGATACCGGGCGTGTGCTTCATGTTCTCACCGACGATGGCGATGGTAGCCAGTCCGCTCTCGGCGTGCATGGGGAACATGGCACCGGTCTCAATCTCCTTGCTGAACTCCTCGTTGAGCACTTCGACGGCGGCATCGGCATCCTCGTCGCGCACACCGATAGAGGTGGAGTTCTCGGATGATGCCTGTGACACCATGAATACGCTGATGCCCTTGTTGGCCAGCGTGGTGAAGATGCGGCGGTTGACACCGATGACACCCACCATCGAGAGGCCCGTCACCGTAATCAGCGTGGTGCCCTTGATGCTGGAGATGCCCTTGATGGGCTTCTGGTCGTTGTCAATATGATCCTTGATGAGCGTTCCCGGATGTTCAGGGTTAAAGGTGTTCTTCACCCTGATGGGGATGTTCTTGATGCAGACGGGATAGATGGTCGGCGGATAGATGACCTTCGCGCCGAAGTTACAGAGCTCCATAGCCTCGACATACGACAGCTCGTTGATGGTGTAAGCAGACTGGATGACCTTCGGGTCGGCGGTCATGAAACCATCGACATCAGTCCAGATCTCCAGCATCTCTGCATCGATGGCTGCAGCAATGATGGCTGCGGTGTAGTCGCTACCACCACGGCCGAGGTTCGTGGTCTCGTGGCTGTCGCGGTCGCGGGCGATGAAGCCGGGAACGACGTAGATGGTCTCAGGCTTGAGCGTGGCGAAGGTCTCCTTGACCAGCTTGGCGGTGAGCTCAGCATCAAGTGTATGATTGCCGTTCTTCTTCTCTGTGCGGATGAAGTCGCGGCTGTTCATGCGGACGCCGTTCTTGACCAGGGCAGCCACGATGTTCGACGACAGACGCTCGCCATAGCTGACGATGGCATCCTGGGTCTTGTGGCTCAGGTCGTGGATGAGATATACACCATAGTAGATGCTCTTCAGCTGCTCGAAGAGCGAGTCTATGCGCTTGAGCAGGGCCTCTTTCTTCCCGGCATCGGTAATGATGGTGTCAATCATCTGGTGATGACGCTCGACGATGCCGTCGAACTCGTTGCGATAGCTCTTGTCGCCCTTCAGGGCCAACTCAGAGATTGCAATGAGCTTGTCGGTGATACCGTCCAGAGCACTAACTACTACAACGACAGGTTGCGTCCGAGCCTCTGCCTCGACAATCTCTTTCAGACTTAAAATGCTTTTCACGGAACCTACGGACGTTCCGCCGAATTTCATTACTTTCATTATATTTTTCTTTTTACTTTGATGTTTCACATCGAGCTCGTTCACGTTCGGAAGTGCAAGCAAGCTTTCACTTCTCTCACTTAATCACGACCTTCTTATTTTTTGCTTCCTTGGTCATTGCCTGCTTGACCTTGTTTACGTAGGCATCGATGACAGCGATGGAGACGATGTTGACCACGTCGCGAACGGAAGCACCGAAGTCTATGAAGTGGATGGGCTTGTTCAGACCCACCTGGATGGGGCCGATAATCTCCACGTCGCTGTTGAGCATCTGCAGCATCTTGTAGCTGGAGCGTGCCGAGGTGAGGTTGGGGAATACCAGCGTGTTCACCGTCTTACCCTTTAGCTGGGTGAACGGATACTGCTCGTCGCGCAGCTCGTTGTCGAGGGCGAACGCCATACCCATCTCACCGTCAATGGGAATATCGGGATACAGCTCATGCAGCTTCTCTACAGCGTGACGCACCTTCTTGGCACCGTCGCTCTGGTTGCTGCCGAAGTTCGAGTGACTGATCATAGCCACGTAGGGCTTCTCGTTGAAGAATCGTACGCTGGTAGCGGCCAGCTTGGCGATATCGACGAGGGCGTCGGTGTCGGGGTTCTCGTTGACCAGTGTGTCGGCAATATAGAACGTACCCTTCTGCGAGTTGATGATGTGCATGGCGGCGAAGTGCTTGAACTCCTTGCGGATGCCGATGACCTCGTTGACCACCTTGATGGTGTTGGAATACTTGGTGTAGAGACCGGTGATGAAGGCGTCAGCCTCGCCCGTCTCTACCATCATCATGCCGAAGTAGTTACGCTCGAACATCTTGTCGTTGGCCTCCTGGTAGGTGTAGCCGTCGCGGGCACGCTTCTCGGCCAGGATGTGGGCGTAGCGCTCGCGGCGCTCCTGCTCGTTGGGGTGACGCAGGTTGACGACGTCGATGCCTTCCAGACTCAGGTCAAGCTCCTTGGCCAACTTGGCAATGACCTCGTCGTTGCCAAGCAGGATGGGCTGGCAGATACCCTCGGCCTTAGCCTGCACGGCGGCCTTGAGCATGGTGGGGTGGATACCCTCTGCAAACACCACGCGCTGTGGGTGAGCCGATGCGGTGGCATAGAGCTTCTGCGTCAGCTTGGTCTCCTGACCCAGCAGTACGCTGAGCGAGTTCTTGTACTCTGCCCAGTTCTTGATTTTCTTGCGAGCCACACCGCTCTTGATGGCGGCCTTGGCAACGGCGGCGCTGACCTCAGAGATGAGTCGGGGGTCAACGGGCTTCGGAATGAAGTAGTCGCGACCGAACTTCAGGTTGTTCACCTTATAGACGTCGTTCACCACGTCGGGCACAGGCTGCTTGGCGAGGTCGGCAATGGCGTGTACGGCAGCCATCTTCATCTCTTCGTTGATGGCCGTAGCATGTACGTCGAGGGCTCCGCGGAAGATGTAGGGGAAGCCGATGACGTTATTGATCTGGTTGGGATAGTCGGTACGTCCGGTTGACATGAGCACGTCGGGACGGGCATCCATAGCGTCTTCGTAGGAAATCTCGGGCACCGGGTTGGCGAGTGCGAAGATGATGGGGTCCTTGGCCATTGAGCGTACCATATCTTTGGTCAGCACGTTACCCTTCGACAAGCCGACGAAGACGTCGGCACCATTGACGGCCTCTGCCAGCGTGTGTACGTCGCGACGTTCGGTGGCAAAGAACTTCTTCTGCTCGTTCAGTCCCTCGCGGTCGCTGCTGATGACACCCTTCGAGTCGAGCATGAGGATGTTCTCCTTCTGCACGCCCAGCGCCATGTAGAGCTTCGTACATGAGATGGCGGCAGCACCGGCACCGTTGACCACAAGGCGAACCTTTTTGATGTCTTTGCCAATAACCTCGAGGGCGTTCTTCAGACCGGCAGCCGAGATAATGGCCGTTCCGTGCTGGTCGTCGTGCATGACGGGGATGTCGAGGGTGCGCTTCAGACGCTCCTCAATATAGAAGCACTCGGGAGCCTTGATGTCCTCCAGGTTGATACCTCCAAAGGTCGGGGCAATCTTCTCTACTGCCTCGCAGAACTTCTCGGGGTCTTTCTCGTTTACCTCAATGTCGAACACGTCGATGCCGCCATATATCTTGAACAAGAGGCCCTTGCCTTCCATGACGGGCTTGCCGCTCATGGCGCCGATGTCACCCAGTCCGAGTACGGCTGTACCGTTGGAGATGACAGCTACCAGATTACCCTTGTCGGTATAACGGTATGCGTCGTCGGGGTTTTCCTGAATTTCCAGACAGGGGAAGGCCACGCCAGGAGAGTAGGCGAGCGAGAGGTCTGTCTGTGTGCGATAAGCCTTTGTAGGCTTTACTTCGATTTTGCCTGGCCGTCCGCTTTCATGATACTCGAGGGCGGCTTCTTTGGAGATTTTAACCATGGTTTATTATCCTTTTTTTGAACTGTTTTCGAAAATCGTGTGCAAAAATAATAAAAAAAAGGCAGTTAGCGTGATGATTTAGGAACTTTTTTTATAATTTTGCAGCAGAATGTAAACTTATGCAAGAAATAAAAGCTTTATCACCTTATCGCCAGTCGTTGCACAACCGTATTCTTGATGCGGCCATGCAGCTCTTTCTCGAACGTGGAATACGTGCCGTGAAGATGGATGACGTAGCTCATGCGCTGACCATTTCGAAGCGCACGTTATACGAAATTTATGACAACAAGGAGCAGTTGCTCTATGAAGGAGTTCGTAAATATCGCCGGAAACGCAGTGATGAGTTGAAGCGTGTCGTGAATCATAGTCCAAACGTGATGGATATTATCTTGTATATCTATCGAGAGAAGGTTCGTGAGTTTCAGACGATAAACCCGCTGTTCTATTCGGAGCTGGCACGCTATCCGATGATTCTGGAGATGTTTCAGGAGAGTCGCGAACAGCAGCACCAGCAGTTTATGGAGTTTATGGAGCGTGGCGTCAGCGAAGGCTACTTCCGCAAGGACCTGAACTATGAGCTTGTAGGACGCAGCCTCGAGGCACTGAGTCGTTACACGATGGAGTATGAGCTCTACCGCAAATACACGATGGAGGAGTTGTTCCGCAACATGATTTTTGTTTCCTTGCGTGGCTTCTGCACAAAAAAAGGTGTCGATAAACTCGACACCTTCCTGTAGCATTTATTGATGTTGTTCTCGCAAGAGATCGTTGACCGTCTTCACGGGGTTGAACGTTGAGAGAGGAACCTCTACGAAGATGGTTGACCAGTCGCTCATGGCGCCATTCCAGAGACCCGGTAACTCTAAGGCTTTCAGTTCCTTGCCGTTCTTCGATTTAGAAGAGATGAAACCTGTGGTCTTGTCCACATAGTCAGGCAGGTTGAAGGCGTTACCCTTGTAATCCTTCACGGCACAAACGAGGTCAACGGGGTTGAAGTGTGTGCCCTGCGTGAACATCTCCAGATACTCCTTGTTCGACTTGTCAATCTGTGAGCTCTCCAGAATCTGCAGGCTTACCGTACCGTCCTGGTTATAGGTCAGGAACGGACCTCCGCCAGGCTCTCCGGCATTCTTCACTACGCCGCAGACGCGCATTGGGCGGTTGAGCTTCTTGCGCAGGTAGATGACCAGTTCAGCATCCTCTAGCTCCTTGATGTCTGCCTTGCGGCAGCAGAGGTCTTGCTGTACGAAGCGAATCATCTCCTCAATCTGCTCGTGGGTATAGGAACCGGTGTCCAGCAGGCGCAGGTAGTCGAAGGCTTTCTGCTGCAGCGTCACCAGTACACCGGCAATCACCTGCTTCCACTCAACGGTATCCTCCTTCAGGCGGTCGGGCACCACGTTGTCGATGTTCTTCACGAAGATGACGTCGGCATCAATCTCGTTCAGGTTCTCAATCAGCGCACCATGTCCGCCCGGACGGAACAGCAGGCTGCCGTCGTCGTTGCGGAACGGGGTGTTGTCGGCATTGGCGGCAACGGTGTCCGTCGAGGGCTTCTGCTCCGAGAACGAGATGTCGTACTTGATGCCGAACTTGCTGGCATAGCCGTCGGCCTTCTCAGCCACCTTGGCCTTGAAGAGGTCCATGTGCTCGTGGCTCACGGTGAAGTGTACGTGTGCCTCTCCGTTGGATGCGGCATAGAGCGCGCCCTCCACCAGATGCTCCTCCATCGGCGTACGCGGGCCTTCGGGGTAGTTATGGAACAGGAGCAGGCCCTTCGGCAGCTGACCGTAGTTCAGTCCCTCGGCCTTCAGCATCTGTGCTGCGACAGCCTTGTAGTTGCCCTCAGCCATCAGCGCCTCAATACCTTTGCCCTCGTTCTTCAGGCAAACGGCATCCAGGGCATCGTAGAACGCAAACTTCTTGATGTTCTCGAAATACTGCTTCTCAAACGGTGTCGTGGGAACGTCGTAGTCGGCATCGACAAAGGCAAACATGTCCTTGAACATACGGCTGGCGGCACCTGATGCAGGTACAAACTTCACCACCTTCTTGCCCTCGGCCTTGTACTTGTCCCAAGTCTCGATGAACTGCTGACGCAGTATCTCATCGGGCGACGTGATGCCACGACCAACGGCTGCAGCAGCCTCCAGACGCAGGAACGGGAAGCCCGTCTTGAACTGTTCCAGTTGGTTGTTGAGTTTCTCCTCGCTGATTCCTTTCTGTGCGATTTGTTTTAAGTCCTTTTCTGTCAACATAATTCTATTAGGTATTTTAGTTGTACGAATGATTTTCAAGCAGACCCCAAAGGTACAAATAATTATCTAATTAACGAAGAATAAAATAGAAAATTATGAAAAAATAAGATTTTCTCCTTCTTTTTTTCGTTGTTATGAATTTTATTCCTATCTTTGCAAACAATAAACTTAAAACTATGAAACTAAGGATTTCATCTTGCCTGATGACGATGCTGCTCTTGTGGGCAGTTCAAGCAAAGGCAGACAATATAGAACGCAGATTCGCGGTGTTCAACGCATCGGACGGCCTGAGTGATAACAGTGCACAGTCGATTGTCTGTACAAAGACGGGACGCATGGTTATCACCACCATCGGTCACGTCAACTTCTATGACGGCAAGGGGTTCTCGAGTGTTGACCCGTCGCAGGAGACGGCCTATGAGCTGCCTCGCTATACTGGTCATTATCATCCGTACTTTGACAAGTATCACCACTTGTGGCTGAAGAATAAGCGGTCGGTAACCTGCGTGAACCTGACTGTTGAGGCCTTCATTGCCAACATTGATTCCGTGTTTGCTGAACTGGGTGTGAAGGCGCACGTAGATGATATGTTTGCCGACCAAGACGGACAGGTGTGGATGCTGTGCGGTAACAAAATCTTCGGCTCGGAAGTGAAGAAGGACTTTCCCGTGGAGAAGGGGAAGAACCTGCAGGACCTGATAGTCTATGACGCGAAACAACTGCTGCTGTTCTACGATGACGGCGAGGTGGTGAGCTTTGACCTTGCGACGCAGAAACTGCTCTACCGTCAGAAAGCCTACGACGAGGCGACGGTCAAGAAGTATTACAGGACGTCGCTCGCACGCTTACATGACAACACCGTCCTGCAGATTCGCGACGGCGAGAAGGAGGGTATCCTGTTGCAGTTCGACGTGAAGAAGCGCCAGTGGACGACGCTGATGACGCTTCCCTATAAGTTCAACAACCTGGTGGTGCATCATAACGTCGTTTATCTGGCATCGGAATACGGCTACTGGAAGTATAACCTGAGAACTAGCGAGACGACGCACGCGGAAGAGCTGACGATGGAAAACGGCAAGAAACTGTTGACCGACATCAACACCATTGAGTTCGACCGTCAGGGGGGCATGTGGCTGGGTACCGAGAAGCGTGGTCTGCTCTATTCCAAGCCCTTCCCGCCGCCCTTCCGCGCCTACGAGTGGACAGACCCGCAAGCCATCAAATACTACAATATGCTTGAAACGCAGCCTGCTCCTGTGACGGAGTTCAAGGGCGAGTCTGTGAATTGCGTGTTCACCGACAGCCGCCACTGGACGTGGGTCGGTACGCGTTCGGGCTTGCGACTATATAAGACACAGGCCGCCAACCCCATAGTCTTTACCCGCAGGGAAGGACTGTTCAACAACGTGATACACTCCATTGCAGAAGATTTGGACGGAAGCATCTGGGTCAGCACCAGTTATGGTATTTCCTATATCCCCGTTCTTCGCGCACAGGTGGGTACCGTTACCAGCTACAACCAGATTGACAACATCCCCAACGAAACTTTTTCGAACGGACGGGCCATGCGCCTGAAGGACGGAACCATCGTCATGCAGTCGCTCGACCACGTGGTGGCCTTCAATCCGGCAATGTTCCATCACGACGCCTTCAGAGACTTTAAGTTCTATCCGAAGCTGGTGGGACTCATGGTCAACGGCACAATGGTGCAGGCGGGCTCCATGCTTGACGGCAAGCTGATTCTGGATCGTGCCATCACGCGCGTACGTGAAATTAATGTGAACTATAACCATAACACGCTGTCGTTCGTCTTCTCAGGACTCAACTTCTTCCGTCCCATCCAGACGTACTATCGCTACAGGGTGCCCGAGCTGAATCCTGAGTGGCGGGTGGTGTCCTTCTTCAATTCGGGAGGCTTGGTCGACAGTCGGGGTATGTTCCACCTGCCTTTGACGGGTCTGAAGCCTGGCGAGTACCACATTGAGGTACAGGCATCTATGTACCCTGACGTGTGGATTCAGGAACCCTTCACGTGGCTGCTTTATGTCAACGAACCTTGGTGGCGCACGCAGGGCGTGTATATCTCGCTGGGACTGATTGTGCTTATTCTGCTGGCCCTGAACCTGCTGTTCTACAGCCGCAACGTGCGGATGAAAATGCGTCGGACGGTGGGCGAACAGGAGGTGGTGCGCCAGCTGCGTAACATGATTAGCCGTTACGACAGCCTGGGCAAGGACTCGTTCTCTGCGCAGATGCACCAACAGGAGAGTCCCGGTCAGAATGGTTCAGTGGAAGCATTCTGCCAACTGGTGACCAAGGTTGCGCCGCGCATCAGGGAACATCGTGAAACGCCCTCGCTCAGTGAGTTGACGCAGATTGCCGATACGGACATGCTGCAGTTCATCAACCTGGTTTCGCAACACGTCTCCACCAATTCCTACGAGCTGGCACTCCGTCTGCACTTGCAGAAGGCGTGTGAGTTGCTCAGGGGGTCTAAGCTGCCGATAGAGCAGATTGCTGAGGATTGTGGTTTTGCTACGCCAAACTTCTTCGTGGCAAGCTTTTACGGTGTTTACAAACAGACACCGCTGGAGTACCGCTCAGCGAAACCATAGTTCGCGGAACCCTACGAGGTGCCAGGTCCTGCCGCCTATACCTTTATAATATATATAGGCCTGATAGCGGTTGGTTGTCTGGTAGAAGTTGCCCTCTTCAGGACAGCGTGTGGTGCTGCCGTCGGCATAGCGCAGACGGTACTCGTAGTTGTAATATCCCTGTTTCTGCCAGATGGCGGCGCGATAGCAGCCATTCGTCTCATCGTAATGCATCGTGTAGCGTTGCGCATCGTCGTGTGTAGCCCATTGTCCGCTCACCACGATGTCGGCATCCATCCTGCGCGGCATGCGTAGTTCGTAGTTCACGCGGACATAGTCGCAGGTGATGTCAATCTCGCGGTTGTCGCTGTTGCGTATGACGAATGCTCCGTCAGCATCGACGTCCGTCAGGTAGTTGCGTCGCGGGGCGTCGGCAAAGGGGTAGGCGTCGTAGGCCTGTCCGTTCCAGCGTATCTGCTCCAGTCCCATCGTGGTGTGGCTGACGTCCAGCACCTCAAACTTATGATACTCGTTGCCGGCAGGGAAGATAAGCTCTTGGCAGTGGATCCATTCCAGTTGCTTGGCGCTGAAGTCGCGACGGTCGAACCTGGGGTTCACCACCTGCTCCTCCCACCGCTGGTTCTGCGTCACCACTACGTCGAGCTGCTCCTCGGGGTCGGTGATGTCGAGTCCTTGGTAGCCTACGCTCATGCAGAGTTGCTGGTGTGTCTGGTTGACGTCAATCTCCGTGTTGGTGCTGACGCTCATGCCTATCTGCACGAGGGGTTCCACGACCATGAAGCGTATCTCTGCCACCGTCGTGCCGTCCTCGTCGTTGATGTCCAGACGGTAGTTGCCGCTGAGCTTTATGCTTGTCAGCTCGTTAGGAATGGTCATGTTGTAGTGTATGTAGCTGATGGTGGTGTTGAGGGATGCGGCGTAGTCACTGATGGGTTGGTCGTTGACACCCTCCAGCCAGTCAATGTCGAACAGCTGCGTCGAGGGTGTCCAGTCGGCCTCACAATGCTCCAGGTGGTAGGTGTATTGGTGGAAGTCGTGCCCCATGTGGTCGAAGCCGATGTGGACCGTCTCCTGTCCTCCCAGCGTGATGACGGGCGGCGTGAGCCAGTCGTGTCCTGCAGTCACCATCAGACCGTCCAGCTGGGCGCTGAATATGCGCTGCTGGGCGCTGACGCCGGTTATCAGGAGTATGGCCATCATGCCGATGATGCTCCTGCCAAGTGCGAGGCCGTGTCTGAGTATTCCGTGTCTGTCCATAAGTGCGGGCAAAGTTACACATTTTTTTTTATAATCCTTTGCCGTTAACAATTTATTTGCTAAATTTGTCGCCAATTATGAAAGAATTTGACTACAACACAGGCGAGCGGTTTGCCGATGTGCAGCTGCTGCGCTACCGTTTGAACGGCTTTGAGGAGCTTTCGCTCCAGCAGAAAAAGTACATCTATTACCTCTCGGAGGCAACGCTCTGGGGGCGCGACATCACGTTCGACCAGTTCGGACGCTATAATCTGGAAATCAGACGTATTCTGGAGGCTATTGTCTCCAAGAACCCTTCACCTTCCACCCTCCACCTGATGACCTACCTCAAGCGCGTCTGGTTCTCCAGCGGCATCTACCACCACTACGGTAGCGAGAAGTTCGTGCCTGAGTTCACGGCCGACGAGCTGCGCCAGTGGATGCGTGGGGCCGGACTCGGTGAGTTGTCGGAGGAGCTGGAGCGTGTCATCTTCGACCCCACGTACCTGCCGAAACGCGTGAACAAGGCCGACGGCGAGGACCTCGTCCAGACCTCCGCCTGCAACTTCTACCAGGGTGTGACGCAGCAGGAAGTGGAGGCGTATGAGTTGAGGTTTCCCCTCAACTCCACCCTCGTCAAGCGCGAGGGTAGGATAGAGGAGGACGTCTGGCGCGTGGGTGGTCGCTATGGGGAAACCATAGCGCACATCGTCTATTGGCTGCGTAAGGCGCAGGAGGTCTGCGAGAACGACCAGCAGCGGAAGGTCATCTCGCTGCTCATCGAGTATTACGAGACGGGCAATCCGCGTACGTTCGACGAGTATTCGATAGAGTGGGTGAGGGAGCTCGACGGACAGGTCGATTTCATCAATGGCTTCATCGAGGTCTATGGCGATCCGCTCGGACTGAAGGGCTCGTGGGAAGGACTGGTGGAGTACAAGGACGTGGAGGCGACGAAGCGTACGCAGGCCATCAGCCGCAACGCTCAGTGGTTTGAGGACCACTCGCCCGTTGACCCCCGCTTCCGCAAGCCACAGGTGAAGGGTGTCACCGCCAACGCCATCTGTGCGGCGATGCTGGGTGGCGACGAGTATCCCTCGACGGCCATCGGCATCAACCTGCCTAACGCCGACTGGATACGTGCCGAGCACGGCTCGAAGAGCATCACCATCACCAACATCACCGAGGCGTACAACCGCGCTTCTCGCGGCAACGGGTTCCTGGAGGAGTTTGTCATCGACGAGCCTACACTGGCTCGCATCCGCAAGTACGGCGACGCGTGCGACGATCTGCATACCGACTTGCATGAGTGCCTGGGACACGGCAGTGGACGACTGTTGCCCGGCACCGACCCCGATGCGCTGAAGGCCTATGGCAACGTCATCGAGGAGGCGCGTGCCGACCTCTTCGGACTCTACTACATGGCCGATGCGAAGCTGGTGGAGCTGGGACTTCTGCCTGACGGTGAGGCCTATAAGTCGCAGTATTATACGTACATGATGAACGGTCTGATGACGCAGCTCACGCGCATCAAGCCTGGTCACCAGATTGAGGAGGCCCACATGCGCAACCGTGCGCTCATCGCCCACTGGTGCTTCGCTCAGGGTGACTGCATCCAGATGGTTCATCGTGACGGCAAGACCTTTGTGGAGATTACCGATTATGAGGCTTTGCGCGGACTCATTGCCCGACTGCTGGCAGAGATACAGCGCATCAAGAGCGAGGGCGACTATGCTGCCGCCTGCCGCTTGGTGGAACGCTACGCCGTGAAGGTGGACGACGACCTGCACGCTGAGGTGCTGCATCGCTACGAGCGGCTGAACCTCGCACCCTACAAGGGGTTCATCAATCCTGTCCTCCGTCCTGTCCTCGATGCCGCCGGCAACATCACCGATATCACCGTCGATTACACGGAGTCGTACGTTGACCAGATGCTGCGCTACAGCAAAGAATATAGTATTTATGGTACAAGATAAAGTCAAGGAAATCAAGCAGTCGCTCCGTCAGCTGATGGACGGCTCCATAGCCCAGTCCATGCGCGACAAGGGCGTGCACTACCACCTGAGCTGGGGCGCCTCGCTCCCCATGCTGCGGGAAATGGCAGAGAGCTTGAGTGAAGAGTCTTCACTATATGAGCTCTCCATTGCCCTCTGGAAAGAGAACGTGCGCGAGTGTAAGATTCTCGCAACGATGCTCATGCCAGCCGATGAGGTGCTGCCCGAGGTCATCGATATCTGGATGGAGCAGATGCCGTCGCAGGAGATAGCTGAGCAGGCATCGTTCAACCTCTTCCAGCACCTGCCCTATGCGCCGCAGAAGGCCTACCAGTGGATGGCCTCCGACCAGGAGCTGTACCAGCTGTGCGGCTTCCTTGTGCTGACGCGACTGTTCATGAACGGACAGGAACCCAACGAGCGAGGCATCAACGAATATCTGGACCAGCTGGAGGTGGCGCTCGGGAGTCCGTCGCTGGCTGTCCGCAAGGCAGCGCTGAACAGCGTCCGTCGTTTCGCCGAACTGGGTCTGGTGTATGAACGGTTGGCAAAATCGGCCTTAAAACATCTTAATTTAGACCTTTTATAAACAAAGAAGCAAAAAATGTTTAGTGTTTCATTGTTTAGTTTTTAAATTTTTCGTACCTTTGTGCGGTTTTTTAAAAAGACCAACGCAAAAGAATGAAGCAGAATGTGAAGGATACGGTCCGCTCGATACTGACGAATTACCTGGAGCTGAACAATCATCGTAAGACGCCGGAGCGCTATGCCATACTGGATGCCGTATATCGTATTGACGGACATTTTACCCTCGAAGAACTGGGCGAGAAACTGCTGAAGGAGGACAACTTCCCCGTCAGTCGCGCCACGCTCTACAACACGCTGAAGCTGCTCCAGGAGTTGCGGCTGGTCATCCGTCATCGCTTTCAGGGCACTACCTACTATGAGGCGTGCTACGTGAACAACTCTCACAGCCATCAGATATGTACGGTCTGTGGCAGGGTGTCGGAAATCAAGTCTCTCGAGCTGAGCAAGGCCATCGGCAACCTGAAGCTGAAGCGTTTCCACAAGGACGGCTTTGCGCTCTACATCTATGGCATCTGTAGCACGTGTCAGGCTCAGCTGACGCGCCAGCGCAGGTTGCATAACAAGGAGAAGGAGCTGAAGCTGAAGCTGCAGATGATGGAGAAGCAGGAGAAACAGGAGAGGCTAGAGAAGGAGAAGCTTGCCAAGCAGGTAAAGAAAGGAAAAAGAAAATTGTAAATTCTTAAATTGTAAATTGATATGGTTAATCAAGGTAAAGTTGACGTCCTGCTGGGACTCCAGTGGGGTGACGAAGGAAAAGGAAAGGTAGTCGATGTGCTGACTCCGCGTTATGATGTGATTGCACGCTTCCAGGGCGGTCCCAATGCCGGCCACACGCTCGAGTTCGAGGGTCAGAAGTATGTGCTGCGCAGCATTCCTTCCGGCATTTTCCAGGGTGGAAAGGTAAATATCATCGGTAATGGCGTGGTCTTGGCTCCCGACCTGTTCATGGAGGAGGCTAAGGCGCTCGAGGCCAGCGGTCATGAGCTGCGTTCACGCCTGCACATCTCCAAGAAGGCTCATCTCATCATGCCTACTCACCGCGTGCTCGATGCTGCCTACGAGGCACAGAAGGGCAAGAACAAGGTGGGCACCACGGGCAAGGGCATCGGTCCTACCTATACTGACAAAGTCAGCCGTAACGGTCTGCGCGTGGGTGATATCCTCGAGAACTTCCCCGAGAAGTATGCCGCTGCGAAGGCTCGTCACGAGGCTATCCTGAAGTCCCTGAATTTCGAATACGACATCACCGAGGTGGAGAAGAAGTGGCTGGAGGGCATCGAGTACCTGCGTCAGTTCAATATCGTTGATTCCGAGCACGAAATCAACAATATCCTCCGTAGCGGCAAGAGCGTGCTCTGCGAGGGTGCTCAGGGTACGATGCTCGATGTCGATTTCGGCAGCTATCCCTTCGTTACTTCGTCAAATACCATTTGCGCAGGAGCCTGCACGGGTCTGGGCATCGGTCCCAACAAGATTGGCGACGTCTATGGCATCATGAAGGCCTACTGCACGCGCGTCGGTGCCGGTCCGTTCCCCACCGAGCTGTTCGACGAGACGGGCAAGCAGATTCGTGACCTCGGTCATGAGTACGGTGCCGTCACGGGTCGTGAGCGTCGCTGCGGCTGGATTGACCTCGTTGCCCTGCGCTACGCCATCATGGTCAATGGCGTGACGAAGCTCATCATGATGAAGAGCGACGTGCTCGACGGCTTCGACACCATCAAGGCCTGCGTGGCCTATAAGCAAAACGGTCAGCAGATTGACTACTTCCCCTACAACATCGAGGACGGCATCGAGCCGGTCTATAAGGAGCTGCCCGGCTGGAAGACCGACATGACGAAGTTCACCAGCGAGGATCAGTTCCCCCAGCAGTTCAAGGACTACATCCAGTTCCTGGAGCAGCAGCTGGAGACGCCCATTTGCATTATCAGCATCGGTCCTGACCGCGACCAGACGATTGAAAGAAAGTAAAAAGGTAAAAAAGTAAAAAGGTAAAAAACGTATGGCACAAAAGCCAAGTATTCCCAAAGGAACTCGCGACTTCGGCCCCATGGAGATGGCCCGTCGCAACTATATCTTCGATACCATCAAGGAGGTGTATGCCCTCTACGGCTTCCAGCAGATAGAGACACCCGCTATGGAGACCCTCCAGACGCTGATGGGCAAGTACGGCGAGGAGGGCGACAAACTGCTGTTCAAGGTGCTCAACTCAGGTGACTGTCTGGCAAAGGTCAGCGACGAGGAGCTGGCAGAGCGCAACCCCCTGCACCTCGCCTCCAAGATGTGCGAGAAAGGCCTGCGCTACGACCTCACCGTGCCCTTCGCCCGCTACGTGGTGATGCACCGCGAGGAGCTGCAGCTGCCGTTCAAGCGCTACCAGATACAGCCCGTGTGGCGTGCCGACCGTCCGCAGAAGGGGCGCTACCGTGAGTTCTACCAGTGCGACGCCGATGTCGTTGGCTCCGACTCACTGCTCAACGAGGTGGAGTTGATGCAGATTGTTGATACCGTGTTCACCCGCTTCGGCATCCGCGTGCAGATCAAGATTAACAACCGCAAGATTCTCTCCGGCATTGCCGAGGTCATCGGTGCTGCCGACAAGATTGTAGATATCACCGTCGCCATCGACAAGCTCGACAAGATAGGCATCGACAACGTCAACGCCGAGCTGCGCGAGGACGGACTGACTGACGAGCAGATTCAGAAGCTGCAGCCCATCATCCTGCTTGAAGGCACCAACGACGAGAAGCTCAACACCATCGCCGAGGTGCTCAAGGACAGCGAGACCGGCCTCAAGGGAGTCGAGGAGCTCCGCTTTATCCTCAATACCCTGTCAGGTAAGGCGGCAGCCGATTCTTCACTCTTCACTCTTCACTCTTCACTTAACAACGAGCTCCAGCTCGACCTCACGCTGGCCCGTGGTCTCAACTACTACACCGGTGCCATCTTCGAGGTGAAGGCGCTCGACGTGCAGATAGGCAGCATCACCGGTGGCGGACGCTACGACAACCTCACCGGCATCTTCGGCATGCCCGGCCTTTCTGGAGTCGGCATCTCGTTTGGTGCAGACCGCATCTACGACGTGCTTGGTCAGCTCGACCTCTATCCCAAGGAGAGTGTCACTGGCACCCAGCTGCTCTTCATCAATTTCGGTGAGAAGGAGACCGCCTACTGCCTGCCGCTGATAGCCCAGGCACGTGCGCAGGGCATCCGTGCCGAGATCTATCCTGATGCCGCCAAGATGAAGAAACAGATGTCGTACGCCAACGCCAAGCAGATACCGTTCGTCGCCCTCGCTGGCGAGAACGAGATGAACGCAGGCAAGCTCACGCTGAAGAACATGGAGACCGGCGAGCAGCAGCTGCTCACCATCGACGAACTCATCCAGGCTTGTTCACGGACATAACTCACTAGTGTGAGTATTCATCATTTTACCTGATTTGTCCATAGGCTTATGAAAATGAGAAAGACCTTTACCGCCACCGCTGTGGGCCTCGCCATCACCTCCGACAACGGCGACCTGCAGGGCGAGCTCAACCTCGTGTGGGAGCGTATCCTGCCCGTGCTGTAGTGATATCAATGAGAACGGAAAATCCCCCCGAAAGGCTGTCGCTCTTCGGGGGGATTTCTGTTGAACCAGTGTCGTGCTTCCGACACCTGTTTTTTACTTGAACAGCAGCGGAGCCATCTCCTTCAAGCTACGGCGCCAGGTCAGGAACTCGTGTCCCGTGTTGGGCGATACGTAGCCCACGGCCTTTATGCCGGCGGCGGTGAGGGCGTTCACGCTCTCGTTGATGCCGTCAGGACGCTCGCGCGAGCCACAGCTCTCGAAGATGAGCTTGGGCTTCTCCACGCTGTTGTCGTCCAGCTTCAGGTCGGCGGGCATATAGGTGCCGCCGCTGAGCAGACCGTAGTAGCTGAAGACGCTCGGGCGGGCGAGTGTGATGGCCTTCGTCTCCATGCCGCCCATCGACAGTCCGGCCATAGCGCGGCTCTCACGCTTGGCGATGGTGTTGAAGTGCGAGTCGATGTAGGGCACCAGCTCGTCCACGAGCACCGTCTCGAAGGCTTTTGCTACGGCGTTGCGGTCACGTCCGCGTCCGCGGGGAGCCTCGTTGGTCATGCCGTAGGTCATCACGATGATGAACGGTGTCACCTTACCCTCGGCAATCAGGTTGTCCATGATGAGGTTGGCGTGACCCTGGTTGCTCCAGGCCGTCTCGTCCTCGCCCCATCCGTGTTGCAGGTAGAGCACGGGGTACTTCTTCTTGTCCTTGCCGTAGGTGGGCGGCGTATAGACGAATGCGCGGCGTACCTGCTGCGTGCTCTCGCTCCAGAAGAGCACCTGCTGCACGTTGCCGTGAGGCACGTTCTTCATGGCGTAGAAGTCCTGGTCGTGGGCGGGAATCTCGATGCCGCTCTCCCAGCGCGTCGAACCGTAGTAGTTCAGCGTGCCCGGGTCGTTGACGGTACCGCCGTCCACGGTCAGGTGATAATAGTGGAATCCCTCGTCCAGCGGGCCTTCGGTCTGGCCGGTAAACGAGCCGTCATAGGCTTTCTTGAGTTTCGTGCCGCCACGTCCGCCCAGTCCCAGGCTGACGGTCACCTCGCTGGCGTGGGGAATATCCACACGGAAGCGGGCGTAGCCCTGCGAGTTCACCATCGGGAAGTCCTGACCCGGCTGGTTCTTGGGCGACGGGACGAAGTCCTCCTTCACACCCTCCAGTTCGGGGAATGCCAGTTCGGGCTTGAACGGTGCGCGCTGCGACTGCTGACCCCAGCGTCCCTGTCCCTCCGGGCGCGGACGGCGCGGCGGGCGGTTAGGCATCTGCCACAGCGGAGCCTTCATGTCGCGTATATATTCGTAGGCCATCTTCGGCTTGTAGTCTGCGTCGAAGGGTAGGGGGTAGTTGTTCTGTCCGAGCCACGAGTCACGGTCGCTGAGGTTCCAGAAGGTCACGCAGTCTATGACGTCCTTGTGCTTGCGGAACACGCGGAACACGCGGGCATACTGGTCGGCCAGGTGCTGCTTCAGCGAGTCGGTCACGGCAGCGCCGTCGCGGCTGAAGGCCAGCTGACCGCCCATCTCCTGGTTGGCGCGGATGTCAAGCTCGGTGATGTGTATGTGGTCAACCACCTTCTTGTAAAGCTCCAGCGCCTTGTCAATCTCCTCCTCCTTCGGGCCGTAGATGTTGTAGTGACCCTGCATGCCGATGCCGTGAATGGGCACGCCGGCATCCTTCATCTTCTTCACCATGTTATAGATGCGCTGGCTCTTCACGGGGTCGCATTCGTTGTAGTCGTTGTAGAAGAGCAGCGCGTTCGGGTCGGCAGCGTGGGCATACTCAAACGCCTTGGCAATAAACTCGTCGCCGCAGAGCTTGTACATCACCGACTGGCGGTAGGGGTCCTCCGCGTTGGCATCGTCGGTCATCGCCTCGTTCACCACGTCCCAGGCATAGACCACGTCCTTGTAGCGCGACACCACCGCCTCAATATGGCTCTTCATGCGCTGATAGAAGACCTCCTTCGTGGGGTTGTCCTCCGTCATCCAGCGGCCTATCTGCGAGTGCCACATCAGACAGTGGCCACGCAGCTTGATGCCGTTCTGGCGGGCGAAGTTGGCAATGCGGTCGGCACCCTCCCAGTTAAACTGTCCCTGGCGGGGTTCCGTCGGCTCGGGCTTCATGTCGTTCTCGGCAGTCATGCTGCTAAACTCTCTCTTAATCAGAGCCTGCTGCTCTGCGTTGGTCACATTACGCTGGTTCACGGCCACGCCAATCAGGAAGTAGTCCTTATAGGCGTCCTTCAGCCCCTGCGCAAACGTAGCTGCGCACACGGTGAGCAGCACGGCAAGTACACTAATTCTTTTATTTTTCATCTTGTGTCGGTTTTTAGAAATGGAATAAAACACGCTTTTTAGACGCAGATTCCCCTCCGTGGTTTAATCTTCGCGAAAAAATTCCGATGGCAGAGCAAACTACTATAAAATTTCGATTTATTTTTAGTTCCGAGCGAAAGTATCTTCGAGATTTATCTCAAGGATACATATAAGTGAGCAAACAACCAAACTTTTTCCCCGTTATTTTACTTTTTTCGCTAATTATTTGGTAATTACAGAATAATTCCTTACTTTTGCAATCGACAAAGTCAGTCCTTCGGGACGGGCGGCGTCGGAACATTGTGGATACTTTCCCTTTCAGGCCACCAAGCCGTTTGTAGGGCCAGGCCGAAGGGAGGAAAGGCGTTAACGAACGTTACCGTTCTGTGCTGTCTAACTTCGCAACTTAGATTCTCTTCACAGAAGTAATGCAACGGGAACGCTTGCGGCGATGGATTATATCCTGACCCTGTCTATGCTATCATATATAACATGTGTAGGCAGCGGCTGACGTTTATAATTCTCATCGGGCGTGGGCTGGCTGCGTTGCTTATCCTTGAAGAGGGGCAATGCGAAGGCCTGACAGCAGGGATGGGCGAGAAGTTAGAATCTCCCATGCCTTTTTTGTTTCCATACACTTCATGTTTAATCAGCCGAGGCAGGGGGAGCGGGTAGGTAGAAATATAATTAATCTATGGATTCTGCTTTTTTATACATTGTAAGTAAGGCTTCTGTCAAAGAAAATGAAATTAATGTTTCTGTAAAATTAGAAGACATGCCTGTGATTGATAAGAATATCACAGAAGAAGAAAAAAAAGAAATTGCATATGAAGTTCTAAAAAGAATGAAAGCAAAAAGACTTATACGTTTTTTTGTTTACACAGAGGATTCTGGCGAGGAAAATGTGCCTGATAGAACTATTAATCTTGTATAATCAGTAAACATGAGTTGGAAATATGAAACATTTACACATTACTTTCCTGCTCACCGTACTCATGAGTATGGTTGGAGCAAAGACTTTTGCCCACGACATTGAGGTGAAGAATAATGATGGTGTGACCATCTATTATATCTTTATCAATGACAACACGGAGTTAGCCGTCAGCGAGCGTGGAGGTAGTTGCTATGAATACTCCAACGAATATTCTGGCAACGTCGTCATTCCGGGCTCCGTTACCTATAACGGTAAAATTTACAGCGTGACGGGTATCAGAAGCGGTGCGTTCTATGGCTGCACCGGCCTGACCTCAGTGACGGTTCCCAACAGTGTGACAATCATCGGCGATTATGTGTTCCAAAATTGCACCGGCCTGACTTCAGTGACGATACCCAACAGCGTGACGAGCATCGGCTATGGTATGTTCTGGGGTTGCACAGGCTTGACCTCGATTCCCAACAGCGTGACAATCATCGGCGATTATGCGTTCTACCAATGTACAGGCCTGACTTCAGTGACGATTCCCAACTGCGTGACGAGCATCGGCAGTAGTGCGTTCAATGGTTGTAGTAGCTTGAACTCTGTGACGATTCCCAATAGTGTGACAAACATCGGCGGTAATGCGTTCGAAAATACAGCATGGTATAATAACCAGCCAGACGGACTTGTATATGCTGGTAAAGTTGCATATAAATACAAAGGAATAATGCCTGCGAATACCTCGATAGTTTTAAAAGAAGGGACCTTAAGTATAGCAGATTATGTATTCCAAAATTGCACCGGCCTGACTTCAGTGACGATTCCTAACAGCGTGACGAGTATTGACAGGTTTGCGTTCTCTGGTTGCAGTGGTCTGACCTCAATAACGATTCCCAACAGCGTGACGAGCATCGGCCAAAATGCGTTCTCTTATTGCAGAGGCCTGACCTCAGTAACGATAGGAAACAGCGTGACGAGCATCGGCGGTTCTGCGTTCTCTGGTTGCAGTGGTCTGACCTCAATAACGATTCCCAACAGCGTGACGAGCATCGGCAATTATGCGTTCTCTGAATGTTCTAGTCTGACAGAAGTGACGGTAGAAAGCAAGTCACCTGTTAGTATTAGTCCTTCTACTTTCTCCAAGAGGACTAACGCCACTCTATATGTACCTTATGGCTGTAAGACGGCCTACGAGGTAGCTGATTACTGGAAGCAGTTCAAGATTGTGGAGATGGAGCCTGAAGTGCCTACGACAGTAGAAGTTACTGACATTTCAACGATGAATAATGTCATCTATATTGAACCAATGGAGGGACAGTGTGGCACACAGGCAACCATCTCGCTGAAGATGAAGAACGCGGCAGCCATTCGTGGCTTCCAGTTCGACCTCTATCTGCCTCAGGGTGTGACGGTAGTCAAGAGTAGCAAGGGCAAGATTCAGGGATTCCTGAGTGAAGGCCGCCTGCCTGACGAGGACGAGCACACGCTGACGTTCAGCGAACAGAGTGACGGCGCTATCCGCTTCCTTTGCAGCTCACAGTACGAGGAGACCTTCACGGGTAACGACGGCGAGATTGCCACGCTGAAAGTGAACATTGCCGACAATATGGAAGACGGAGAGTATCCCATTCAGCTGAAGAGCATGAAGCTGACGGAAAACAACATCAGCAATTTCTATGAAACAGCACTCGTACAATCTAAGCTGACCGTCTCTTCTTACGTCGTTGGTGACATCAGTGGTGACGGCGTGGTAGATGTCAGCGACTATACGGGCGTTGCCAACCATATTCACGGCAATACGCCGGAAGGCTTCAACGCCAAGGCTGCCGATGTGGATGGGAACAACGTGATTGACGTATCTGACTATACAGGTATTGCCAACATCATCCATACAGGCTCCATTTATGGCAACAGCAGTAATGCACCTGCCATGATGCTGAGTCCCAGAAAGGTGAATACTGATATAAGTGATTACGATAATGTTATCTACATCTCTCCGTTTACGGCATCGGCAGGCAGTCAGACAACAATTTCCATCAAGATGAAGAATGCTATGGCCATTCGTGGCTTCCAGTTCGACCTCCATCTGCCCGAGGGTATGACGGTCGTTAAGTCTGCAAAGGGCCGCATCCAAGGCGCGCTGAGTGCAGGCCGTCTGCCTGATGAGGATGAGCACGAACTGACATTCAGTGAGCAGAGTGATGGCTCAATCCGCTTCTTGTGTAGCTCACAATATGACGAGACCTTTACGGGTAATGACGGCGAGATAGCCATACTGCAAGTCAACGTAGCATCAAACATGGCCAACGGTGATTATCCCCTCCAGCTGACAGACATGAAACTGACGGAGACGGATATCAGCAAGTACTATACTGCAGACCTGATTGAAACAACGGTGACTATAGGTGAGGTTGATACCCGTGTCATCCTTGATGAGACGTCAACGACGGCTCCGGAGGAAGCATCGAATGTAGATGTCCGCGTAAAGCGTACCATCAATGCTAACGAGTGGAGCACCATCTGCCTGCCGTTTGCTATGACTGCAGAGCAGGTAACCGCAGCATTTGGTAGCGGCGTGAAGTTAGGCGACCTCAGTAGCTGGGAGTCTGTTGAGGAAAATGATGCCATTGTCGCCATTAACGTTAACTTTACTGATGTGACAGCGATTGAGGCTAATCATCCCTACATCATAAAGGTTACCACGCCTGTCACTTATGCAGAAGGCTTTACTGTTGACGGCGTGGATATTGCCCCAGTGGCAGAACCTAAAGTGCAGGTGGGTACGTCATCAGCTACTCGCGGCTGGATGTACGGAACATACGTGGCAGGCGGGACAGTACCTGCAGAAAACTTATTCCTTAATGGAAGCAAGTTCTGGTACTCTAAAGGACTGACGACGATAAAAGCATTCCGAGGTTATTTCAAGTTCAGAGATGTCCTGGATGCATATTATGATAATAGCTCTGCTCCTGTCTTCATTTCCTTCGACGGAGGAACAACTTCTTTGATTGAAGAGTTAAGAGTTAAGAGTGAAGAATTTGCTCCTGGCGATGAATATTATACTTTGGATGGTCGTCTTGTAAAGACTCCGGCCAAGGGTGTGTATATTCATAATGGTAAAAAAATTGTCGTAAAGTGATGGAGGACGAAACTATGAAGAAGATATATATGACTCCCGAGATGGAGATTGTGGAAGTGAAGCCCATACAGTTACTGATTGTCAGTGGCGATGGCGTAAATGGTGACGGCATGCCTTATGGCGGCGTGGATGAGGAAGGTAATCTGGAGCCTGCCGCCCCACCCATGTTCGATCTTCCGTTCTAATCTGTTCGCATACAGATAATAAAAGCAAAGACGGCGTTTCTCGTTTGGAGAAACGCCGTCTTTGTGATGGATAAGTGCCGAGTTGTAGGGGCGAAGGTGCCGTTTTGAAGGGAGGAAGAACGGCGATCGTAGGGAGGAACTGCCGTTCTCGTCGGGGTACAGGCGGGCGTGAATTTTGCCCTCCCTTTTCATAGCCTGATTCATGGCCTTTTCTTTATCTGATGCAAAGATACGGATAAGTGAGCAAACTACCAAATAAATCGAGATTTATATTTACTTTCGAACCGAAAAAGCAGTGAGAGCCATCAAAAACACTAGGGACGGGTACCTGTTCCGGCAACCGTTGCGTTTTTTGCAACAATTGTAAATAGAGGTATAAGAGGCGAGGTGGAAGAGGGAAGAAGGCTGATGTCTGATGTCTGATGTCTGATGTAAGAAGGAAGATGGAACTATTCAATATGCTTAATCTCTGCATCGACAACAAAGATGTCACCTTCGTCATCAACCAGAACATTGCGAGGCACTACATCCCAAACCTCGTATTGGCTGTTTCTTCAAAACCAAGGGCTGCCATATAGGTGTCAATCATAATCTTTGTGGCAGGGTGAGAATCGGCGATTCTTGGTTGAACAATAACAGGCTGAATGGTGCGACCATCGAATCCTGCAAAGCCGTAGAAAGAATAAGCGGTATCTGGGAAAAGAATGTTGTGCATCAAAATCTTGCGCAACAAGCCAACGATGCTTCCACTATTAAGCAGATTGTTGACTTTATAAATGACTTTTTCGCCAACATAGGTGTCATTTTCGTTACCGCTGGGACCAGGTACGCCAAGGTTAAAGACATCCATCATGGGAATCCAAAAACCTTGGTCCTTCGCCATTTGTTCAGCGACACGCTGCTCCGTTTCGAAACGACTTACATCTTGGAGGCTATCTCCACATTGCGCTTCATGTACTGCGCAAAGTCGCTCGAGCTCATCGGCGATTGCTGCGATGCGGCTATTTTCCGCATCTTGCGCTCCGTCACTTCCTTGTGGAACTGGTTGAGAAATGTCATGATTCATCTTTCTTTAGTTGCTTCCGCTGCAAAATTAAACATAAATTTTGAATTATACAACTAATAGCGAACAAAAAAATAATAGTGGCACGGGGACGGGTGATGACAGAAGATGTTTATGCCGAGAATGAACAGGTTCGATGCAAAGCATCAGGAAGTGAAAAGAGAGCCGAAGGAGACATTTCCTTCGGCTCTCTATTTGGTAGAATGATGCTACATGTTGAGGAGTTGTTCGAGTTCAGGGAATTCAGAGACTCCTGCGGATTCGAGGTCGAGCAGTTCTCTTGACGACATACCTGGGTTGATTTGGTCGTTGGCACCGGGACTGGCTGCAATGAGCTGGGCGGGTTGCAGAAGGATGAGTTCACTCGCGGGTTGGATATATTGCTTTTTCATAATCTTTAGATGTATAATGTATGATTATTCTTCACTCTTCACTTTTCACTCTTCACTTCAA
>CACXJZ010000039.1 GCA_902768105.1 uncultured Prevotellaceae bacterium
GGCCAGCATGGCTACTCCGCCGTACAGCATCATAAAGACTAAATCCTGAAGACTCTGTTCTCCGTACATATTTTTAGTGGTGAGTGGTTAGTGGTGAGTGGTTAGTGGTGAGTCTTTCCTGCCAACTGCATGCGGAGGGCGGCGGGCGTCTCACTGCGGTCATCGTCATGACAGTAGGGACAGGTACATTGACACATTGGCACTTTGCTGGAGTTTATTAATCCTCTAACGCTCCGATGATTTCCTGAACGGAGTGATAGCCGTGCCGGTCGAGCCAGTCGTTGATGCCGTCGCGCACCTTCAGCGTCACGGCAGGGTCGATGAAGTTCGCCGTGCCTATCTCGATGGCCGTAGCACCAGCCATGAGGAACTCAATGGCATCCGTAGCCGTCATGATGCCGCCCAGACCCACCACGGGAATCTTAACCGCCTTGGCCACCTGCCACACCATGCGCAGGGCCACAGGCTTGACGGCAGGACCTGAGAGTCCGCCCGTGTTGATACTCAGCACGGGGCGACGGCGCTCAATGTCGATGGCCATGCCCATGAGCGTGTTGATGAGCGACACAGCGTCGGCTCCCTCAGCCTCGCACGTTCGGGCAATGTCGGCAATGTTCGTCACGTTGGGCGACAGCTTGACAATCAGCGTCTTATGGTAAGCCTTACGCACAGCCCTGACCACGCTCTCAGCACCTGAACAGGTAACACCGAAGGCCATTCCGCCGTCCTTCACGTTAGGACACGAGATGTTGAGCTCGATAGCAGGAATATGCTCCAGCGCGTCGATGCGTGCCGCACACTCCGCATAGTCCTCAGGCGAAGAACCGCTGACGTTGACAATCATATTCGTACCGATATCCTTGATTTGCGGATAGATGTGCTCACAGAAATAATCCACGCCCTTGTTCTGCAAGCCCACGCAGTTCAGCATGCCGCTGGGCGTCTCGGCCATGCGCGGATAGTCATTGCCCTCGCGGGGACGCAGCGTGGTACCTTTCACGATGATGCCGCCCAGCTCGTCGAGGGGCACAAAGTCCTGAAACTCCAGTCCGTAGCCGAAGGTGCCGGAGGCGGTCATCACAGGGTTCTTCAGCTGCAGGTTTCCTATAGCACAGACAGGCACCCAGGCCACAGGCCATCAGGTTCTCGAGCGATGCCTCACACGCCACGCCCAGCTTGTCAGCCAGTCGCGAGACGGCCACCATCATGGGCTTGGGACCACAGGTGGCAATACGCGTAAACTGCTCCTGTCCTAGCAACGAGTGGTTGGTTACGAAACCGCGCTCACCCTCGGAGCCGTCTTCTGTGGTCACGAACACACGGCCATAGCGACGGAACTCGTCGAGCATCAGCAGGTCCTTTGACGTGCGTGCACCCAACAGGAACGTGGGCTCACAGCCTCTTTTCTTCATCTCGGCACCCATATAGAGCAGCGGAGCCACTCCCACTCCACCGCCAACCAGCAGCAGACGCTCGTCAGGCGTCTGGGGAAGCGTGAAGCCATTGCCGAGGGGCAGCACACAATTCAACGTGTCGCCTGCCTGCAGCGCAGCCAGACGGCGTGTGCCGTCGCCTACGGCTGCTACCAGCAGCCACAGCTCATTGGCCTCGCGATCTACGAAATTGACGGAGATGGGACGTCGCAGGAACGTGGTGGGAGACCCATCGACACGCACCTCGACGAACTGTCCGGGCACCATCTCGGGCAGCGGTTTATCGTCTGTCAGTCGCAGCAGCACATAGCGTTCGTGCACATGCTCTGCAGCCCTGACTTTCAAATCCAATACATATTTCTTCATAACTTACATGGTTAGCTTTTTAGTCTTGACCTTTACCAGTTTGCCGTTCTTCCATTTGTAGGTCTCGAGGTAAAGAGCATTAACATCGCGGATATGGCTAATGATTTCCTTCTTGCTACTGTCAATCTCTGGCTCCTGTATCATGTCGAACTCCTCTACCTTATAGAAATCGCGCGTGTCAGGATTCCACACCCAAGCATCATGGAGGGACTGTGTATTGCCGCGTCCGCCCAACCCCGTAAAAATCATGAGGTCAGGTATGCCGTCGAAGTTGATGTCATCCTCTGTTACCCACTGCAGGTTAGCTTCCTGATAGGCGTCGAATGCTCCTAACAGGTCATTCTCAATCACCCATTCAGCCGGCTTGTCGTTGGCCCACACCTCGACCTTGATCTGTTGAAGCCAGCCGTTATCGTCCTTGGTGAACGAGTGATGGAAAGTATAGGCGCTACGGTCAGGAAGCGTGAGCGCATTGGGCGTCATCACGAACCAACTGGGCAGCTCGAAACGCGACTCCATCTTCAAGGGCAGCTTCTTGCCCGTGGTGGGGTTGGTCCACTCTCCACGCACAAACTCATAATCGCCCTCCACCTCGGTAAACACCAGGGTGAAGCGGCCTGTGATGCTGCCGTCCTTCTGATATTCCGTGAAATCCACCCTGTTCAAGAACTCGCTGTTGCGCTCCTTGGGGTTCACCCTGCCGTAGTGTCCCACAATGAGGATGGGCGCAGGCTTCGAAGCGTTGGGATAGTAGATGTAGCCTGCCATGCGGCCGTCGAGATTTGACTGCCAGGCCACCTCCACAGGTATCTTACCGTTCATGGTGCCCACAAAGATATGGTTCTCGAGGTATTTATCTACCTGTGCAGACGCTGTCAGCGCCACCAGCAACAGGATAAGTGTCAATAATTTCCTCATCATTTCGCTCGTTTTTACAATATTTTGGCGCGAAGTTACAAAAAAAATCCTTTCTCGCTGAATATTTCATCGAAAATTTCATTTTTATTCGTATATTTGCACCATTAAAACTTTATGAATATGAGGAAAACCATGATTCTGGCACTCCTTCTGACGAGTTGCTACATGTGGGCCCAGCAGGCCCTCTTTGATGTCAACAACCTGACATCGCCCGAAATGAATGCCGACGGAACTGTCACGTTCCGACTCTATGCCCCAAAGGCCGTCACGGTCGAAGTGGAAGGTGACTTCCAGTCTGAACCGGCTGCCATGAAAGAGGGAGAGGGTGGCATCTGGACCTACACCACCGCCGTGCTTCAACCTGAGATGTACTCTTATAAATTCAAGGTTGACGGACTCGACAAGCTGGACCCCTCGAACGTGTATCGCTGCCGCGACATCGCATCGTTCACCAACATCTTCATCGTCACAAAGGAGAAAGGCGACAAGGGCGATCTGTACAGCGTGAATAAAGTGCCACACGGAAACGTCAGCAAGGTGTGGTATCCGTCGCCAACGCTCAAGACCGAGCGCCGCATGACCGTCTATACGCCGGCCGGGTACGACAAGGGCGGACGCTATCCTGTGCTTTACCTGCTGCACGGTGCCGGCGGCGACGAGGAGGCGTGGACGACGCTGGGACGTGCTGCCCAGATTATGGACAACCTCATTGCAACGGGCAAGGCCGTGCCCATGATTGTCGTTATGCCCAACGGTAACGCCAATTGCGACGCTGCGCCTGGCGAATGGGACCGGGGCATGTATAAGCCCACGTTCATGGGACACATGGACTCCACGCCCGTAGCATCGACGGAGGAGAGCTTCAAGGACATCGTCAGCTACGTGGACAAGCACTTCCGCACGCTGGCCAACAAGCGTAACCGTGCCATTTGCGGACTCTCCATGGGTGGCGGCCACAGCTACGGCATCTCAAAGCTCTATCCTGACATGTTCGACTACGTAGGACTGTTCTCTGCCGCCGTTTCACTAAACGCCAGAGGCTTCAACGGCCTCAACGATGCCGACCAGGGCCCCGCTCCTGAGGTGGAGAAGCAGCTGGCAACCATGTTTGCCAAGAAGCCCGCGCTCTACTGGATTGCCATTGGCAAGACGGACTTCCTCTATCAGAACAACAAGGTCTATCGCGACTATCTTGACCAGAAGAAGTACCCCTACACCTACGTGGAAACGGAAGACGGACACATCTGGCGCAACTGGCGCATCTACCTGACGATGTTCGCCCCACAACTCTTCAGACACTAAAAAAAGCATAACAATAACACGATGAAAAAGAACCTACTGACCATCGTTCTGATGGCTGTCGCAACGCTGGTGACGGCTCAGAACAACACAAAACCGGCCATTCCGCGCGACCCCGCACTGGAGGCGAAAATCGAAAACACCCTCGCCAAGATGACGCTCGACGAAAAGATTGGCCAGATGCTGGAGCTGAACCTCGACATCATGGGGCGCTACGACGCCAACAGGCGCTGGACGCTCAACGAAACCATGCTCGACACGTGCATCTCGAAATGGAAGGTCGGCTCGCTGCTCAATGCGCCTGGCACGCGTGCCGCTACCGTCGAGCAATGGCAGAAGTGGATACGCCTCATACAGGAGAAGTCGATGAAGTATATCGGCATCCCCGACATCTACGGCCTCGACCATAATCATGGCGTAACCTACACGCAGGGCGGAACGCTCTTCCCCCAGCCCATCAACATCGCAGCATCGTTCAACACCTGGCTGGCGCAGCGCGGAGCAGAGATAACGGCCTACGAGAGCCGTGCAGCCAACTGCCCATGGGTGTATAATCCCGTCATCGACCTGGGACGTGACCCGCGCTGGCCACGCATCTGGGAAAGCTTCGGCGAGGACGCGCTGGTCAACAGCCGCATGGTGGAAGCGCAAATCAGGGGCTATCAGGGCCCCGACCCCAACCATCTGGGACGCTACAACGTGGCAACAAGCGTCAAGCACTACTTCGCCTACGGAGCGCCCTGGACAGGCAAGGACCGCACCCCCGCCTACCTCTCACCACAGTTGCTGCGCGAGAAGTATTTTGAGCCGTTCCGCGCTGCAGCAATGGCTGGCGCACTTACCATGATGGTCAATTCTGCCAGCATCAACGGTGTGCCCGTCCATGCCAGTTACGAGTATCTCACCAAGTGGCTCAAGGAAGATTTGCAATGGGACGGTATGCTCGTTACCGACTGGGCCGACATCACGAGCCTCTTCAAGCGCGAACACGTGGCAAAGGACAAGAAAGATGCCATCCGCATAGCCATCAATGCCGGTATCGACATGTCGATGGACCCTTACAGCGTTGACTTCTGTATTCTGCTCAAGGAACTGGTTGAGGAAGGTAAAGTCTCGATGGAGCGCATTGACGATGCCGTACGCCGCATCCTCCGTGTAAAGTATCGTCTGAACCTGTTCGACGAGCCCAATACGGGCGGAGAGGGCTATGAGAAGTTTGGCTCGCAGGAGTTTGCCGACGAATCGCTGCATGCTGCCGAGGAGAGCGAGGTGCTGCTGAAGAACGAAGGCAACATTCTGCCACTGGCTCCAGGCAAAAAGATTCTGCTGACAGGTCCCAATGCCAACCAGATGCGTTGCCTACACGGCGGCTGGAGCTACACGTGGCAGGGATCCAAGGCCGAAGACCTTTCCGAGAAGTACCACACCATCTATGAGGCGTTCTGCATGAAATACGGCAAGGAGAACATCATCCTTGAGCAGGGCGTTACCTATAATGAGAACGGACAGTATTTCCAGGAGAACGAGCCGGAAATCAGCAAAGCCGTCAGCGCTGCAAAACAGGCCGACATCATCGTTGCGTGCATCGGAGAGAACTCCTACACGGAAACGCCCGGCAACCTGAACGACCTCTGGCTCTCACAGAACCAGCGCAACCTGGTCAAGGAACTCGCCACTACCGGCAAGCCCATCATCCTCATACTCAACGAGGGACGTCCGCGCCTCATTGCCGACATTGAGCCGCTGGCAAAGGCCGTCGTTGACATCCTCATTCCCGGCAACTATGGTGCCGACGCATTGGTTAATCTCCTGAGTGGCGAAGTGAACTTCTCTGCGAAGATGCCCTACACCTACCCTCGCGAAATCAACTCGCTCAACACCTACGACTACAAGGTGTCTGAGGAGGTGCCCACGATGGCAGGAGCCTACAACTACGATGCCAAGGTTTCGCTGCAGTGGCCCTTCGGCTACGGTTTGAGCTACACCACGTTCGAATACAGCAACCTGCGCGTTGACAAGACACGGTTTACTGCTGACGACCTGATTACCGTCTGCGTCGATGTGAAGAATACGGGTAATCGTCTGGGCAAGGAGGCGGTGTTGCTCTACAGCAGCGACCTCATTGCCAGCATCGTTCCTGACAACAAGCGGCTGCGCGACTTCAGCAAAGTGGAGCTGAAGCCTGGAGAAGCGAAGACCGTCACCTTCCGTCTGCCTGCCAAGCAACTGGCCTTTGTGGGAGCCGACGGACGCTGGACGCTGGAGGAAGGCGAATTCACGCTCAAGATTGACAAGTTAACTCAGACCATCGAGTGCACGCAGACCAAGATTTGGGATACGCCAAATATGTAAGCCCATGCAAACACTGAACCTGCCGCCATACGACGTAAAACTGCGAGGAACACGCGAGAAGCCGGAGATATTCGACTTCTTGCGTCGTCGCTTCGTAGCACTGACGCCAGAGGAATGGGTGCGCCAGCATTTCACTCACTTCTTGGTGGAACACAAAGGCTACCCGCAGGCACTCATGGGCAACGAGATGGAGTTGCGCATCGGCGAGAAGCGGTTGCGTTGCGACTCCATATTATATGACAAGGTACTGGAGCCGCGCATGATTATCGAATACAAAGCACCTACAGTAGCCATCACACAAAAGGTCTTTAATCAAATATCCACGTACAACCTTTTGTTGCACGTGGATTATCTGATTGTCAGCAACGGCCTGCAGCACTACTGCTGCCGCATGGATTATGAGCGCGGCCAGTACGAGTTCCTGCAGGACATTCCAGAATACGCTTCGTTGAAATAAAGCACATTGGCAAGTCTACCCTTTTGGGGGAGACTATACTTCTTCGATGATTTTACCACCCTCTTCGATGGCCTGCATGTTGAGGGGAATGAGAGCATGGTGTCGCTCTGGCAGGGTTTTCTTCAGTGCCTTTTCCACACCACGCGTGCTGACCACAGGAGCCACCTTGAGCAGCCCGCCCAGCACAATCATGTTGAAGACCTTACTGTTCTTCATCTCAGCGGCCTTGTCCATCGCGTTGATCTCGTAGATGGTGATATCCTTACGCGTCGGCTTGTTGATGATGCCGAAACCATCGTAGATAAGGATGCCACCAGGCTTGATTTTCGGCTCAAACTTCTCGAGCGAAGGCTGGTTGAGCACAATGGCGATATCATACTTGCTCAGGATGGGCGACGAAATGCGCTCATCGCTGACAATCACCGTCACATTGGCCGTACCACCACGCTGCTCAGGACCGTAGGCAGGCATCCAAGTCACCTCTTTATCCTCCATCAGTCCACTATAGGCCAGAATCTTACCCATTGAGAGCACGCCCTGACCTCCAAACATCTTACTTCTCGCCCGTAGTATCCTTGAGGTCTCCCTTGGGATAGAAGGGGAACATGTTCTCCTTCATCCATTCGTTAGCCTTAGCGGGCGTGAGTTTCCAACCACTGTTACAGGTAGAGACGAACTCCACGAGCGAGCTACCCTTGCCAGCCATCGATGCCTCGAAAGCCTTACGCAGAGCCTTCTTGGCCTTCAGGATTGAACCTACAGACTCCACACTCTGACGAGTTACGTAGCACGTACCCTCGAGTCCTGCAGCGATATCGGCCATCTTCAGGGGATAACCGTGCAACTGCGGGTCACGGCCATAAGGACAAGTAGAGGTTTTCTGACCTATCAGCGTGGTAGGAGCCATCTGACCACCCGTCATACCATAGATAGCGTTGTTGACGAAAATGATGACGATGTTCTCACCACGGTTCAAGGCGTGGATGGTCTCACAGGTACCGATACAAGCCAAGTCACCATCACCCTGATAGGTGAACACCAGACGGTCAGGCCAGCAGCGCTTGATGCCCGTAGCCAGTGCGGGAGCACGACCGTGGGCAGCCTCCTGCCAGTCAATATCTATATAGTTGTACGCGAAGACGGCACAGCCCACAGGCGATACGCCTACGGCCTTGTCTTCCATTCCCATTTCCTCAATGACCTCGGCAATGAGCTTATGCACCACACCGTGACTACAGCCAGGGCAGTAGTGCATGTTATTGTCGTTCATGAGCGTCGGCTTCTTGCAGACAATGTTCTCAGGTTGAACTATTTGATTTCTATCCATAATTATCTAGTTTTTCTAGGATATCCTAGGTTATCCTATGATTTTTTCTTTCAAAGCCTCTACGATTTCTTCAGGATCGGGAACGATACCACCCAGGCGGCCGAACTGCTCTACGGGCACTGCACCGTTCACAGCCAGGCGAACATCCTGTACCATCTGACCGGCATTAATCTCGGCCACGAGGATTCCCTTCACCTTCTTCGACAACTCAGCAATCTGCTTCTCAGGGAACGGGAACAGCGTGATGGGACGGAATAGGCCGACCTTGATGCCCTCCTGACGGGCAATCTCCACAGACTTCTCTGCGATGCGGGCGGCAGAGCCGAAGGCAACAATAGCATACTCAGCATCGTCCATCTGCTGCTGCTCAAAGCGCACCTCATTCTCCTGAATCTTGGCATATTTCTCCTGCAGGGCGATGTTGCGCTGTTCCATAATCTCGGGCTTCAGCTCCAGCGAAGTGATTACCACGCGCTCACGGTTCTTGGGCTTGCCAGTAGAAGCCCAGGGGCACTGTTTGATGACCTCCTCGTCCGTACGACGGGGCTTGAACGGCGGCAGCACCACCTTCTCCATCATCTGACCGATAACACCGTCAGAGAGAATCATAGCGGGATTACGATACTTGAAAGCCAATTCGAAAGCGAGGTCCACGAAATCGGCCATTTCCTGCACAGACGACGGAGCCAGTACAATGACCTTGTAGTCACCGTTACCACCGCCACGCGTAGCCTGGAAGTAGTCTCCCTGTGAAGGCTGGATGGTTCCCAAGCCAGGGCCGCCACGCTGTACGTTCACAAACACGCCAGGCACCTCGGCACCAGCCATGTAGGTGATACCTTCCTGCATCAGGGCGATACCAGGAGATGAGCTTGAGGTCATCGCACGCTTACCAGCACCGGCTGCGCCATAGACCATGTAGATAGAAGCCAGCTCACTCTCTGCCTGTACCACCTTCATACCAGTGGTCTCCCAAGGCTTCAGTTCTGCCAGCGTCTCAATCACTTCACTCTGCGGAGTAATGGGATAGCCGAAATAGCCGTCGCATCCGCAACGAATAGCAGCATGAGCAATTGCCTCATTGCCTTTCATCAATACAACTTCTCTTTCTTCTGCCATAGCTTACTCCTCCAATTTTTTACGATACACAGTGATACACCCGTCTGGGCAGACGATGCCACACGAAGCACAGCCTACGCAGGCTTCCTCGTTGACAGCCTCCACGTAGGGGTAGCCGTGCAGATTCACTTTGTTGGCCAGGGCGATAACCTTCTGGGGGCAGGCAATGATGCACAGCTGGCATCCCTTACACCTTTCGGTATCCACCACAATGGCACCTTTCAATTTAGCCATATTTAGTCTTTATTTATGGATTATACATATCTTTACAATAGAACGCCATGATGTCGTCGAGCATACGCTTAGCCTCAACAGCAGGACTCTCAGGGTCCAGCTCTATCGCCCGTATGTAGCAGTTGATGGCTTCGTGCCACTGGCTCTGCTTCCTGTAGGCGTTGCCCTGCTCGTACCACTCGTCGGCAGTCATCGTTTTCCCGCTTTCAGGGTGTTCAACATCAGCGAGCAGATGGTCATGGGCCCTACTCCACCAGGCACAGGCGTGATGTAAGAGCACTTCTCTGCCACCTCGTCGAACTTCACGTCGCCGTTCAGTCGGAAGCCGCTCTTCTTCGTAGCGTCAGGCACACGGGTGGTACCCACGTCGATAACGACGGCGCCCTCCTTCACCATATCGGCTGTCACAAAGTTAGGCTGGCCGATGGCTGCGATGATGATGTCGGCCTCGCGGCACTCCTGCTTCAGCGTCTTCGAACGTGAGTGGCACACGGTCACCGTAGCGTCGCCCCACTGTTTCTGCATCATGAGCTGTGCCATTGGCTTGCCCACAATGTTCGAGCGTCCCAGGATGACGCACTTCTTGCCTGATGTCTCGACGTTGTAGCGCTTGAGCAGCGTCATGATGCCCAGCGGCGTAGCCGAGATGAAGCACGGCAGGCCTATCGCCATGCGGCCCACGTTGATGGGGTGGAACCCATCGACGTCCTTGCGGTAGTCAATGGCCTCAATGATTTTCTGCTCGTCAATGTGCTTCGGCAGCGGCAGCTGCACAATGAAGCCATCCACGTCGTCGTCCCTGTTCAGTTTATCGACACATGCCAGCAGCTCTTCTTCTGTGATATCGTCCTCATAGCGTATGAGCGACGACTTGAAGCCACACTGCTCGCAGGCCAACACCTTGTTCTTCACGTAGGTCTCCGAACCTCCATCGTGGCCTACCAGTACGGCAGCCAGATGAGGCCTCTTGCCGCCAGCGGCTACAATCGCCTTCACCTCTTCGGCAATCTCGGCCTTGATGGCCGTAGCTGTTGCTTTTCCGTCAATCAGTTTCATCTTCTCATTCCTTTCATACCCTTCATTGCCGCAGCCATCTGACGCATCTTCGACTGGTCGGCACCAGTCACCATACGCATCATCTTGCGCGTCTGGTCAAACTGCTTCATCAGACGGTTCACCTCCTCAATCTTCGTGCCTGAGCCCTTGGCAATGCGCAGCTTGCGGCTTTGGTTGATGATGTCAGGATTCTCACGCTCCTTCGGCGTCATCGAGTTGATAATAGCCTCGATGCCTTTGAAGGCGTTATCGTCAATATCAACGTCCTTCAGGGCCTTGCCCATACCAGGTATCATACCAGCCAGGTCCTTGATGTTACCCATCTTCTTGATCTGCTGTATCTGACCCATGAAGTCGTTGAAGTCAAACTTGTTCTTGCGGATTTTCTTCTCCAGGCGCTTTGCCTCTTCCTCGTCGAACTGCTGCTGGGCACGCTCCACAAGGCTCACAATGTCGCCCATGCCGAGGATGCGGTCGGCCATACGCTCCGGGTGGAACACGTCGATGGCCTCCATCTTTTCGCCCGTACCCACGAACTTGATGGGCTTCGTGACGACGGTACGGATACTCAGGGCAGCACCACCACGCGTGTCACCGTCAAGCTTCGTCAGCACCACGCCATCGAAGTCCAGACGGTCGTTGAACTCCTTCGCGGTGTTCACGGCGTCCTGACCAGTCATCGAGTCAACGACGAACAGCGTCTCGTCGGGCTGTACAGCCTCCTTCAGCGTGGCAATCTCGTTCATCATCTCCTCATCTACAGCCAGTCGGCCGGCGGTATCGATGATGACGACGGTATAGCTCTCCTGCTTGGCCTTGCGGATAGCGTTCTGGGCTATCTCCACCACGTTCTTGTTGCCTTCCTCCGTATAGACGTCGCAGCCAACGCTCTGGCCAACCACCTTCAGCTGTTCTATGGCAGCCGGACGATACACGTCGCAAGCTACGAGCAGCGGCTTCTTGTGCTGCTTCGTCTTCAGCATGTTGGCCAACTTACCCGTGAACGTGGTCTTACCCGAACCCTGCAGACCAGACATCAGAATGATAGCCGGACGGTTCTCCAGCTTCAGCTCTACGGCCTTGCCGCCCATCAGCTCCGTCAGTTCGTCGTGAACAATCTTCACCATCAGCTGGCTCGGCTTGATGGCTGTGAGCACGTTCATGCCCATTGCCTTCTGCTTCACGGTGTCCGTAAACTGCTTGGCTACCTTATAGTTCACGTCGGCATCCAACAGGGCACGGCGCACGTCCTTCAGCGTCTCCGCAACGTTAATCTCGGTGATTTTTCCTTCACCTTTCAGTATCTTGAACGACCGTTCAAGTCTCTCTGATAAATTCTCAAACATCTGTCCTTTTTACAATTTAGGGTGCAAAGGTAAACATTATTTTTAAGATAGCCAAAACATTACACTAAAAAAAGCGTCAATTGTGCTAACTCATTACAAATGTCAAGATGGAACCAGAAGTTAGAGCCGTTGTTCGTGCTGCTAACTAAGGAGGGGATGAAACGAAAGGTGGGATGAAACAAATGGATGCATGCCACCTTTCTATCGTTTGCGTACGCACAAACAACCGTTTGCGCCTACGCAAACAACCGTTCGCGTAGGCGCAAATTATCGGAACATTTTTTCGTGTTCTGCTCTATATAGGAAGATGCCGTTTACACCTCCGTATAGATGTATTGCTGACCCATTTTTGTCTTCAAGAGGCACGGGCTGTCGCCCTTTGTCCACGCATCCAACTGTTTCCTTGCCGCATAGGTGGAGAGTTTCGTCTTAGAGGCAAAAATACGGACTGTGACATGTCCGTGACTTTTAAGACATTCCCGTAAATCCTTCTTCAAAGATTCAACGTCAGCCATCAACTCAAGCGAATTATCAAATCCCCCTACGTACTTAAAGCCTGCCAGCCAGCGTTTGACTTCCTCGAGATACTCCTGGTTGCCCCTGAATTCGATAGCATCTAAATGGACATCATCACCTGTGACATCGTCTGGTGAGGTGATTTCACGTTTGAGTTTCAATATGGGTGCATAAGTTCCGAAGGGAGTTTCAACACGATAGCCGCGAGCCAAAAACTCTCCCGATGCTTGCATAAAAACTTCGAGGGCTCGCGTCAGTTCGCCTCGAGACATATGATATTGTTGCGCACAATAGTCGTCTAACATCCTGAGTGACACAGAGTCCTTCTGCGCTGGCTGCGCGAAAAACAGTTTTTTCCCGTCCTTGCCGACAGCAGGCGTAGGCTGTAGCTTAAAGGGCATATCTTCTCTAACAATCTGCATAGTATTATTGTTTATCTGTTTTAACGTTTCGCATGGAAAATTCGCAGCCACAGTATTGCTGGTTGTAGAACCCGTACTCTTTGAGCAGTTGGTTGCGGCGCTCCTGCAAACCGCCCTTGCGCCAGTTCTTTGCCCAGAAGCGGGTACCAGGAACGGCCTGCTCGGCTGCATGGCCTGCACGCTCAATCTGCTCCAGACTCTTCCAACGGCTGGAAGCAAGGGTTGTTGCAAACAGCTCTATGCCAAGCTCCTGGGCCTTACGTGCTGCAACGGTCAGGCGCAGCGTGAAGCATTGCTCGCAGCGCAGCCCCCGTTCGGGCTGGTTCTCCAGTCCGCAGACCCCATTGAGCCATCCCTCGTGGTCGTAGTCGCCGTCAATCCAGCGGATGCCCAACGACTCCGCGTGACGCTTGCTCTCCTCCTTGCGTATCTCATACTCCTCGCGGGGATAGATATTGGGGTTGTAATAGAATATGGTGGGACAATAGCCGTTGTTCAGCAGCCACTCTACAATAGCAGACGAACAGGGCGCACAGCAGGCATGCAAGAGAAGCCTCTCCCCTGCCCCCTCCGAAAAGTGAGGCAGATTTGTTTCAATACTATTCATAATCCACGAGCTTTCCAAATCTTGTCCTTCGCAGCATTAATCTCCTGGAATTTCTTTTCGGCAGCCTTGCGGATGTCCTCACCTAGGGCAGAAACCTTGTCAGGGTGGTGCTCAAGGGCGAGACGACGATAGGCTCGCTTCACCTCGTCATCACTGGCTGACGGACTGACACCCAGCACCTTATAGGCCTCCTCAAGCGTGTCGCCACCCAGGTTGAGCATAGAATCAACCTCCTTCGGCTGCAGACGCATCCAGCCAGCCACATCGCGCAGCGCCTGAATCTCCGACTGGGGCACGCTGCCATCAGCCTTCGCCACCATCACGAGGAAGTTGAGTAGCTGCAGGCGCTGGCCGTAATTCATGCCCATAGCCATCTCTGCACAGCACTTCTGAACGGTCTGACGGAAGCCGTTGGCTCCCTGACGCTTCTGCTCGTCAAACAGACGCAACAAAATCTGCTCACCTTCACTTACAGCCTGATTGCCAAAGTTCTGACGTAGCATCTGGCGCACCAATTCCATTTCGGAGTGCATCACCTTGCCGTCGGCCTTTATAATATAAGAGGTAAGAACGAGCAACGAGAAGAGAAACGAGCCACGCTGGTTGACAGCCCCACCATACCTCTCTGAAGGGGGAGGCTCACTTCCTGAGCTGCTGATTCGGGCGCTGCTGCCTCCTGTAAAGAAGTCGAACAGCCCACCCAGCACGATGCCTGCCAGCGCTCCCAGGGGACCGCCGACCAAGTAGCCTAAATATCCTCCTAACCAAGTTCCGTAAATCATTTTTTTCTTATTTTGGATGCAAAGTTACAAATTATTTTGTAATTTTGCCAACAAAACCGTAAATAATGAAAGAAAGACCCACAACACAGCGTGTGTTCAGCATCTTCAAGGAGCTGAACCAGATTCCACGTCCCTCGCACCACGAGGAACAGGTAGCCGACTATCTATGCCAGTTTGCAGAACGCCTGCAACTGGAGTATGAGCGCGACGAGCAGAACTGTGTCGTCATACGCAAGCCAGCCACACCAGGACACGAGGCAGCAGAGCCCGTCGTGCTGCTCAACCACATGGATATGGTGTGTGTGGGCATGAAGGATGCGCTCCACTCGCCCATTGAGGCCTACGAAGAAAACGGCTGGATGAAGGCACGAGGCACATCGCTGGGCGCTGACAACGGCATCGGGCTCTCGATGGCGCTGGCTGTGCTCGAGGGCGACAGCATCATCCACGGACCTATGGAGGTCATCACCACCACGAACGAAGAGGACGGTATGTCTGGTGCATCGAACCTCAGCACGGATTTCCTGCGTGGGCGTAAGGTCATCAACCTCGACTCAGAGGACTACGACACCATCACCACAGGTGCCGCAGGTGCCACGTTGCAGTTTCATTGCATTCCGCTGAAGCGTGAGCCAGTGCCTGCAGGCAAGCATCGCTGGTACACCATCCGCATTGAGGGAGGACTGGGCGGACACTCTGGCGTTGACATCAACAAAGGGCGTTGCAGCGCTGTAGTGGCTGCGTGGGCTGTGCTGGCCGCCATCTACAACGACTATGACTTCCACGTGGCAAGCATCAACATCGGAGAAGCCAACGCCTCGATAGCATCGACAGGTGAGATCATTATCTGCGTACCCTCTGGCGAGGCCGCCGAGTTCGTAAAGGCTCAGGAAGAGAGCATGAACGAATGGCTGCGCGAGGAGTACGGACGCCAGGACCCCAACATACGCTGCACCATCACGAAGTGCGAGCCTCAGCAGAACGTCATCTGCAGCGAGGCTTTCGAAGCGCTGATGTCGTGTCTGGAGCAGGTTCCGCAGGGCGTGGTAAAGATGAGCGAGCTGATGAAAGACACGGTGGAGACATCGAACAACGTGGGACGCATCGTGACGGAACAGGACCACATCTTCATATCGACCCACACGCGCAGCTTCGTGGATGCAGATATGGAGCAGTTGAGTCGTGAGATAGCTGACACATTCAGGAGCGGAGGAGCCACGTCAGAGATCATCATGTCAGCCCCTGCCTGGCAGGAGAACCAGCAATCGGACTTCCTGAAGCTGACGTCAGACACGTTCCAGAACGTGCTTGGCTGGCGCCCTCGCATGGTGGCTATGCACTTCGTGCTGGAGGCAGGCTACTTCGTGCAGAAGTATCCTGGCATCGAGATAGCAAGCATTGGCCCACGTATTGTGGAGCCCCACTCCACCAGTGAGCGCGTAGAGCTGAAGACCATCGACGACATCTGGCAAGTGCTGCTGGAAATGCTAGAGCGGCTGGCATAAAAAGAAAAAGAGGCGGATCCGCCTCTTTTTTCATTTAATCACGACCTTGAGCCTTCTGCTCGAACTCGTTCACGCTCGACAAAGCATGAGCAAGCTCTGCTTTATTCTCACTTAATCACGACCTTGCGTCCATTCACAATATAGATTCCCTTCTGTATCGGCACACCATTGAACTTACGTCCGTTGAGGGTGTAGTAATACGTGGTAGCGGACATATTGCGAGCTGATGTAATACCCGTTGGGTCATCAGGATCCGTCGGGTCATCAGGATCCGTCGGGTCATCAGGATCCGTTGGGTCATCAGGATCTGTTGGGTCATCAGGATCCGTCGGGTCATCAGGATCCGTTGGGTCATCAGGATCTGTCGGGTCATCAGGATCTGTCGGGTCATCAGGATCTGTTGGGTCATCAGGATCTGTTGGGTCATCAGGATCTGTTGGGTCATCAGGATTAGTATTATCCTTTACCAGCACATCATCAAGGAAGAAGCGGCCCTTCTGCGATTCAAAGGTAACCCTTACATTACCTGTGCCCTTGATAATAAGCGTATATTCCGTAAAGGCACCCTTCTCCATTGTAACAACAACCTCGTCTGTGGGCTCAGTAGAACCAGCTCTAGTAACTTCTTCAATAGTAAAGCCGTCAGAAACATAAACATATAAATATTCACTATCATTCTGGCCTTTCCAAGCACCTGCGCGGAACGTTAGCGTTGCCTCTCCGTTAACAGTAAACAATGGTGTCGTAGCGCGACCATCAACACCTGATTTACCAAATCGAGCACATCCATCTCCGGCATAACCGTTATTATAGTTCCATCCATCAAGGTAAAGAGTTCCGGCTGCTGCACCTCCACTCCATTTCCCATCGTTTCCTCCCGTGCCTTTACAATTATCGAACGTCTCAGAGAACAGGTAGTCGCCAGTAGGCTCAACAGGGTCGTCAGGATCTTCTGGGTCACCGCCTCCATATACAGCAACATAATTAAATGAGATTGTACCATCACTGTTCTGCGTAATGTCTTCCACAGAAGAAGTCATGAACGTGTTCAAACTGTTTTTTTTGTTATAGAACTTGGCGGCAGGCGTAGAGTCCTTATTGAACCTGTTGTTTGTACCATACGGATAAGTATCGTTACTCATACCTTCAAATGTATAATACTTGTCCCCATCATACATTTCGTACTGATATTTATTATCAGCAGCAATCCACGTCATACGCTGATGGTTGGGATCATCATTGGGCGTATTGTCAGCCCATTTTGACTCATTATAATCCACCTGAAGAATCAACAGGCCACGCCCAGGCAGGGACGCGTCCCAATCTGTCTGCTGACGGTTCTCCAGCAGGAAAAACTCATTCGAGTTACTCGGATTATAAATAATGTAATAATCACCACCTTCCTGCAGCGACCTCATATTCGTAACTGTCACATCTTTGTCGCTCAGTTCAATGGGTTCCGACCAACCTGCCATCCAGCGCTCGTAGCAGGTATAGCCGGCTGGCTGATAACCGTCGCCATTATAGCTGCCAGCATCCATAAGGTCCCAGTATCCCATACCCTGTCCACCGCTGTAGTCAGTGTCGTAGAAATCAGGATAACCCAAACAATGCGAGAACTCGTGACACATAGTGCCTATACCGTCAATTGAGCCAGAGCCATTTAACTCTGAACCACAGGCATAGGAATTTACCTTCAGATTGGTACCGACAGTCACAGGACCATCACCATCGCCATAATACTTGGCTGAACTCAGGGTATAGGCATGGGGCCAAATGGTATTAGATGCTCCACCATCGGCTTCGCCCTTTCCTGCATATATCACATAAACCTGATCAACATAGCCGTCATTATCCCAGTCATATTGTTTCCAGTCATCAATCTCTTCCATTGCCAGCCTCACAGCCTCACAAACCATCTGTCCCGGATACTTATCGTCACCTCCGCTGTCATTCGAGCCATAATACGAAGCATTCTCTGAAACAGTAACAGGACCTACCACGTCGAAGTCAAGCTCAAACTGCCCACCACTTTGTTTCTTGAAGTAATCAGACATTGAGCCCTTGAAGTTTCCTTGAGAGAAGCCCTCCTCGTTGGCAATACGCTGATAGAGCGTATGATTGTTGGCAGCCTTGAACTGCTTATCCTTGAAATTAACCAAGATGATAATACCCTTCTTGGTACCTTGATAGTTACCTACAGAGCCCACGCGACGCGGAGCCAGACGGCGGCCATGCAGGGCGTTCACCTTCTGGCGACGCTCCCTGGCACGTTCTCTGATGGCATTGGCATCAGCCAACTGATATACGTCAGTACCATTAATCTCCGAATAAGCACGGCCGTCCTCTGCCAGCCAGAAGTGCCCATGCTCATCACCTTTGAGTTGTGCTCTCACTTCTGTTCCATCTGCCAGTTTCAGAATTTTCCACTGTCCTGGCTTAGCTGGAACTGCCATCGCTGCCATCGTCACGATGAACAGCGACAAAGTCATAAAGATTTTCTTCATTAATGTTTATCTTATTATTATTATCTTTCCATTTACAATATAAATGCCCTTCTGCGTCGGGATTCCCTGATGCCTATTTCCATCGAGTGTATAGTAACAGGTATTGTCCATTGCCTCATGGCGCACACTATTTACAGCCGTCGGATCGTCAGGATCCGTCGGGTCATCAGGATCTGTTGGGTCATCAGGATCCGTTGGGTCGTCAGGATCTGTTGGGTCGTCAGGATCTGTTGGGTCGTCAGGATCTGTTGGGTCGTCAGGATCTGTTGGGTCGTCAGGATCTGTTGGGTCGTCAGGATCCGTCGGGTCATCAGAAGCCTCTGCAACCCTTACTTTCAATCCACCTATTTTAATATGGCCACTTGTACCTGTCACAGTGAAGGTCACTGTCTGAGCATCGCCCGTCCACTTCATACCAGAAACGCTACCCACATCAGCTTTCAGTTCATTGCTGCTTGATGCTCTTGCCATCAGGCCTGGAGCAGAGCTTTCAGGTAAGAGCACTTCAATTTCTTTCAAAGTACCACTGCTCACACTTACTATCAGTTTATTACCCGGATACAAGCGAAGCTGTGTACTGTTTAAGTAACGTTGATTGCCCTCACCAAGAACATAGGTTACTGTTACACCGTCCTGAGAGCCCGTCAGGTCATCAGCACTGTCCTCCTTCTTGATAGTTCCATTAGCAGTAGAGCCGAAGAATGCAGAACTGATTATAATCTGCGTGTCTGAAGCTGGCCCGTCATCACCGCCACCACTGGTAATAATAGTGTATTTGGCGGACGCCTGACTGCTTTCATTTCCGCCCTTCACAGCAATAGCCTTGACTGTCGTAGTTTTAGTCAACGTGAAGGGACCTTCGTAGAGTGTACTGTTTGTTGTGGCATCGCTACCGTCAAGGGTATAATAGATGCTTGCGACATCCGTAGCTGTTGCGAGCGTCACTTCAACACTATTCTGATAGGTACCGGCTGCAGGCAAGAAGGTAGGTTGATCGATATTAACAGGATCTTCCGAGCCTCCGTCCTCATAGTTGTTGTAACTGAAGGCTTGACTCATCTTTGTACCCCATGTATATTCCTCCAATCCTGGATAATCTACATAAGGATTTCGGTTACCCTGCACTTCATATACAGCATTGTTACGAGCAATTTCTACTGCATCAACCGGGTCTTGTTTGGACCAGCGCATCATCATGTCAAGCGTCCATGTAGTCAGTCCTGGATATGTAGGGGTGAACACGTCATGTCCCCAACTGCCGCACGAACTCTCATAACGCGTAATCATATAGAAATAGATACGAGCTATGTCACCCTTGATTTCGTCATTCGGCTCAAAAACCGTGCCCGTATAGCCTGACGTTTTACAAGATCCCAACTTACTATAACCATTGGCCGACGTATAAGTGGCATTTTTTACCTCGCCAAAAGGATAGTTTGAGCGACGGTTGTTGACGTAGCCATCAGTAGGCAGCACGTGAACAATGTCCGATTTGATGTTACCATCACCAAACCAACTCTGCGGCACCGAGTGCTCACGGTTGTACATGTCACCCTCTTTCGTGTAGTTACCCTTGTTATCTACGCCATGACGGTAGTTCGTAATGTTCGAATACCAGTCACGCACGTAGTTATCGGAGCGTGTGTCTGTCTTTTTGTAGGCATCATATAGTCCTGAATAGGAAATAACATTGATGCCTGACGAAATAATACTCGACAGCTTGGTCTTCAGGGCTTTGCCCTTCAAACCGTTAGCTCCCTGATAATACGTACCTGAGTTATTCGGGCCCTGTGCACAAATAGTAGTAATAGCCAACAGAAGTATGGCTGTGAGTAATGATTTCTTCATATTCTCTATCTTTTAGAGGTTACTTATCAATATTTATATACGAAAAGGGCTGTAAAATTATGCAATTTTCTTGTAATCGCAAAATTTTACAGCCAACTTTTCACGCTAATTAACCTAAAGACGCAATTATTGCTTCTTTATCTCAATATCGCGTTTCACATTGTTGCGGATTTTCGTCAGGTAAGCCTTCATGCCATCAGCATCCTTGTTATCAATGATTTCCAGCAGTTCTTTCAGCTCTGTACGAATCTGCGACACCTGGTCGTGAGTGTAGGGGTTGAAGAGGATTTCCTGCAACAGGTAGTCATCCTCATTGAGCACGCCTTTGGCTATGCGCATATGACGCTTGAACGTGGTACCTGGCGCATCCTGATGCTTCATAACAGCAGCAAAGACGAAGGTACTGACGAAGGGAATACTGAGCGAGTAAGCCACCGTTTTGTCGTGTTCCTCGAAAGTGTATTCGTAGATGTTTAGTCCCAGCTTCTGATACAGGTCCTTAAAGAAGATGCGTCCCATGTAATCTCCCTCGCTAATAATGATGGCATTCTCCTCAGAAAGCTGCTGCAGATTGGCAAACGTAGGGCCGAACATGGGGTGCGTAGAGACGTAGCGCATACCTGTCTGCTCATAAAACTCTTTCAGGTCGGTCTTTACTGAAGCAATATCGCTGATGATGCACTCCTTGGGCAAATAAGGTATTACCTGCTCGAACACGGGAATGGTGTATTTCAGCGTCACGGCATTGATGAGCAGCTCGGGCTGAAAGGCCTGAATCTCCTCGTAAGTGGTGAATCGCTGGCAGTTGTAGGTAAAGCGCATGCGCTTGGGGTCTCTCTCGTACACTGCCACTTCGTGGTCGAAACTCAGCAGGTCGATGAAGAAACTTCCCATCTTGCCTGCACCCATAACAAGAATTTTCATACCTTACTTATTAATGATTTCTATCTGCTGACGAACGCTCTCCTCATGAATATTCTCGAAGACATGAGCCACAAACTCTGGGTCCATACCACAAAGGGCACCCTGGGCACCACGCTTATTAAGGATTTCATTGTAACGGTTGGCCTGAAGGACAGTCATATTATGCTCCTTCTTGTACATACCAATCTCACGGCAGACACGCATGCGTTTGGCCAAGATGTCCATAATTTGATTGTCAAGCTCATCAATCTGCTTACGCAACTGAGTGATGCCCTCTGTCGTGGTTTTCTCGTCACGGACGACAAGAAGCGACAGGATATAGTCGAGCACGTCAGGCGTCACCTGCTGCTTGGCATCACTCCAAGCCTTGTCTGGGTCGCAGTGACTCTCTACAATCAGACCGTCAAAACCCAGGTCCATGGCCTGCTGACAGAGGGGGGCAATGAGTTCACGACGCCCTCCGATGTGGCTCGGGTCGCTGATAATAGGCAAATCAGGTATTCTACGACGCAACTCGATGGGAATCTGCCACATTGGAGCATTACGATAGATTTTCTGCTCATAGCTTGAGAAACCACGATGGATAGCGCCCAGGCGCTTGATGCCAGCCTGATTCAGACGTTCCAACGCACCAATCCACAGCTCAAGGTCAGGATTAACGGGATTCTTCACAAACACAGGAACATCTGCACCCTTCAAAGCATCGGCAATAGCCTGCATAGCAAAGGGATTGGCGGACGTACGGGCACCTATCCAGAGGATATCAATGCCATATTTCAGCGCCAGCTCCACATGTGTAGCAGTAGCCACCTCTGTAGAGACAAGCATCTTCGTCTCTTTCTTCACCTCAGCCAGCCAGACAAGGGCGGGTTCCCCATGTCCCTCAAAACCTCCAGGCTTGGTACGCGGTTTCCACACTCCTGCACGGAAATTGTGGCAGCCTTTCATAGCCAGTTCCCTGGCTGTAGTCATCACTTGTTCCTCAGTCTCAGCCGAGCAAGGGCCTGCAATCACAAAGGGGCGTTCGTTGTCACTCGGCAAATTCAATGGTTGTAACTCTAATTCCATAATTATACTATTTTTTTTATTCTTTCTAATGCTTCTTTGATTTTCTCTTCCTTGGCACAAAGTGAGATTCGGATGTAACGCTCGCCGTTGCTTCCAAAGATAAAGCCCGGCGTGATGAAGACACGTGCCTCGTGAAGCACTCGCTCCGTCAGGTCCTCAACATTCTGGATGCTGGCAGGTATCTTACCCCAGAGGAACATTCCTACCTGATTATTGTCGTAAGTACAGCTCAGGACATCCATAATCTGCTCAGCATATTTCCTGCGACGGGCATAAGTCTCTATGTTATATTCCCGATGCCAGGCCTCGCTATTGTTATAAGCCTCAGCAGCTGCCAATTGGATACCTCGGAACGTTCCACTTTCTATGTTCGACTGCACCTTTAAAATCCAAGAGATAAACTCGGCATTAGTCGCACAGAGACCCACACGCCATCCTGGCATGTTATGGCTCTTCGACATGGAATTGAACTCTATGCAACAGTCCTTAGCGCCAGGAATCTGGAGAATGCTCAAATGCTCTTCGCTGAGAATGAAACTATAGGGGTTATCATTGACCACCACGATACCGTGTTCGTGAGCAAACTGCACCAAGCGCTCGTAGGTCTCACGCTGGGCACGCCCGCCTGTTGGCATGTTGGGGTAGTTGGTCCATAGCAATTTACAATCTATGGATTTTCGATTTACGATTTCTTCCAGTTGCTCAAAGTCAGGCTGCCAACCGTTTTCTTCCTTCAGATTGTAGTAAACAACGTTCGTACCTAATATCTTTGACAAAGAGGTATAGGTAGGATAACCGGGATTAGGTACCAGAACCGTATCGCCAGGATTGACGAATGCCAAAGTGACATGCAGAATACCTTCCTTGGAACCAATAAGAGGCAGAACTTCTGTCTTTGCATCCAAATTGACATCATACCAACGCTTATAGAAGCCTGCCATTGCCTCACGCAGTTCAGGCGTACCCATCGTAGGCTGATAGCCGTGGGCATTGGGTTGACGGGCCACCTCACACAATTTCTTTATCGTCTGTCCTGAAGGAGGCATGTCAGGACTACCAATGGCGAGACTGACAATATCCTTGCCTTCGGCATTCAATTGTGCGACCTCCTTCAACTTGCGGCTGAAGTAGTATTCACTGACGAGCGACAAACGCTCTGCTGGTTCAATTCGTCTGCTTTCCATCCTTATATTCTCCTAATATCTTTAAGTCCTTGGTCAATGGGATAATGGCATCTATCGACTGGCGATAACGTGTCAGGTCGTCATACATGACATCTACATAGAACAGGTATTCCCACTCACGACCAATGATGGGAAGTGACTGTATCTTCGTCAGATTAATCTTGTAGAACGATAATATAGCCAGCACATGCGAGAGCGACCCTTCTTCATGAGGAAGCGAGAATACGATACTCGACTTGTTGGCCTCTGTCAGTGGACGCAGCATATCAGCCTTATTGGGATTGCTTACCACGAGGAATCGCGTGAAGTTATGCTTGTTGTCCTCAATATGGTCTTCAAGCACTTTCAGCCCATAGAGCCGTGCCGCTTCAGCATGACAGATAGCAGCCCAGCCACGATGGTGCCCCTCGGCAATCATCTTGGCTGATCCTGCCGTGTCTTCAGCTTCCACATTCTTCAGCTGCGGATGCTGCGCCAAAAACTGACGACACTGCATCAAGGCCACGGGATGTGAATGAACTTCTTGAATTGTGCTCCAATCATCGTCAGGCAAACAGCAGATGCAGTGTGAAATGTGTAATTTGTGTTCTCCAACCACAGACGTGCCTGAGTCGCGCAGCAATTCGTAGTTATGGAGCAACGACCCGGCTATGGTATTCTCGATGGCAACCATGCCTATCATCGTGGGGTCTTGACGCATGTTGTCGAACACCTGTTCGAAAGTGCTGCAGCAGATGAGCTGTATCTGCTCCCCCTCGAAGTACAGGTGTGCTGCAATGTCGTGGAATGACCCTATCAGTCCTTGTATCGCTATTCGTTTCATGCTACTTATCAAAAAATCCCGCTTTCACTCTTTTGTGAAGCGGGACCTTATTTTAATTTTCAATTATCTATTTTAATTTACTTACGGCCTACCGCTTCACAACTTGTTGCAAAGTAAAAGTAATAACCGTAAAAGTAAGCTACGTTCAACATAATTGTTCTCCTTTTTGTTTTATCGGGTGCAAAAGTATAACTTTTTCCCGAAACAAACAAACATTTTGTAAGAAAAATAACGAAATAATCAACATTTTTCTTTTTTATAATGGTTTATTGGTCAGAACTGCGTACCTTTGCACCCAATAAGATTATGCAAATCATTGAACAAAACATCATAGCAAAAAGCCCTGAGAGGAAATGCGAGGACGGGCTTGTAATTACTGACGACTTCATTGCCGTTATTGACGGTAGCACCAGCAAGAGTACCTTGCGCCACAGCCTGTTCCGCTCAAACGGTCGCTATTGCATGCAACTCGTCAGCAAATATCTGCGCCATGCGCCCAAGGATATCAGTTGCGACCAGTTCTGTCGTGGTGTTACCGCATACGTCAATCGCCATTACCGCCGATCGCGTCTCTCACTGCTCAGCAGTCAGCCAGAGGAACGCATGTGTGCTTCTGCCATCGTCTTCAGTCGCGTCAACCGTGAGATCTGGATGATTGGCGACTGTCAGTGTCTGGTAGGCGGAGAACTGTACGAGAATCCCAAACCTTACGAACGAGTATTGGCTGAGGAACGGGCAGACATCATCCTTCACATGAGTTCCACAAAGGGACTCCTGGAGCACGACATCGCACGCGAACAGATTATTCCCCACATGAAAGAGTGGATGAAACGCCAAAACAAGGACTATGCCGTCATCGACGGTTTTCCCATTCCCATGCAACATGTACGCATCATTACCCTTGACTTTCAGCCATGGGAAATAGTGCTGGCTAGCGATGGATATCCCTGGCTATGCCCCACCCTTCAGGAATCGGAGGAACGGCTGGCATGGCAACGCACGCACGACCCACTCAACATCGGTGACTTCAAGGCCACAAAAGGTTTTATGCAGGGTTGCGAATCCTTTGACGATCGCATCTACGTCCGTTTCAAAGTTTAGCGTAAGTGCTAAAATGTGCAATAATTTGGGGATTTATTTGCAGAAATGGGAAAAAAGTCGTACCTTCGCAGCTAAATAATTAAATCGGTACATAACCATGCGACAAAAGATTGACTGTTTTTTAGCGTGTGACAAACTGGAGAATGCGGAACAGACCGTATCCCAACTTCGTGACAACAAAACCATACATCATATATTCCTGTTAGTAAAAGAGGAAACGGCCTCTCAACAGGACGCTCCACAAGACTGCCGGTTTGTAAGCGTGAATGACCTGACCAGTTCTCAGACAATCATGCGAATTGCAGAGAATGCAGCTGCAGACTATGTGCTGCTCTCGACAAAGGCCCTGCCACTCAGCATAGGTCCATCGGCATTGGAACGCATGCTGCGTGTGGCCAGCGATTCAAACGCAGCAATGATTTATTCCGACAGACTGGAAGAAAAGAACGGACAAACGGAGAGACACCCCGTCATTGACTACCAGCTTGGAGCACTGCGTGATGACTTTGATTTCGGCTCATTGCTGCTTATCAAGACTTCATTGATACATAAGTTTGCGACGACAGACACGGAACGCGAGTATCAATATGCAGGACTTTATGCCCTACGTCTGTTCCTAAGCCGCGAAGGACAGTTGTTCCATCTAAACGAATATCTTTATACGGAACAGGAAACAGACCTGCGTGCCAGCGGGGAGAAGCAGTTTGACTATGTCAATCCTGCTAACCGTGAGGTACAAATAGAGATGGAACAAGCTGTGACTGCCCATTTAAAACAGATTGGTGCTACAGTTGACACACTATCATATTTGGAGCCGGACTTTCAGGAACAGGACTTCCCCGTGGAGGCAAGCGTCATCATTCCCGTCTTTAACCGTGCCAAGACCATTGCCGATGCCGTCAAGAGCGCCCTCAGCCAAGAGACGACCTTCCCCTACAACGTGATTGTAGTTGATAACCACTCGACAGACGGAACAGGGGAGATATTGAATGAACTATCGACACATGAGGAATCTCGACTAATAGTTCTTTCCCCAAAAAGGACGGACTTAGGCATTGGCGGGTGCTGGAACATGGCCATCAACGACGACCACTGCGGACGCTTTGCCGTACAACTGGACTCCGACGACCTCTACTCCAGCCCCAAGACACTGCAAACTATCGTCGATGCTTTCCGCCGACAGCACGCTGCAATGGTTATCGGCTCATACCGCATGTGTGACTTTGAGCTGAATACGTTGCCCCCAGGACTCATTAACCACAAGGAGTGGACAGATGAGAACGGCCCCAACAATGCACTGCGCATCAATGGTCTGGGAGCACCGCGAGCATTCTTTACGCCATTGTTGCGCCAGATACAGTTTCCCAATACCTCGTATGGCGAGGATTATGCATTAGGACTTATCTTCTCACGCCATTACCGCATCGGACGCATCTACTCTGAGCTATACCTCTGCAGACGATGGGGCGGTAACAGCGATGCAGCATTGAGTATTGATAAGATTAATGCAAACAATCTCTACAAGGACAGGCTACGCACACTGGAGGTGCTGGCACGCCAACAGATGAAACAAGGTAAGAAAGACCTGTTGCCAGACTCTAGCCTGCAACGCTTTTTTAACCGCCAGTTAGAAAAATGGGATGACGCCCGCCAACGCTACCGCGACCTCCGTAATGTGGAGACACGTGAGCTGACGGAGGATAATTTCACCATACAGGTACAGTGGAACCCTGCCCGAATGGTATCGACAGGCGCCAAGATAGATCAGAAGACCATTGCCAAGAGACCTTGTTTCCTGTGTGAGCAGAACCGACCGCAGGAACAAATCAAGAAAGCCGTCGGCAAGCGGATGGAGCTTTTGGTCAATCCCTTCCCAATCCTGCCCACGCACTACACCATCCCCACCCTGGAACATAAGCCTCAAAGCATTGAGAAGCTCTATGGAGAGATTCACCGTTTACTGACGGACTATCCTGAACTCATGGTGTTCTACAACGGGCCGCAATGCGGTGCATCTGCACCTGACCATGCCCACTTACAAGCAGGAACCAATGGTATTCTGCCCCTGCAAACGGCTTGGCAGCGGCTCAGTAGGAACCTGACGCCACTTAGCCCCCCCTCATCCTCGACTAACACTCCCTCAGACGAGGGAATCTTCCTTATCAACGACTACCCATGCATAGCCTTGCTCATTCGTAGCTGTTCTGAGGAAACGGACAACATGTTGTTCAAACGCCTATACAAAGCCATGGGAGGGCATGAGCCTATGATGAACATCATCAGCTGGCGTGCGGCTGGCAATTACAACAGTGTCGTTTTCCCACGTCGAAAACATCGTCCTGACTGCTATACGGCAGAAGGTGACCAACAATACATCATTTCACCAGGAGCTCTCGACATGGGCGGACTTATGATTACGCCCAGGGAGGAAGACTTTGAACGAATTACTCCAGAGAAAGTCTTCAGTATTCTGCGTGAGGTATCTATCACGTCTAAAGAGCTGAATGACATTATTGAGCAGCTTAATAGTCAACAGGAGACAGATAACGGACAACGGACAACGGGCGTCACTCAACGTTCTAAACAACCAGAAGTCAGCGTGGGCATAGTCAGTGGACAGAAGATTCACTTCGCACTAAACGCTCCCTACGTTGCCAAGGGCGCAACTATCAAAGGTGACCAGACCGTTGAATTCAGTGAGGGAGGAATCCTGTGGAACGGCAATCAATATCGAGAACTGACCTTCACCCCTCAGCAGCCAGACGCCTCGTTCTCCCTCTACGAGGTGACCATTGGCGTTAACTTCCACTGGGAACGCAAGGAAACGCAGGTGTTCAACGGCACACTGCGACTGGTGGTAGAGGCCGACAAGATTACTGCCATCAACCTGTTACCTGTAGAGAAATACCTGATTAGCGTCATATCGAGCGAAATGAGCGCCACTAGTAGCATTGAACTGCTGAAAGCTCATGCAGTCATCAGCCGCTCATGGCTGTTGGCACAAATGGAGAAGCGCAAGCAACTAAACAGTGGACAAAACAGTTTCTTCTCGTTTATCAAGAAGGACGACGAACTCATACGCTGGTATGATCGTGAAGACCATCAGATATTTGATGTCTGCGCAGATGACCACTGTCAGCGCTATCAAGGTATTACCAAGGCCAGCAACCGCTCAGTGGAGGCTGCAGTCAAGGCAACCAAAGGTCAGATTCTGATGTATGAGGACGAGATATGCGATGCCCGCTACGGCAAGTGCTGTGGAGGTATTACTGAGGAGTTCCAGTATTGCTGGGAGGACACAAAGAAGCCCTATCTGCTGTCTGTCCAAGATCCGTTCTGTAATACCAACGATAAGGAGATTCTGTCGCAGGTGCTCAACGACTACGACCTGGAGACAACGGAGTTTTATCGCTGGCACGTTGAATATACAACGGAGGAGCTGACTGCACTTATCAATGAGAAGCTAAAGATGGACCTCGGTACCATTACCGACCTTATTCCCCTTGAGCGCGGTAAGAGCGGACGCATATGGAAACTGAAGATTGTCGGCACCAAGAAATCGTTTACCATTGGTAAGGAACTGGAGATACGCCGCACCCTCAGCCAGAGTCATCTGTACAGTTCTGCCTTCGAGGTGGAGAAGCACGACGGCAAGTTTATCCTGAACGGTTCCGGATGGGGCCATGGTGTTGGACTTTGCCAGATTGGTGCAGCAGTGATGAGTACACAAGGATATAATTACGATCAAATTTTACTATACTATTATCGTGGAGCAGAAATCAAGAAAATCTATTAATCCCTGGGCGTGGATTCCCACATTATATATAGGGGAAGGACTACCGAACGTTGTGGTTACCGTAGTAGCAGCAACGATGTTTATGCAACTGGGTATGGACGACACCTCCATCACCCTCTATATCGGCTGGCTGGGACTCCCATGGATTATCAAACCGTTATGGAGTCCGTTTGTTGATTTATATAAGACTAAACGCTGGTGGGTGCTTGCCATGCAGGCCTTGCTTGGATCGGCGTATGCAGGTGTTGCATTTATGCTTGATACATCATTCTGGTTTCAAGGTGTCATGGCATTCCTTTTCCTCATGGCCTTTAGCAGTGCCACTCATGACATTGCAGCCGACGGATACTACATGCTGGAGTTGGACGAACACAAACAGGCATGGTTCGTAGGCATCCGTAACACGTTCTACCGTTTGGCCGTCATCTTTGGAAAAGGTGTGCTCATACCCGCAGCCGGACTACTAGAGGTATGGTTTCGCGGCGAGAAAGTCTTTGCATGGAGCCTTGTTTTTTATGGGTTGGCAGGATTGTTTATTGCCATCTGGCTCTATCATGCATACATCATGCCGCGGCCGGTAGCCGACCAGCAGCATAACACATCATTTCAAGAGGTTATCAGCGGCATCCGACAGATGTTCAGTAGCTTCATTCATAAGTTGCCGCCACGCGAGATTATGCTAGCCCTCATCTTTCTGCTTTTCTACCGTTTCCCTGAAGCACTACTTAATACGGTCAGCATCACTTTCCTTCAACGCAACCCATCAGAAGGAGGACTGGGTATGACACCCATGGAATTCGGACTGGCTAATGGCACCGTAGGCACCATTGGTCTGCTGTTGGGCGGAATCGTAGGAGGATGGCTAGCCAGTCGCGACGGCCTGAAGAAATGGCTCTGGCCTATGGTCATCGCACTGACATTGCCCGATGTCGTTTATGTCTATATGAGCATGGCTATGCCCCACAACCTGACGCTCATCAGCTCTTGTCTCTTCGTTGAGCAGTTCGGGTACGGATTGGGGTTCACGGCACTGACGCTTTACATGCTCTATTTCAGTCAGGGAAAATTCAAGACCTCCCATTATGCGATTTGTACAGGAATTTCCTATTTAGGTCTGATGCTGCCAGGCATGGTATCAGGTTGGATAAAGGATAGTGTAGGCTACCCCACCTTCTTTCTGATTGTTATGGCATTCTGTAGCGTGACATTCATTGTTACAGCGTTTGTACATATCGATCCAAACTTCGGAAAGAAAAAACAAGAATAGGAAAATCCCTACCATCAAATAGGAATACCCCCTTGCATGGTTAGAAACATTGTATTACCTTTGCACTAGAAAATTAATTAACAAAAAAGATACAGTTATGAAAAAGATTTACACCCATATCGCAGTAGCACTCATGGCGGTGCTCACGATGACAGCATTCACCAGTTGTGACAAGGACTCCGAGATTGCATACGACCTTGACGGAATCTGGCAGGGAACCATTGTCGGCAACTATTACTCCAGCCGTTACGGTGCCACTCGTACAGACTATGACACGGAGATTCGCTTCTACCAGAATGGTGCATTCTCCCGTGGTGGAACGGGCTACGAGATAGACCGCGAGAACTGGACAGGTTACACTACACGTTTCGACTTCGACTGGAAAGTTCGCGACGAACGTATCTATATCACCTACGATGACGGTTTCCAGGTCGTCATCCGTGACTGGGAGACCTACTACATGGGTAACACCATGCGCTTCCGTGGTTACTTTGAAGACTATCATACTGGCGAACAGATGGCATCCTTCAATCTGATTAAGGTTTCAGAAAGGTACTCATACGCCAATGACACGATGAACAACGACAGTATTACCATCGAGAAATAAAAAAAGAGGCGACCGCCTCTTTTTTTTATATTCCCAAGCCACCACTGAAACTGACATCAACCGCCTTGCTCTGCAGGATACGTGAGTGAGGCGGTACGTCGTGTGTCAGCCAGATATTTCCGCCAATTACCGAATCGTGACCAATAGTGATACGCCCTAAGATAGAGGCATTCGAATATACCGTCACATTATCTTCCAGAATGGGATGGCGTGGGACGTTCAGCATATTGCCCTGCTCGTCATACTTGAAGCTCTTGGCACCTAGTGTCACGCCTTGATAGAGCGCTACATGATTTCCTATAATGCTTGTTTCACCTATCACCACACCCGTGCCGTGATCAATCGAGAAATATTCACCTATCTGAGCTCCAGGATGAATGTCAATACCTGTCTTGGAATGTGCCTGTTCCGTGATGATACGCGGAATGACAGGAACCTCCATCTGATGAAGCACATGGGCAATACGATAGTGCGTCATCGCATTCAACGAAGGATAGCAGAAAATAACTTCACCATAGTTCGTCGCCGCTGGGTCATTATTGAACATCGCTTCTACGTCAGTATAGAGCAGACGCTTCAACTCCGGCAGATGGTCGATAAAATCTAAAGCCAATTGTTGAGCTTTTTCAAGTGCCTCTTCCTCCCTCATGCAGCTACAGAACAGCAAGCCTCGTGCAATCTGCGCATTCAGCAGTTTGTACAATTCCTCCATGTTCACGCCAATGTAGTAAGCACGTATCTGCTCATCAGGCTGACGCTTATGGAAATAGTCACTGAAGATGATGCACTTGGCAAGCGTCACAATCTTCTTCACGCATTCCACTGACGGCATCGGAGAAGAACCTTCTGGCATCATGCCATCTTCCTTCTCCGAATGCTTCGAGAGAATTGCCACGTTCTTCAACAACACATCATTCACATTCTTATCCATATCTTCAATTTTAATAGGTATATTCGTCGATACCATCCCAAGTGGTATCCACCCAAATCATTCCGTTTTCATCCGGCTCATCGGGGTTATCCGGGTCCCCCTTAGTAAAAAAATCGCCAGAATACTGAGTAATAAAGTTTCGTTCCATCTGGGCCTTAAACTCTCTCGAACACAAAGCATTACCATCAGCGTCCTGTGCCTCTACCTTGAAGGTTACCGTCTGCCCGTTTTCGTGCGGGAAGGTATATAGTTCAAATTCCGTAGGCTGCCCGTCCGATGAATCATCTACGTCAATATACACTTTCTGCTGGGAGTTAGCATTGCCATATCCCGTTGTTGCATCCAACTGCCCGCTACCTCCTGTATAATAAAAATAGAAACGTTTTACGTTGCTGGGAATCTCGTCATTCACAATAAGACGAAACATGGCTGTGGCACGTTCCAGTACATATTCCTGAGTAGGCATACCATTGGTAACCTTAAGGTCTGCGTAATAATAAAAGGTATCTGTATAGCCCGAGCCGCCAGATGCTGTCTGGTTTGAAAACTTAATCTGTGTAGCCTTAGTGGTTGAGGGATTGGCAGCACCACTATGTCCAAGTATCAGTACCTGATAGCTACCTGCTTCAAGTTTCATGGAAGCAGTACCGTAATCACTGTCTCCATACTTCTGGTTTTCATATTTGACACGAGTACCATCCCGATAGACGGCGAAGCATAGTCTGGTGCAAGCCTTTTCAACGGGAGTCAGGCCACGGGTATAACCACCGTTGGCATATAACTCCACGTCAGTCACCGTTAAAACAACATTGACCTCGTCCTCCGACGCAGAAGACTCCTGTTCCAGAATCACCTTCTCGCAGCTACAGAATAAACACATCAGCAACAGTAGCGAGAAGACTGTCGCATCTTTCATGTTTCTCATCATGCAAATAATTAAAACCAGTGGAGCTGGAGGCAGCCTAACTATATTCGGTAATTTCGTGTAATTCCGTGTAAAGTCAAAACCACCGCTCCTTCTTTTTGGCAAATTTACTTCAAATT
>CACXJZ010000040.1 GCA_902768105.1 uncultured Prevotellaceae bacterium
GTGGTAGCCGCTCTCCTGGGCCAGCTGCTGGGCGACGATGGGCTTATGTGCAGCGGCAAGCTCGCGGTAGCGGGCTACGAAGTGACGGATGCGAAGGTCATGGATGTATGCATAGTAGTTTGTGCCCTGACTGGCGAAATAGCTGCCGAGGTAGGTACGGTTGGTGCCGATGGCTGCCGAGAGTTGCGTCAGCGACAGGTCTGGCTGCAGGTAGAGCTGCGTGTCCTCGCAGTGCTTCGCCAGCAGCAGGCCGATGGCAGACCCACCCCCTTGCCCCTCTCTTTGAGGGAGGGGAGCAGATTGTTCATCCGCTTGTTCCTGTCCTATAGTGTAATCACTCTCCTCCACATCAGGGAGGGTCTGTTGGGGCTCCAGTCTTTCCAATGTCTCCACGCGCCACAGCAGGAGGCCCGCCAGCGGAAAGCCGGTGAGGTGGGCGATGGTGGACATCACGTAGTTGTCGGTATATTCATAGCTCGTGAGCAGCAGCATGAGGCTGATGAGGAGCGCAACGCTGAGCCACACCTCCTTGTGCTCCAGGTCGGCGTAGTTGTCGCGCAGCCACCGCCCGTATTGTCTCACGGCCACCACCATATATATAATAACGACCACAGCAAGTACCAGCCCATAGATCATGTTCGGGGTCGTGAGGTCGATGTCGGGCAAGGCTGTCTGCAACACTGCGAGCACCGCGCAGGGCGTCAGGACCACTACAATGGGCCACAGCGGTCGTCGGCGGTCCTGCAGCATGTTCAGCAGTGTGCCGACGAAGACAGGGGGCAGCGTCATGCAGTCGATAGCGACGAGCAGCCCGTAAATCACCGAGCTGGTGTCGTCCGAGAATGTGTAGAACAGCATCCACCAGATGTGGGCCAGGGCCATGACGCCGAATAATGCCGCTGCCCAGCGGCGCAGTTGTGCAGGCGGCGTGATGTCGGGCGCGATAGCCTTGCCCCGACACAGCAGCAGGTAGAGGCACAGCACGACGGACACGGCAGTTCCTGCGCCATGAAGCAGGAGATACAGTACTGACAATGGAGTTATCTGTTCGGGCATATCGTTCTTAATTACGCGTGCAAAATTACTACTTTTTCGGTGAAATCAGGTAAGTTTTCAAATAAAGTTTTGTTATTATTTGCTATTTCGTCGGTGGCTGGCGAGGTTGAAAATGCGTGAATTGATGTCGAAAATGCGTGAATCTGGCGGACGGGGCGACTCTCAGCTAATGCAAAAAGTCTCAGCTAATACAAAAACTTCGCTCGCGGCGATTTTGGCCTTGCAGGCATCGTTTTTTTGAATACCTTTGTGACATAATGACACCATCGACGACCCGACACTCAACCTGTCTGAGGGTGTGCGTAAGGGGAGCCGAGTGTTTTTTTATACCCATCAGAAAAGATATTTATACAAACATTTATATTCACAATTTAAAACAACAACATGAGATTAAAAACATTATCTATTCTTGCCCTGCTATTGACAGCTGTTTCGGGAGCGTGGGCAGAAAAATTAGAACTTAACAAGTTTTGGGCTTGGGATAAGAGCGCTCAGCAGGTCACTCAGAGTGGTGTCATCTACACCTTCAACTCGGATTGGATGGGAGGCTTTACTGACGTTAATGCAAACTGGTCTGCTTACGACTATGTGTGGATGAAGTATTCAGGACTTAGTGGACAGATGAAATTCATCATACTGTATGATGAGTATTTAAGAACAGAAAGTTATGGAGCGGTTTTTGACGAAGAAAGCGTTACCTTGAACAGTGCTGACGCAACTTCTGGATTTGTAAGAATTGCTATCAACAAGACGAAGACCTTTGTCACCGGTGGTGGTGATACTGGTGGTGAACACAAAGGTGATATCTATGCACAACATGTACGCCAGATAAGAATTCAGAATCCTACTTCTCCATCATCCATTAAAGTTGAAGGAATATGGGTTGGCACTGCTGCGGATTACGAAGGAGCCATGAGCGAGACTTATGACCCTACCAAAAACCACATGCTGAAGGTATATAACAGCAGAATTACGGAAAACATCTGGGATAATGTTGCACAATATACTTTTGCAACCCCAATGGAAGCCGGAAAGTATTACACCATCAAGATGAAAGTGCATGCAGCTGACATTACCGAGCCCTGCACAGTGAGATATGGCTTTATAGGCGAAGGTGAGGATTATAGTACTTATGTATATGGAGATAATATGACCATTCTGCCTCATACATCAGCAGTGTTTACAGACACCTATCAGGCGAAAGTAAATCATCCAACAATTGAGTTCTCTATGGGAGGCGTCATAGGTAATGTGTTTTTTGACGACGTGTCATGTACGCTGGCCGATGATGAAAGTGTCAATATGATAGGCAATGCCGACTTTGAGACGCAAACCTACTATGGTTGGAGTGCGCCAGGTTATACCATACAGTACTTTAGCCATGTAGAGGATCCTTACACCGAGCTTAAGGAGACTACTGACAATTCGACCTGGCTTTCAGAAAATAGCGAACCGGCAAACATCAGGCTTGATCGCACATTGCAGACAGGTGGCTGGAACACGTTCTGCTCACCGTTCAGCATCAGCAGTACTGACCTGACAGCTATGGGTATAACGGCAAAAACACTGAGCAGCTCAACGTTCGATAATGCTACAGGAAAGCTGACACTGAACTTTGCCAATGCCACAAGCATCGAGGCAGGTAAGCCCTACTTGGTGAAAGTGAACGCAACAGTGCAGAATCCGACTTTCGAAAACGTGAGCACAGTTAGTAGCACAACACCAACAGAGACTACCTATGCCGATTTCATACCCACGCTGGGCAGGACTCAGGTCGCTGGCAACGTGAAGAACATCCTCTTCCTCGGAGCCAACAACACTCTGCTGAACCCCAGTGCCGAGAACCAGTACATCAAAGGCTTCCGCGCCTACTTCCAGCTGAAAGGTGATGCTGCCAATGCTCCTGCCCTCTCATTCTCGCTTGACTTCGGTGATGGCGAGACAACAGGCGTGATTGAGGTAAGAAGTCAGACGGAAGACGATGGTGAGTACCGTTCGCCTGTAAGTGGTGGCTATTACGACCTGCAGGGCCGTCGCATCAACGGCCTGCCCACGCAGAAGGGTGTGTACATCGTGAACGGAAAGAAGACTATCATTAAGTAATAGGAGGAAACAACTATGATAAAGAAAGAATACCAGAAGCCCACGATGAACGTGGTGCAACTCAAGACCCAGGGCTGTCTGCTCACCATGTCGCTGGTTGAGTCCACCGGCCTCGGTGGTGATATCGACAAGCTCAACTACGAAGGCGGCATCGGCGACATGGAAGATGACGCTTGGTAAATCGATACAACAATTAATTATAGGAATTGAAGGTCCTTGATACATAGCTCCCCCGCCATCCCGAATAAAATCACTGGGATGGCGGGGGAATTTTTTTCTGCTTTATATTTTGTGGTTTCCAAAAATTGCATTACTTTTGTGGCATACTAGTGCTGAAGTAGGAGGGGCTTTACACAAAGGGATTTTTCAAAAGAAATGGCAGAACAAGAGAAATGGCAATGGCAGGAGCCAGGCAAGGCTTGGAAGGGTGTGGGCCTGTACCACATCACACTGACCATTCCCGACCGGCAGCCGCTGTTGGGCACGCTGGACATCCCTGAGGGTGATCCCACGAAGACCATCAAGTTCTGTAACGTCCACGTCCGTCAGGGCCAGGATGACATCATCGCCGAGGCCACGGGCGACAAGGCGGACGGAAAGGAGCGCGAACTGGAAAGCCGATATACGCAGAGCTACAGGCCGAAGAAGGCTGATGGCTGATGTGTGATGGCTGATATATGATGTAAGATGGATGAAAGACCCCTCCTGCCTGTGAAGGTCGGAGGGGATTATATTTGAGGAAATAAAAGGTTATTACTTGAAAATCAGCTGGGCGAAACTGTAGAGACCGTACTTCCAGACAACGAAGTTGTGCTGACCCTCCGGGTAGTTGATGAGGGTGCAGGGAATGCCGTGCTCGTCACAGAAGGCCTTGAGCTGTGCGCTGTTGTTCATCAGACCGTCGGCTCCGCCGCATACCATCCACAGGAGCTTGTTCTCGCGTTTCACCTTGTCCACATCGGGAATGAGCTGTGCGGCACGCATCGTGTTGGGTGCAGAAGAGAAACCGCCTACGTAGGCAAAGACGTCCATGTGGCCGAGTCCGAAGTTCAGCGACTGGCCGCCACCCATTGACAGACCGGCAATGGCGCGGTGGTCCCTGTCGGCATAGACGCTGAAGTGCTGCTCAATGTAGGGGATAAGGCTGCCGATGAGGTCCTTGTCGAACTCGCCGAAGGCAGCAAACGAGCCAAAGCCTCCTGCACGGGAGTCATCGACTGCGGCACGTCCATTAGGCATGACCACAATCATGTCGGCAACCTTGCCGTCTGCATAGAGGTTATCCATGATGATGTTGGGCACACCACCGTCTCTCACCCACTCCCACTCGTCGCCACCGATGCCATGAAGCAGGTAGAGCACGCTGTACTTCTTCGAAGCGTCGTACTTGGGTGGCAGATAGACGTTTGCCTTACGTGTGGTTCCTACTGACTTCGACTGGTACTCAATGAGTTGCACGGTACCCTTGGCGATTCCTGAACGCTCCTGGTCGAACCCCAGGGGAGCGGCCTTGTACTCATCAAACTTAACGTCAATCTGTGGAGCGCCTGTCATGGGAATAATCGGCTCCTGTGCATTGGCTGTCATCATGGAGATGGAAAGCAATGTTGCGAAAAAAATCTTCTTCATTTTTTTACTGATTAATAATTGATAATAAATTGTTACTGGATTAGACGGAATTTTTCCCTTTTGGTTTAAAAGGTAACAGGAATGGTGGATGCGGAGAGAACAACAAAGCCCCGAGGTCTTGCCTCGGAGCTTTGAATCCTGCGGAGAGAACAGGATTCGAACCTGCGAACCAGTTTTGCCGGTTACACGCTTTCCAGGCGTGCCTCTTCAACCACTCGAGCACCTCTCCTTCAAGTTTAGCGGGTGCAAAAGTACAGTTTTTCCACGAAACACACAAACTTGAAAGGTACAATCTTTCGAAATTTATGATTTTTTTAGTGATTCCACCGCTCCATAGCCGTACGTAACTGCTCGGGCAGCGCATGACGGTTGAGGAAGAGGTAGGTGGTGTTGAGCATCATGTAGTCGCGCGACATGTACCACGTGCCCTCGTAGAAGCCGCTGGCGCCCCAGGAGTTCTTCACCATGTAGTAAGGTTTGCCCTGCTCGTCGCGTGCGATGCCGTAGATGAGCATCACGTGGTCGTAGGTGAAGGTCCAGTCGTCGAACAGCTGCTGGCGAAGCGCCTGCGTGGGTACTACGCCGTCAGGCAGCATGGCAAGGCCCGTACGCGTGAAGTCGCCTGACACGTCCCCACCCCACGCCACACAGTAACCCTCTATCAGCGCACGGTCGAGCAAGGCCATCAGCTCGTCGAGGGGCAGGTTGTAGCTGGTCTTCAGGCGCCACTTGTAGGGAGCCTCGATGACGAACCACTTGTAGAAGGGATGATGGGTGAAGCTGGTCAGACTGACGTAGTCGTCCCAGTCGAGTCCGAGACTTGCAGCGAAGGTCATCGGCGTATAGGTCTTTCCCTCATAGACGAACTGCTCAGGACAACGGCCCACATGGGCATCGATGACGGCCTGCACGCTGTCGCGCCAGTGGGCATTTGGTGTCTTTGCATCCTTGCCGATGGCATTGCGGATGGTATTCTCGAGCTTGGGAATGAAGGTATTGAAGTTAGCCAGCGTGTCGCCCACCAGTGAGCCAGGCGCCGGCATCGCGTTCTCAGGACAGATGCCATGGGTGCGCAGGATATCGAGCACATCGTCGGACGAGCCGCCCTGCGTGATCTCGCTGAGTCCATGCATGCGGACGTAGTGGGTGGCATTGTCCATGTAGTCCTTGTTGACCACGAACATCTCGCAGAGGTCGTACGTGCGGCCTGTCTTCCGCAGGATCTCTGTCTCAAAGAAGCCCAGCGTGGCGAAGTCCCAGCAAGTACCGCTACGGTGCTGGTTCTTGACGCTGGTGATGGGGTTCTGCTTGACGATGGTGAAACGGGGGATGTCCGTTGACGGGGTCTGTGCAGCGACACTTACGGTGAGTGCTGCCAGAGCTATGATGCTTAGGATTCTGCTTTTCATACTTATCTGTTGATGGGAAATATTCGTAGGGCGTTCTCGGTGGTCTGACGGGCTACGTTGTCTTCGCTGACGCCGTAGGCCTCGGCCAGACGGGTGATGACATGACGCACGTAGGCGGGCTCATTACGCTGTCCACGCATGGGAACGGGCGCCATGTAGGGGGAATCGGTCTCCAGGACGATGCGGCTGAGGGGCACGACGGCAGGCAGCACCTCAGGCAGGTGTGACTTCTTGAACGTCAGCACGCCGCCAATGCCCAAGACGAAACGGTCGAACTCCAGCAGCTGGCGCGCCTCAACCTCGTTGCCCGTGAAGCAATGGAACACGCCGCCGGGCAAGTCGTTCTGGTACTTCTTCAGGATGGTCACCAGCTCGTTCTGTGCCTTGCGACAATGAATCATCAGCGGCAGCTGCAGCTCGACCGCCCAGCGTACCTGCTCCTCGAAGGCTTGCAACTGCTCCTGCTCGAACTCACGGCTCCAGTAGAAGTCAAGGCCGATTTCGCCAATGGCGATTATCTGAGAAGAGGGAGGAGTGAGGAGAGAGGAGAGATTATGCAACTGTTCGCGCCAGTCGGGACGCACCTCCTCAGGGTGCAAGCCAACCATTGGATAGAGGAACCCCTCGTGACTGCTGCAAAGGCGGAGGATGCGCTCGGACGTGGCGAGGTCGATGGCAGGCACAAACACCTTGCTGCAGCCAGCTTCACGGGCTCGCTGCATGACGGCTTCGAGGTCTTCGCTGAACTCCTCGCCGTCCAGATGGGCGTGCGTGTCGATATACATTTTACTTATCCCGATGCATCATCTCGTTGGTGAAGTCGATGAGCGGCTGCTTACGCTCTGCAGGAACGTCGATGAGTGCCAGGTACTGCTTGGCCTGCTCGAAGTAGGAATTGATCTTTGCCTCGCAGAGCTGACGGATGCCAATCTCGTTGTAGAGCTTGGTGACGGCCTGTATCTTCTCCTGACGGTCGAACGTCGCGGCATCGACCCAATGGTGAAGCTCCGCACGCTGACGGTCATCAGCACGTAGGAAGGCATTGATGAGCATGTAGGTCTTCTTGTTAGAGGTGATGTCGCCACCAATAGCCTTTCCGAACACGGCAGGATCGCCATAGACGTCGAGCAGGTCGTCCTGCAGCTGGAAGGCGAGGCCTATCTGCTCACCATACTTATAGAGGTTGTCGGCATCCTCGGCAGAGGCATCAGCCAATATGGCACCCATCTTCATGGCACAAGCCAGCAGGACGCTGGTCTTCAGACGAATCATCTCGATATATTCCTCCTCGCGCACATCGTTACGACGCTCGAACTCCATGTCGTACTGCTGCCCCTCGCCTATCTCGAGTGCCGTCTCCGTAAAGAGCGACAGCACGTCAGCCAGCTTGTCGTGAGGCACCTGAGCCATACGCTCGTAAGCCAAAACGAGCATGGAGTCGCCAGAGAGAATGGCGGTATTGGCATCCCAGCGCTTGTGTACGGTGGCATGTCCGCGACGCAGGTCGGCATTGTCCATCAGGTCGTCGTGCAGCAGGGTGTAGTTGTGATACGTCTCCAACGCCACAGCGGGCATCAGGATGCGCTCAGGCTCGTCTTTGTAGAGCTGATAAGAGAGCAGCATGAGTGCCGGACGTATGCGCTTGCCTCCCAGGGAGAGCACGTACTGTATGGGCTCGTAGAGCGAAAAGGGCTTACGCTCGTAGGGCAACTGGTCGATGAACGCATTGATGCGGTCAAGAATCTCGTTAGATGTATTCATAAAGTCATAATTTAAAGACAATTGGTATGCAGACACGCGTGCGACAAGGCTTGTCGTTCTGGACGCCAGGCGTCCAGCGGGGCATCATCCTAAGCACACGCAGCGCCTCACGGTCACACTGCGGATGGAGCTTCTTGGTGAGCTTGATGTCGCTGATGGTGCCATCGGTATTGACCAGAAACTGTGCCACCACCTTACCCTCAATCTTGGCTTTCTGGGCGGCAGCAGGATACTTCAGTTCGGCATTCAGCCATTTCAGGAAGGCAACGGCCCCACCAGGGAACTGCGGCATGTCCTCGACCACACGGAACTGCTCAGGATTGTCGCGCGGATTGATTTCCGGCGGTGCTATCTCTTCCGTCTCCTTCAGAATCTCCTCCAACTGCTTCTCGTCAATCACATTCTCTCCGCTGTTATCGGGGTTCAGCTCCTCTGGCTGCAGCTCCACGTCCTCCTCCACGATGTTGAGTTTCTCGGCAGGGGCAGGCTGCTCCTCTGGTGCAAGCATCACCAACTGCTGCTCAGGCTTGAAGAGCGGTGCCAGCTCGGCATCCTCCTCAGAATCGTTGAGCAGCGCACTGGGGTCGAAGCCCAGCGCCTCGGACATATTGAACTCGAAAGCGACGAACAATACCGCCAGCACCAGAATAAGCCCCAACAGGAATCCTGTGGTGCGACGCTGGTCGAGATCGACGTTTGGCAGTTTCTTTTGTTCCATCTTACAATAATAATCTGCGCCCGTTTCCGTTATAAATTATAAAAAAGACGCATTTACTGCTGCAAAATTAGTGCAGATTATTGAAAAAAGCAGTATCTTTGCCCAGAATTTAGACAAATTTAGATGAAAAAAGTAGTTTTTGCCATTATCGCGATACTTTTTGCCACTAAAATGGCAGCACAGGAGAGTCAGACAAGTTACAACTTCCTGCGCCTGCCCGTCAGCGCCCACGCCGCCGCACTGGGTGGTGAGAACATCACCATCACGGACGACGACCCAACGATGGTGTTCCACAATCCGGCACTCATCAGCGGGGTGAGCGACAAGAGCATCAACCTGAACTACATGACCTACATGGAGGGGACGAAGACTGCCAGTGCCTCGTTTGTGAAGGCGGCTGGCGAGCGTGCCACATGGGCTGTCATGGGTCAGTATATGGACTATGGCGACATCATAGAGACCAGCATCGACGGCACCCGTTTGGGGAAGGTCTCCGCAAAGGATATCATGGTAGGCGGCACGTTCCAGTATAACCTCAGCAACCTATGGGCCGGCGGCATCTCGGCCAAGTTCATCTCGTCGAGCCTGGCAGGATATAACTCTGCGGCACTGGCCGTTGACCTCGGACTCAACTATTATGACGATGAGCGCGGATGGTCGATATCAGCGGTGGCCAAGAACCTCGGCGGACAGGTGAAGGCCTATAACGACGAGTACGAGAAGATTCCGCTGGACCTGCAGGTAGGCATCAGCAAGCAGTTTGAGAAGGCTCCCCTGCGACTGTCGGCCACTCTCTCGCGACTGAACAACTGGGAAGGGCGCTTCATCAACCACGTGACCCTTGGCGCTGACGTCTTCTTAGGACAGAACATCTACATCGCTGGAGGCTACAACTTCCGTAGGGCTGACGAGATGAAAATCAGCGAAGGAGAGGGAGACAGCAGTCACGGTGCAGGACTGTCCATTGGCGGCGGTCTGCAGCTGCAACGCTTCAAGCTTAACGTGGCGTACGCCAAATACCACGTGTCAGCCTCGTCACTATTAATAAACGCAACATATTCACTATGAAAAAGATTACCATAGCCATCGACGGCCACAGCTCGTGCGGAAAGAGCACGATGGCCAAGGACCTCGCCCGCGAAGTGGGCTACGTCTATGTTGATACAGGTGCCATGTATCGCTGTGTCACACTCTACGCCCTGCGCAACGGACTGTTTAAGGAGCAGGAGATTGACGTGGAAGGGCTGAAGCAGCAGATGGGCAACATCCAGATTGACCAACAGCTGATAGACGGCAAGACCGTCACCTTCCTGAACGGAGAGAACGTGGAACGTGACATCCGCACAATGGAGGTCAGCAACCACGTCAGCCCCATTGCCACACTTGCCTTCGTACGCGAGGCGCTGGTTGCCCAGCAGCAGAAGATGGGCGAGGCAGGCGGCATCGTGATGGACGGACGTGACATAGGCACCGTCGTCTTCCCCAACGCTGAGCTGAAAGTCTTTGTGACGGCATCGCCCGAGGTTCGTGCCCAGCGACGTTACGACGAACTGAAGGGCAAAGGCATGGAGGCCGACTACGACGACATCCTGAAGAACGTGCAGGAGCGCGACTACATTGACTCGCACCGTGAGGTGTCGCCCCTGCGCCAGGCTGACGATGCGCTGCTGCTCGACAACTCCAACATGACCATCCCTGAGCAGAAGGAGTGGCTACTGGAGCGGTTCAGGGAAAGGACATCCTAAGAATTTATCAAACAAACTTTAAACAAATACTATTTATGGCAAAACCCGTTGAATTCAAGTATGCGCCCATGTTCCAGTTGGGCGAGGACAAGACCGAGTACAGGCTTTTAAGCAAGGAGGGCGTGACCACCGCCGAGTTTGAAGGCAAGGAAATCGTTAAGGTGTCGAAAGAAGCCCTCACGCTGCTGTCACAACAGGCGTTCCACGATGCAGAGTTCATGCTGCGCCGTGAGCACAACCTGATGGTGGCTCAGATTCTCAGCGACCCAGAGGCTTCGGAGAACGACAAATATGTGGCTCTGCAGTTCCTGCGCAATGCAGAGACGGCAGCCAAAGGTGTGCTACCCTTCTGTCAGGACACAGGAACGGCCATCATTCATGGTGAGAAGGGCCAACAGGTGTGGACAGGCTTTGAGGACGAGGAAGCCCTCAGCCTGGGTGTGTATAACACCTTCACCGAGGACAACCTGCGCTACTCACAGAATGCTCCGCTGAACATGTATGACGAGGTGAACACCCGCTGCAACCTGCCTGCACAGATTGACATCGAGGCATGCGAGGGTGCCGAGTACCGCTTCATCATGGTGGCCAAGGGTGGCGGCTCTGCCAACAAGACCTACTTCTACCCCATGACAAAGGCTACCATCCAGAATGAGGGTACGCTCATCCCGTTCCTCGTGGAGAAGATGAAGAGTCTGGGCACAGCAGCCTGTCCGCCTTATCACATCGCATTCGTCATTGGCGGCACATCGGCAGAGAAGAATCTGCTGACGGTGAAGCTCGCCAGCATCAAGTACTACGACAACCTGCCCACCACAGGCGACGAGACAGGACGTGCCTTCCGCGACATCGACCTGGAACAGAAGCTGTTGGAGGAGGCTCACAAGATTGGGTTGGGTGCACAGTTCGGAGGTAAGTATCTGGCTCACGACATCCGCGTGATACGCCTGCCGCGTCACGGAGCCAGCTGTCCCATCGGTATGGGCGTCAGCTGTTCTGCCGACCGTAACATCAAGGCAAAGATCAACAAGGACGGTATCTGGCTCGAGAAGATGGACACCAATCCTGGCGAGCTGATTCCTGAGGAGTATCGTCGTCCGGGCGAAGGCACCAAGGGCATTGAGATTGACCTGAACCAGGGCATCGATGCTGTACGTGCCGAGCTATCGAAGTATCCTGTATCGACGAGAGTAAACCTGCGCGGCACGATTATCGTGGCACGCGACATTGCACACGCCAAGCTGAAGGCTCGTCTGGATGCCGGCGAGGGCATGCCTGAATACTTCAAGAAATATCCTGTGCTCTACGCCGGACCAGCCAAGACGCCAGAGGGCTATCCCTGCGGCTCTATGGGTCCCACGACGGCCAACCGCATGGACCCCTACGTAGATGAGTTCCAAGACAACGGTGCCTCGCTGGTGATGATTGCCAAGGGCAACCGCTCAGACATTGTGACAGAGGCCTGCAAGAAGCATGGCGGCTTCTATCTGGGCACCATCGGTGGTGTGGCTGCCGTTCTCTCGCAGTCGAGCATCAAGAGCATTGAGTGTGTGGAGTATCCCGAACTGGGAATGGAGGCCATCTGGAAGATTGAGGTGGAGGACTTCCCTGCCTTTATCCTTGTGGATGACAAGGGTAACGACTTCTTCAAACAGTTGAAGCCCTGGTGCCCTTGCAAGAAGGCATAACAAAATAATGGGGAGCGTCGTTTGAACGCTCCCCATTTTCTTTTCAGTATTTCTTTTTAGTATCCGAATATCTCTTCTGTCGTCAACTTCTTGACTGGACCAATCTTCTGCAGGAAGTCCATATCGAGCATCTCCTCGTTGCCGAGAATAATGTAGCGGTACGGCTTGCGAGCCATGTACTGCTGTTCGAAACGAACAAGGTCCTGTAGCGTCAGAGCAGGCAGGTCACGATAGATTTTCTCATCCTCGTCGTAGTCGAGGCCACGCAGCTTGGCATTGTAGTAGGCGTTGAGCACACCAAACTTCGTAGTACGCTGGGTGGCCAGTCGCTTCGTCAGCGCATCCTTGGCAATCTGGAAGGCGCCATCTGACTGCGGAATGGTGTCGAGAATCTCATTGAAGTGGGTGATGCAATCCACCATCTTGTCAGCTTGCGTAATGATGTAGGTCTGATAGTTCTCCTTGAAGCCAGGACGCCACGGAGTGTTATAATAGGCCGAAGCTGAATAAGCCAGACCACGAGCCTCACGCATCTCCTGGAAGACGATAGCATTCATGGAACCACCGAAATACTCGTTGAAGAGCGCCTTGAGGGCAACCTCCTCAGGATGCCAGTCGCGATTCTCGTTGTGGAACATCACCATGTAGATGTTCTTTGCATCGTAAGGAGCCGTCCATACATCGTTGGCAGCTGTGGTTACAGGATGAGCCTCAGGACCCTTGGGAACGTCAAGCAGGGTTGCTGCAACGTGGTGCTGCTTGTCCATAAGGGCCAGGAACGATTTCTCCTCTGTAGGACCATAATAGAAGATGCTGTGCTTGTAGTTCTTCAGACCCTTGACAAGGTCGATGAGCACCTGGGGATCGGCAGCCTTCAGCTCCTCATTCTTCATCATGGGGAAGTGCTGCTCGTACTGGGCATAACGACGCAGATAAGAGAAGTTTGACTGCTGGTTCGTCATGCGGTCGGTACGTGCCTTCAGCACGATATCCACATACTTCTGCCAAGCCTCGCGGTCAGCCACAGCCTTCTCGATGCGCTCCTCGAAGAGGGCAAGAGCCTGCGGCAGATTCTCGTTGAGACCGCTGATACCGATGGTGATATTGTCTGTACCTGTGGAGATATAGGGGTCACAAGCCAGCTGGAAGAACTCCTGCTTCAGCTGAGTAGCCGTCTTGGTGTCTGTGCCCAGATAGTCCATAAGGTACTCGGCAGCAATCTCGTAGCGGGGATCATCCTCGTCACCAAACTCATACTGGAAGGCCAACGAGAAGAGGCCGTTCTCCGTATTCTGCTTGTAGAGAACGGGTAAACCTTTCTTTGTGGTTGTCACCGTCAGGTCAGTCTTGAAATCAACGAAGCGCGGCTGTATGGGGTCAACGTGCGACTCCTGGATGTCGCGCAGGAACTGTGAGCTCTGCTCACGGTTGGTGGGGATAGGCGTAATCTCAGGCTTCTCGATGGTCACCTGTGTGGTGTCAACACCCTGACGCTTGTAAATGCATACATAGTCGTCAGCGAAATACTGACGGGCGAAGTCGATGACCTGCTGACGCGTAATCTTGGAGATACGGTCCAGGTAAGTGACCTCGTCAGCCCACTTGGTGCCATTGATGAACGAGTTGACAAACATATCGGCACGCGAGCCATTGTCTTCCAACATCTGATAGTAACTGCGCTTGGCGTTGTTGATGACAGAGGGCAGCAACTGCTCGTCGAAATTGCCTGCCTTGAAGTTCTGTATCTCACCAAGCAGCAACTGGCGCACCTCATCCAACGTCTGGCCCTCCTTCGGGCGTCCGTTCAGGATGAAGGCCGAGTAGTCAGCCAAGTCATAGACGAAGGCACTTGCCGACATCAGCTTCATCGGCTGCTCAAGGTTCAGTTCGAACAGTCCGGCACGTCCGTTGGCCAGCATCGAGCTGATGATGTTGAGCGTGTCCATCTGTGCATCGCTGGCACCCTTGAAACGCCAGCCCAGCATGATGCTCTCGGCATCGTTACCCCAGACGGTGGAGTCAACAGGCGCTGTGATGGGCTTCTCCTTGGGGAAGACTGGATAGGCAATGGGACGTGCCTGCCACGGTCCGAAGTACTTGTCGATAATACGGATGACCTGGTCAGGGTCGAAGTCGCCAGACATACAGATAGCCGTATTATTGGGCACATACCATTTTTTGAAGTACGCCTTGATGTTCGTGATGGAAGGATTCTTCAGGTGCTCCTGCGTGCCGATAACTGTCTGCTGTCCATAGGGATGGCTGGGGAAGAGCTTGGCCAGCAGCGCCTCGTACATCTTGCGGGCATCGCGTGTCAGGTTGATATTCTTCTCCTCATAGACAGCCTCCAGCTCGGTGTGGAAGCCACGAATAACCATATTCATGAAGCGGTCGCTCTGAATCTTAGCCCAGTTCTCCACCTCGTTCGATGGGATGTCCTCCGTGTAGCACGTCACATCGTTCGATGTGTAAGCATTCGTTCCCTCTGCACCAATGGCTGCCATCAGCTTGTCATACTCATTAGGAATGAAATACTTGGCTGCCAGCTGGCTCACGCTGTCAATCTCGTGATAGGCCTGCTTGCGTGCAACAGGGTCGGTCAGCTTGCGATAAGCTTCGAAGCGCCGCTCAATCTCGTCAAGCAACGGTGCCTCAGCCACAGGGTCGCTGGTGCCGAAGTGTGTGGTGCCCTTGAACATGATATGCTCCAGGTAGTGGGCCAGACCCGTGGTCTCTGCAGGGTCGTTCTTTCCTCCAGTGCGCACGGCAATGTACGTCTGGATGCGCGGCTGCTCCTTATACACGCTCAGATAAACCTTCAGGCCGTTCTTCAACGTGTAGATTCTCGTGTTCAAGGGATCGCCAGGAACCGTCTCGTACTTGTACTCCTGCGCAGATACGCTGTTAAATGATAAATGGCAAATGATAAAGGATAAACCTAATATCCACGTTAATCTTTTCATCTTATAAAGTTTAATGTTTAATTTTCGTAGTCAATCTCATGGTCAAGCTTCGAGAGGAAATCGTCATACACTTCCTGCTCCACGTCACCCATAGCATATTCCTTCTCGGCATCCTTGCGAATTTCAGCAATCCAGGCACGACGGGCCTTCACATAGTCCTCATGGATACGCTCCACGTCGGCAGGAGTGATTTCGCTGATACGATAGTAGTCCAAGATGAGCTGGTAAGACCACGCCCAGCGATAGTCGCTGTAACGGTCATTAATCTCCACGAAGCGGTCGAGAATCTGTTGAATGTTGTCGATGTTTCCGTTCTTGATATCGTCAATCAGACGCAGCTCCTCGCTCTCAGGCAGCAACAGTCCGCTGAGGTCGTTCCACCTACCCTCGCCCACCTTGCTGGCAGGGCGTTCGAAGAAGCCTTCCTTCTGAGCACGCTTCAAGACGGCACCCATGTAGATGCGCAGGGCGATGTCGTAATACTTCAAACCCTTACGCAGCGATGTGGCATTGATGACGTACTCGTGGTAGTTATAGGTGGTGACGTTATCGCCTGAAGCCTCACGAAGGGCCTTCAGTATCTTGATGCCTTCCACAATCTCACCCACGGTGAAGGGCGACAGCCAGTCGAAGTTGATGATGGACTTGCGCGACTGCTTGGAACGCTTGTCACGCTTGGGCCATTTCTTGATGTCACGATACAGTCCTACGGTCGTGATATTACGTCCAGGTACGATGTACATCGTCTCGCCGTATGCCATCAGGTACGAGAAGGGCAGCTTGCGCATGTCAGGATGGTTCATCAGCTTGCCGAAGCAGACCGAGAAGGCTCCGATGGTGGCAGGCATCAAGATATAAGCTCCTGAGGCCGTCTTCGTGCCACGCTCCAGCGTACCATAGTGCAGAGGTCCCATCTTGTAGGCGTGGTTCGAGAAGTTGGTGTTCGAACCTGCATTGTAGAACGAGAACTGTCCACCAATCAAGAGGCTCGACTTATGATGGCTGGCAGAGAACGGGCCGCAGAAGGCAGCACACGCCTCACCATTGGCCATGAACGAGTTGGCAAAGAAGAGGCTGGCCTCAGCCGTAAAGCCGTTGGTTATCTGGCAGGCTTCACCCACGAAGCAGTCCTGCATCTTCACGGAGTTGTTGATGGAGCATCCGTCACAGATGATGCTGTCCTCGCATATCACGCCCGTACCTATATATACTGAGGCATCGCGCGACGACATGATGGTACACTCCAGCAGACGGGCAGCACCGTTGATCTCGCAGTCGCCCTTAATGATGGTATTAGTGATGTCCTTCGTGTTGATAATCTTCACGTTGTTGCCAATGAGTCCGCGCTCAGGACGCTGCACGCGCAGCTCGTCCTCAATCATCTGCGTCAGCTGCTGCCTCAGAGCCTTGTCCTGTGCATGCTTGACCATAAACGCAGCCAGCTGCGAGTTCAGGTTGCGGAAGATGGTGACATTGCCGTCGCCCATCTCGTTGAGCACGGAAATCGTGGAGCCCTCACCAAACGTTGCATCGTCCGTCGTTTCCAGCGTCGATATGTTCGAGATGAAACAGTCGTTACCAATGGTGTAGTTATTGATGTAGTTACCAACCTTCTCAATCAGGCAGTCATTGCCCACAGTGACGTTGCGCAAGGTAGCATCGTTGATGCCCGAGTGCTTGAAGAAGCCCTTTGTCACCTCCACCTGCTTGTCGAACGAACCCAGACGGATGTCGCCATAGAACATGACACGATGGAAATTATAGGGTTTGAAGGTTTCGGCAACCATTACTCGCTGCCAGTCCTCAGCCCAGCAGACATTATTCTCTAAAATATCTATTTCTAACGGTGTTAGCTGTCGATATGCTTCCATAATCTTCACATTTTATATTATAACCCGACAAAGGTAGAAAAAAAAGAGGAGAGAGGAGAGAGAAAAGAGGAGAATTTGCTGCCGCTTATAACTTTTTAACCTTTTAACTTTTTCACTTTTTCACTTTTTCATTACCTTTGCATCGATTTAATACAACACATTTAAATAAAAAGCTTATGAGAGTTATTATTGAGCCTGACTACGCGAAAATGTCACAATGGGCTGCCGAGCACGTTATACGTCGCATCAACGAAGCAAAGCCCACCCCCGAGAAACCCTTTGTACTGGGTCTGCCTACAGGTTCGTCACCAGAAGGCATGTATGCCTGTCTGGTGAAGGCCAACAAGGAAGGCCGTGTGTCGTTCAAGAACGTCCTGACGTTCAACATGGACGAATATGTAGGATTGCCCGAGGAGCACCCCGAGAGCTATCACTCCTTCATGGCCCGCAACCTGTTCAACCACATCGACTGCCCCAAGGAGAACATCCACATCCTCAACGGCAACGCACCTGACCTCGCTGCCGAGTGCGCACACTATGAGGAGATGATTCGTGAGGCAGGAGGCATCGACCTCTTCCTGGGCGGCATCGGACCTGACGGACACATCGCATTCAACGAGCCCTACTCCAGCCTCACCAGCCGCACCCGTGTGAAGACGCTGACCACCGACACCATCATTGCCAACTCACGCTTCTTCGACAACGACGTGAACAAGGTGCCCAAGTTGGCACTGACCGTTGGCGTAGGTACTGTGATGGATGCTAAGGAGGTGATGATTCTGGTGAACGGCCACCACAAGGCACGCGCCCTGAAGGCTGCCGTCGAGGGAGCCGTCAGCCACGAGTGGACCATCTCTGCCCTGCAGCAGCACCAGCACGGCATCATCGTTGCCGACGAGGCCGCTACTGACGAGCTGAAGCACGGCACCTACAAATACTTCAAGGATATTGAAAAGGAGAACCTGCTTTAGTTCTCCTCTTCCTCTATCTGATATAGAAAATCATTGTAAGGGTACTTCTGCACATGAAGTTCCCTTACTTTGTTATATAGCACCTGGCGCAGTTCGTCGATGTTCTCTTTTTTCTTGGCAGAGATGAACAGCGGGGCAGTTACAAAACCTCCACCTTCATTCTTCAGCCCTCCATCGGCTTTCGCCATCCACGTCTGCTTCAGTTCCTCCAGCGACACGTTCTCCTTCGTGGCAGGCGTCAGGTCATCCTCCTCCTTCTCCACCCACGTGTAAGCGTCAATCTTATTGAACACCATCATCTTCGGCGTTTCGGCACACCCCAGGTCAGCCAGCGTGTTATCCACCACCTTGATCTGGTCCTCAAAGTCCGGGTGCGAGATGTCAACGACGTGTACCAGCAGGTCGGCCTCACGCACCTCGTCGAGCGTGCTCTTAAACGAATCCACCAGGTCCGTTGGCAGCTTGCGGATAAAACCCACGGTGTCAGCCAAGAGGAACGGCAGGTTGTCAATGGTCATCTTCCTGACGGTGGTATCGAGCGTAGCAAAGAGCTTGTTCTCAGCAAACACGTCACTCTTCGCCAGCAGGTTCATCATCGTGCTTTTGCCCACATTCGTATAGCCCACGAGCGCCACACGGATCAGGCGTCCGCGATTCTTCCTTTGGGTGGTTTTCTGCTTGTCAATCTCCTCCAGGCGTTGCTTCAGCAGCGTAATGCGATGCAGGATGATTCGACGGTCCATCTCCAACTGCGTCTCACCAGGTCCGCGCAGACCCACGCTTCCCTTGCCGCCTCCAGAGCCTGAGCCACCGCCCTGACGTTCCAAGTGCGTCCACAGGCGTTGCAGTCGGGGGAGCATATAGCGGTGTTGCGCCAGTTCCACCTGCGTCTTCGCCTCAGCCGTCTGCGCACGCATCGCAAAGATGTCGAGGATAAGACTCGTACGGTCGAGTATCTTCACCTGCAGTTCCTTCTCAATGTTACGTATCTGCTTGGCACTCAGCTCATCGTCGAAGATGACCATACCCACTTCGCGCTCATTGTCTTCCTCGTCCTTGATGTACTGTTTGATTTCCTGCAGCTTACCGCTACCCACGTAGGTCACCTGCGACGGGCCGCCGGCACGTTGCGTAAAGCGCTTGACCACCACAGCACCTGCCGTGTCAGCCAGAAACTCCAGTTCGTCAAGATATTCTTTGGTCTTCGCCTCGTCCTGCTGGGGCGTTATCAGTCCCACCAGCACCGCAGTCTCGGTCTTCGCTTCTGAGATTACAAATTCCTTCATTCCTTACTTCCGTCTTATCTCAGCGTCTTCCTTGCGGATGAACACGTAGTCGTGGCCTGTGCGCAGCTCATAGTATCCGTTGAACTCATGGAACTCATCGCCCAAGATGGTGCCGCGCTTCACGGTAGCAAACACTGGCATGTCACCATCGTCAGCATAGTTGTCGGTGAAGAGCTCCGTGGGATTCTTGGCTGCTATAAGGATGCTGTCGCCCTCACCAGAATACCACGTCTGTTTGCCTACGTACTCCGAATAGCACCAGCCGGTGACCTCACCGCCACGCAAACAGACCTTCGTCCACTTACCCTGCTCCTCGAGCAGCACACCACCGCCCAGGCCGTGGAACTGCATCCAGAGTTCACCCAATTTACGGGCCTTGGTAGACGGTTGTTCACGAACATTGACGAAGCCGTCGTCCGACGTTGCATATACTACCGTGAACACATCCTGTGCCCACATGACGCTGCACACAGCAAGTGCAGCAAAAAGAACACTTAATCGTTTCATCTTTTTTATAATGGTTACTTGATAAGGTTTCCAAGAATGTCGCGCGTAATGGTACGCGTAGCAGCACTCGTCGCATTCTTCACCACGCGTTCGCGGGCCGACGTGCTGCTCTTGCGCTGCTTCTTGCCGCTGACCTTGCTGCTGACCCACGAGCCAAAGATGGCTGCGATGGTTGAGGTAACGGCTGTCAGCACAGCCTTCCAAACCTTCGACATGATGCCAGGCTTCTTCTTCTCTTCCTTTGCTGGCTTCTCTGGCGTTCCGCCATTTCCTGTAGGAACGGGCACTTCCACACCACCTGTCGGCACGATGGCTGCCTCAGCCTCCGCAATCAGCACCTCGAAGGCACTCTCACGATCTACGGCCGTATCGTACTTTCCATAGATATCGCTCTGTTTGATGATGTCGAGGCGCTGCCCCTCTGTGACAGCACCAATCTGCGACAGCGGGAAGAGGATCTTCGCACGCTCCACAATGCCGGGAGCACCCTTCTCGTCGAGGAACGACACGAGGGCTTCACCCGTCTCAAGGTTCATGATGGCCTCGTCGGTCTTGAAGTCCGGATTGGCACGGAACGTTTCGGCAGCCACCTTCACGGCCTTCTGGTCCTTCGGCGTATAGGCACGCAGGGCATGCTGCACACGATTGCCCAACTGTCCGAGGATGACCTCAGGGATGTCCGTCGGGCTCTGGGTGATGAAGTAGATGCCCACACCCTTCGAACGGATAAGTCGGATGACCTGCTCAATCTTGTCTAACAGCGCCTTCGACGTGTCGGTAAACAGCATGTGCGCCTCGTCAAAGAAGAACACGAGCTTGGGCAACGGCTGATCGCCCACCTCGGGCAGCGTGGTGTAAAGCTCTGACAACAGCCACAAGAGGAACGTGGAGTAGAGCTTGGGCTGCAGCATGAGCTTGTCGGCTGCCAGGACGTTCATGATGCCTTTGCCGTCCCGCGTCTGAAGCAGGTCCTGGATGTTGAAGGCTGGCAGTCCGAAGAACTTCTCTGCACCCTGCGCCTCCAGCTGCAGCAAGGCACGCTGAATGGCTCCTACGGTAGCTGTCGAAATGTTACCGTACTTCGTGGTGTATTCCTTCGCATGCTTCGATACCCAGTCGAGCATAGAGCGCAGGTCCTTGAGGTCGTCGATGAGCAGTCCGCGCTCGTCGGCAATACGGAAGACGATGTTCAGCACACCGTCCTGCGTCTCGTTGAGCTGCAGCAGTCGTGACAGCAGCTGGGGACCCATCTGCGAGACGGTGGCGCGCATGGGGTGTCCCTGTTCGCCATAGACGTCGAAGAATCGTACAGGGCAGGCCTGGAACTGAGGATTCTCAATGCCGAACTCAGGCAGGCGCTTCTCGATGAAACCGCTCATCTTGCCTACCTGCGAGATGCCGCTGAGGTCGCCCTTCATGTCTGCCATGAAACAAGGCACGCCAGCCTGACAAAACGTTTCAGCCATCACCTGCAGCGTCACCGTCTTACCAGTACCCGTGGCACCGGCTATGAGTCCGTGACGATTGGCCATTTTACCTGTAATACTAAGCGCTCCGTTGGCGCAGTGGGCAATGTAAAGCCCCCGTTCTTGATCGTACATACCGTATAGTTTTAGTGATTATTTTGTGCAAAATTACAAATAATTCTTTATTCAGCGCACATATTTGAAATATATTTTTTAATTTTGCAGCCAAATTGTAATTCTTTTAAACAAAAACAACAGGACTTATGAAAAAAATTAGAGCAGCCGTCGTTGGTTACGGCAACATCGGACAATTTACCATTCAGGCCCTCGAAGCAGCCGACGACTTCGAGATTGCAGGCGTAGTACGTCGCAACGGAGCAGAGAACAAACCCGCTGAACTGGCGCCCTACGACGTAGTAAAGGACATCCGCGAGTTGAAGGACGTTGACGTTGCCATTCTGGCCACACCCACCCGTTCGTGCGAGGAGTTTGCCAAGCAGATACTTCCCTTGGGCATCAATACCGTCGATTCCTTCGACATCCATACCAACATACGTGGCTACCGTGAGCGTCTCATGGAGCTGAACAAGCAGACAGGCACCGTCAGCGTCATCGCTGCAGGCTGGGACCCGGGTTCCGACAGCATCGTGCGCACCCTCATGCAGAGCCTTGCACCCAAGGGCCTGTCATATACCAATTTCGGACCGGGCATGTCCATGGGACACTCCGTCTGCGTACGCTCAAAGGCTGGCGTTAAGAACGCCCTGTCTATGACCATCCCCTTGGGTGAGGGCATCCATCGCCGCATGGTCTATGTAGAGCTGGAAGACGGCTACACGCTGGAGCAGGTGACGAAGGACATCAAGGCCGACCCCTACTTCGCCAATGACGAGACACACGTCTTCGCCGTTGAGTCTGTCGATGCCGTCAAGGACATGGGACACGGCGTACACCTCGTGCGCAAGGGTGTCAGCGGCAAGACGCAGAACCAGCGTTTCGAGTTCAACATGAGCATCAACAACCCCGCCCTGACAGCTCAGGTGCTGGTCAACGTGGCACGCGCCTCTCTGCGTCAGCAGCCCGGCTGCTACACCATGATTGAGCTGCCCGTCATCGACATGCTGCCTGGCGACCGTGCCGACATCATCGAGCATCTGGTGTAAAGAAGCATCATCAAACAAACAAATCATACAAATGAAACTACTAAAAACTATCTGCGCAGCTATGCTGCTCAATTGCCTGACGGCTACTGCCCAGGCACAAGACTACACGAAGTATTATCAGAACCTGCCTGTCACACTGAAGCAGGTCACCGCACCCGTCATCCCCGCCAACAGCATCATGCTGACTGACGTGGGTGGCGTAGGTGATGGTCTGACGCTCAACACAGAGGCATTCCGAAAAGGCATCAGCCAGCTCTCCAAGCAGGGCGGCGGACGTCTGGTCGTGCCTGCCGGCATCTGGCTCACGGGCCCCATCATGCTCAAGGACAACATCGACCTGCACCTCGACAAGAACGCCATCATCCTCTTCTCGCCAGACAAACGGTTGTTCATTGACGAGAAGAACCCCGAGAAGTGCGTGCCTGCCATACGCGCCTCGAAGTGTAAGAACATCGCCATTACGGGCGAAGGCATCATCGACGGCAACGGCGCACAGTGGCGTCCCGTCAAGCGCGAGAAGGTGAGCACCGTCGAGTGGAAGGCGTTTCAGGAAATCGGAGGTGTAGAGCGACAGGACGGCAAGCTCTGGTATCCGTGGGACGTGAAAGCCGGCTATCCCAACATCGCCCCCACCCCTGAGGAACAGGAGAAGCGCCGTGCTGACCTCATCCGCGTGACTGACTGCGAGAACGTGCTCATTCAGGGCGTCACCGTCCAGAACTCCCCCCGCTTCCACGTACATCCCTGCTACTCCAAGAACATCATCATCGACGGCGTTACCGTGCGCTGTCCCTGGAACGCCCAGAACGGCGACGCCATCGACCTGAGCGACTGTAACATTGCGCTCATCGTCAACAGCACCGTTGATGCCGGCGACGACGGACTCTGCATGAAGAGCGGCAAGCGCAAGGAGGCCTCGCCCGCCAACGGCTGCGAGGACATCCTCATCATGAACAACACCGTGTTCCACGCTCATGGCGGCTTTGTCATCGGCAGCGAGAGCATCAGCGGCATGCGGCGCATCGTCGTTCGCGACAACCGCTTCAGCGGAACAGACACCGGCCTGCGCTTCAAGAGTGCCATCGGACGTGGCGGACGCAGCGAGGACATCTACATCAGTCACATCGTCATGACCGACATCAAGGACGAGGCTGTCGTCTTCCAGTGCGACTACGTTGACCGTCCTGCCGGACGCGACAACCCCGAGCTCACACAGCCCCGAAAGCTGGAGTACGTGCCCGAGTTCCAGGGCATCCACATCTCCGACGTCACCTGTCGCGGCTGCGCCACAGCCATCCGCGCCAAGGGTTCGACGGAAGCCAACTGCGTTCACGACATTGACATCACGAACTCCGTCTTCCTCTATAATAATAAAGGTAACGACATTGACGAGGCAACAGCCAAGCTGACGCTCACCAATGTCAAGCTCATCCAGAACAAGGCGGAATAGCCAAAGCCTCCCCTAGCCTCCCCTAAACAGGGGAGGTCTGGAGGGGTCTCATCAGACATCAGACATCACACATCTTCCCTCTAATATGACGGATAAAATCAAAATTCTTCCCATTTTTGTCTTCTATAAAAGATAAAATTAGTATATTTGCACCGAATTTCTATTATAAAAGATAAAAATCGGATTATGAGTGCGATATTGAGACAGAGTTATCTGGAGAAAATTGAATGGTATTTGGGTAAGGACACCATCATCATCCTGACGGGTCAGCGCCGTATAGGCAAGAGCTATATCCTGCGTCTCTTCAGGGACAAAGTGAGTAAGGATAAGCGTGCAAATATCATCTTCATCGACAAGGAGAAGCATGAGTTTGACAACATTAAGACCTATCAGGACTTGAACGCCTATATCGATGCAAGGCGCAACAAGGCAAAGAAAAACTACATCCTTGTTGACGAGATTCAAGACATTGAGGAGTTCGAGAAAAGTGTTCGTAGCTATTACGAGGAACCGGATATTGAGCTGGTTATAACCGGATCAAATTCGAAGATGCTGAGCAGTGACTTAAGCTCCCTAATAGGAGGCCGCTACAAGGAAATCTATATCCAGGCATTGAGTTACAAGGAGTTCATGCTGTTCCATCAGCTCACGGACTCTGACGATACGCTGGCAAAGTATATCCAGTTCGGCGGTCTGCCGGGTTTGGTGAAGATGGGGCTTGACGAGCAGGATGCGCATGAGTACCAGACCGATGTGTACCACACGGTGCTGCTGAAAGACGTGATTATGAGGAACAAGATTCGCAACGTGCCGTTCCTCGAGAACCTCGTGCGTTTTCTGGCAGACAACGCAGGAAAGATCATCTCGGCCAACAGCATTGCCAAGTATATGAAGTCGCAAGGCGACAGCGTCACCTCGACGGTTATCATCAACTACACGAAGTTTCTATGCGATGCCTATCTGATACATAAGGTGAACCGCTATGACATTCACGGCAAGAAGTTGTTCGAGAGCAACGACAAGTTCTATTTTGAGGACAACGGCCTGCGGAACACGCTGGCTGGTGGTTCGCGTGAGGGTGACATAGAAAAAGTAATTGAGAACGTTATCTATAACCACCTGATACGCCTCGGCTATGAGGTAACAGTCGGACAGCTGCAGACTGGCGAGATTGATTTTGTCTGTAAGAAGCCACAAGGCCAAAGAATCTATGTGCAGGCTTCATATATCATCGCCGACGAAGCCACGAGAGAGCGTGAGTTCGGCAATCTGCGGGCTATCAAGGACAACTATCCAAAGTATGTCATATCAATGACCCCGCTCGTAGGCAGACAGGATTCTGATGGTATTACCCACCTTCATCTGAGACGCTTCCTGACTGAAGGACTGGAATAAGGCCCTCTTCCTTCATCCATCATACATCTTCCATCACACCCCTCCCTAGTGTTTCTTGCGTGTGTCACAAAAAACAGTAGGAAAACTTGCATTTTCCAAAT
>CACXJZ010000041.1 GCA_902768105.1 uncultured Prevotellaceae bacterium
CGAGCAGAACTACGTGCTGCCAGACGATGTGGTGAAAGACCAGATTTCTGCCAAGGTCGAGGACGGCATCCTGACCATCACCATGCCGAAGACCGAACCAAAGGAGAAAGTCACCAAGGCTATTGAGGTCTCATAACATGCTGACTCAAAACACAAATCAAAGCCTGGCTTGCATTTGCAGGTCGGGCTTCTTTTTATCCAATGACATTATTTCCTCGTCCATCCCCATTGGGACGGATGCGGAAACATGAGTCATTAAAAGTAAAAGCTTGATAACTAGTTAAATCTTGAATATCTGCATGTGGATGCTGATATTCTCATTGTGTTCGTGCAAGACGTTCTGAAGCTGGTGCACGTATGGAATCTGAACGTTGTGGAACACAGGAATATTATGGCTTCCATCTGGTATCGAATCTTGCAATTTTTTGCGATTTTTGCGTCGATTTTTGCGTCGATTTTGCGTCGATTTTCGAGCCTAAAAGTTGGTCTCAGACCAAAAAGTTGGAACTCGTCCTCTTTAAATTAAAATTCCGAGAACCCTTTTATTTACTGGGATTCTCGGAAATTTCCTTTGTTTTCTACCTTGGGTGCCCGGACGGACTCGAACCGTCGACATTCAGAACCACAATCTGACGCTCTAACCAACTGAACTACGGGCACCATGTTAATTTACAATTTGACAATTTACAATTTTCGAAACTGCTTTTTGTCAATTGCGGGTGCAAAGGTAATGCTTTTATTCGGAATTGCCAAAGATTTCGTGAATTATTTTCTATTTTATTTCACGCAAGGGGTACCAATCGCGCAAATCGGCCTGTTTTTCTATCTTTTCCTCGATGTCGTCGGGCAACTGAGAGAAGAAGTCGAGCCCGGTAAGGCGCTCTATCTCATCAACGCTGCGGACGTAACGGCTCATGTTGCGCGAGGCGCTCTTGTTCTCGTAGAGGAAGCCGAGGGCATGGCAGTTGTTGCCCTGTTTGCGGAGTACGACCTTGAAAAAGGCTTCGGGCACGACGACGCGGTTGCGCCCGATGGTGCGGTGCTGGCGGTCGTAGAGCACGGGGCCGCAGACGATGTAGAGGCCGTCATAGCGCTTTGCCCAGGCGCGGCACTGCAGCTCGACATCGTTCCACGCGCCAGCATTGAGTCCGTGATGCTGGGGACAGATGTTGGTGAAGAGGAACGACTGCTCCTGTGCCTTACGGTCCCACTTGTTGTCGCCCGAAGGACACATGTGGCCGCGGTCGAAGCCGGAGCCGCGGTAGTCGGAGTCGTAGGCGCGCGGGCTGCTGACATCGGTATCCTCATGGAACATCTCGGCAGAGCGGTGATAGCGCCCTGAGACATGACTGGGGATGAGGTGCCAGCCCACCCAGTCGGGGATGCGGTTCTGGGCGTTGTAGGACGTGGTGTACCCTACCCTACGCAGGATGCGCCCCTGGCTGCCCTTGGGAATCTCGAGACCGTTGGGTGCCTGTGAGGGTTTGGTGTCATAAAGCGCTGCGGGTTCAGCCTCAGCCGTCAGACTGTCGGCCTGCTGCTGGCTGTCGGCAGGGGGCGTGACCTGATTGCAGGCAGTGAGCAGCAGGAGTGCCAGGAGATGGTATGCTGTCTTCTTCATCGTCGTTGTTGTCATGGGTTCCAGTTATTACTCGTCAGCCACGAAGAGGGGGTCTTCAGGCATGACCATGATGGGCTGCTGCTCGCTGAGCTTCAAGAGGTTCTCGGGGACGTACTTCTTAGGTACGACAAGACGGAACATAAATTCGCGGAACCACTCGGCGGTCATGATGATGCAGCCCTGATGACCACTGGCAGCGCCCCAGGAGTTCTCGACCTTCCACTTCAGGGGATGGCCGTTGGCATCGAGATCGACAGCCGTCAGCGTCATGGCGTGCGTGGAGCCGCTGTCGAAGGTGGAGATGCGTTGGGCCTTGTTCATGCCGAACGTGGTGCCGAAGAGCGACTCGTAGTCGAAGTTGCGGAGGTCGCAGAGACCGCGCTTGCGGTCGAGGAACTTCGCCACGTCGTAGGAGCTATAGAGCTTCTGGCCGTCCTTGAGCGAGGCGATGGCCAGCGGCTCGATGTCCTCCATGGGGAGGTTGAGGTAGCGCCAGTTGTGGCCGTCGTAGGTGTGACGGTCGTACTCCACCTCGTAGGTCTTGTAATAGGGACGGCGCGGGTCGTTCATGACCATGATGAACGTGCCGTTGAGCGGCTGGCCGACAACCTCCTGATAGAACGTCTGCGGAGTGAACTGACGGGCCTCGCCTACGGGCTTGCCGTTCTTGCCGCGGAAGGTGTAGGTGAACTGCGTGGGCGGCTCGCCGAGGGTGAGCACGAGCATGTGATAGACGGTGGCGAGCATCTGCGTCTTCGCCTTCTCGATGTCGGAGGCTTTCCTGCCCTGTGTCACCATGTCGCGCAGCTGCAGTCCGAACTCACGGAGCTTGGAGTCGATGAGTCGTGACATGCGTGAGGTGTTGTCGCTGGAGAAGGTCTCGGGCATCACAGCCTTGGGCACGAGCCCGTACTTGGCGGTGAGGTCGGCCACACCACAGAACGTGCCTCCGTCGCTGAGCGGCTTCTTGAAGAAGAACTGCACGCGCTGGTCGTCAATGGGCTTGCGGGCGGTATCGATGACGCCCTGCAGGAAGAGGTTGGACTTCTCGAGCTGGTCCCAGAAGAAGAGATAGTCCTGCGAGAACTCAATGGTGAGCGAGTCGGTACGCTGCGCAAAATTGGCGCGCAGGACATTGAGCCCGCTGAACATCCAACAGCGTCCGCTGGACTTCTGGTCGGTGATGGACTGTGAACGTGTCTCAACGCTGAAGTGGGTGTCGGGCTCGCCGGCATTCAGGTGGTTCTGTGCAAGGTTGTCGATGGCGTTGGCAGCAATGGCGTTACGCAGGGCACGGTCGGCCGCTGTCGTGGTCTGCTGTCTGACGATTTCCTGCAACATCTGTGGGGAGATGCCTCCCTGAGGGGCCTGTGCCGATGCGGCGAGCACCAGCGACAGGCCTATGGAAAGGAAAAATAATTTCTTTTTCATAAGCGAAGAAAGACCACTATTTTTTCTTAGTGGTCTTCTTTTTGGTTGTCTTTGTGGTTTTCTTTGTAGAAGTTGTCGCCGTAGAGGTGGTGGTGGTCGTCGTCACGGGCTTGTAATACTTCAAAGCCTCGGGCATCCACCCTTGCAGGTCGCTGATGCGGTCGGCATCGGACGGGTGGTCGCTCAACAACGAGTTGGAACCGCCGCCAGAGGCCTGCGACATGCGCTGCCAAAAGCTGACAGCCACCTGCGGGTCATAGCCCGCCATAGCGGCGAAGATGAGACCCATGTGGTCAGCCTCGCTCTCCTGCTTGCGTGAGAAGCCTGCGGTAAAGAACTGTCCGCCAGCCTCAGCAACAAGCTGTCCTAACTGGATGGTTCCGCTGCTGACACCCATTCCTGAGGCCACAGCACCCAGCACCTGCAGACCATACTGCTGCTTGTAGGCATTGCTGAGACGCTCGGCAGAGTGCTTGGCAACGGCATGGGCAATCTCATGACCCAGAACGATGGCCAACGATGCCTCGTCCTGCGTGACAGGCAACAGGCCCTCATAGACCACAATCTTGCCGCCAGGCATGCAGAAGGCATTGAGCTCGGTGTTCTGCACGAGATTGAACTCCCACTGATATTGAGAGACCTCATTGCCAAGACCGTTGGCATTGAGATAGCTTACGACCGCATTGGCCAGACGCTGACCTACGCGCTGCACCATTGCGGTGTTGGCCGCATTGGTGGACTTCTTGGCCGTCTTCATGTACTCCTGGTACTGCTGATTGCTCAAGCTGAGCACTTGCTCGTCGCTGACAATCAGGTTCTGCTTACGGCCAGTAATGGGTACCGTCGAAGTGGTACCGCAACTGGTGAGAATCGCGGCGACCACCGACAGTAATAGTATTCGAACCCACTTCATAGGCTTGGTCAATTAAGGGATTTTAGTTTGCCGGAGCGGGTGTCTCAGCTGCTGCAGGAGCCTCCTTGGCGTCCTTGGTAGCAGGAACGTCCTTCTTCTGCTGGCTGGCATCGAAGGTAGGCAGGTTGTTGGGGTTAGCGGCAGGAGCCTCGATACCCTCTGTTACAGAGCGGCCTACAGTGTTTCTCGGTGCAACGTATGCACAAACGATGCTGATGATGACCATAGCGATGGCCAGGCCCCAGGTTGTCTTCTCAATGAAGTCGGTAGTCTTGCGGACACCGCCAATCTGGTTGTAAGAAGCGAAATTTGAGGCAAGACCGCCTCCCTTAGACTCCTGGATGAGTACGATACCAATCATCAGGAGTGCTGCAATTACGATAAGAATTACAAATAATGTGTACATTTTTACTTTGATTTTTTATTGTTATTTATTATTAATTTCTCCAAGAATCGAATTTGGTCTGCAAAGTAAGCATTTTTTTTCGGATAAGCCAAACTTAATCGCTTAATAATTTCTAAAGCCTTCGAATATCTGCCTTGTTTGACATAAATACGGGCTAAAGTCTCCGTAAAATACTCTTCTTCTTCGTTTTTCTCCTCTAATTCTGCCACAGCCTGTGCAGGAGTGTATTCGGGCGTATCGCTGAGCACGAAGCGTCCGGAGTCCTGCTCGATGAAGGAGTCGATGAGCTGCTGACCCCTCAGCTGCGGAACAGCTGTCTCGGCGGGAGCCTCCTCGGCGGCACTCTCCAAGAGGTAAGCCACATAGTCAACGGCAGCATCGGCAGGCGTCGGCTTGCGGCGCGGCTTCTGTGCGTCATGGTCCTCGTCCTTGGGTATGGACTCGAGGAAGTTCTCAATGAGCGAGATGGTACGGTTGCCCTGCTCGTGAACCTCGGGCTTCTGCTCTGCCTGCTGTGCGCCGAGCACCTTGTAGTGGGCAGCCTCAACCAGCTGGAAGATGATGCGGCGGTCGGTAATGTGGATGGCGGCACGTCGCAGCTCCTCGTCGAACGTGGGGTCGTGGAGCAGATAGAGGTTCTGCAGCAAGAGCAGTCGTACCGTCTGGAAATACGGATAGAGCGCCAGCATCGAGCGCAGCTCGTACAGGGAGTCCCTGTCAAGACGCTCGGGGTGGTTGATATACTCTGTCAGTTCCATAGACTTTTGCTCTTTAACCTCTAACCTTTACCAGTTCGCTGCCGTAGCATTGAATATCTGATCGCAGATGTCCTTAATCATCAGCGTGACAAGCTCTTCCTGAACAGCATCGAGAGAGACGACCGTCTCGAACGTCTGACGCGCAGTAAACTGACGCTCAAAGTCCTCGCTGTGGTTCTTGTTGTTCTTGAAACGCACATTGACGGTAAGCGACAGCTCCATCTGAGACGAGTAGCCTTCGCTGGACACAGCCTTGTTCTGCTGGTCGTAGCGGGTAATCTCACCCTGCAGCACCCAGTCGCCATTACGCTTCACCTGCGTGAGACGCGTATGACGGGCAAACTGGTCCTTCAGCTCGTCGTTGAACAACGGGCCCATAGGAGCCCACACATAGGCAGAACGAACGGGGAACTCGTCAATCTGGATGGACTTTACCTCATTGTAATTGATGCTGGCTCCGTTGAACTTATAGCTCACAGAGCATGACAAAAGCAATAAGGTGAAAAGACAAAAAGTCAAGACACGGCGCAGGCCCTTGCCTACACAGCAACGATTCGTCCGATTGAAAATCCAGGTCTTCATCATTTCTAACCTTTTTACTTTTTTACCTTTTACTTGTCCAGTCCGTACTGTTTCAGTCTTCTATATAGCGTGCGGTCGCTGATGCCCAGCTCCTGCGCAGCCTTCTTACGGTTGCCCCCATTACGCTCAAGGGCCTTTTCCAGCATCTGACGCCCCAGGTCGCTCAGGTTCAGGCTCTCAGGCTCACGCTCAGGCTCCACATACTCCTCTGCCTCGGCATCCTCCAGAGGAGAGGAGATGGGGGTGATGGGCTGGATGGGAGTCAGCTGCGTGGTGGACAGCGTGGAAGGAGCGGCAGTCACGGCCGTACCCTCTGCCATCTGCTTCTTCAGCGCAGTCATCTCGCGGCGGATGTCGTTCACGTTACCGCGAAGCTCGAAGAGAATCTTATAGAGAATCTCGCGCTCGCTCTCGAACGAATGCTCTCCCTCACGATGAATGGTAGCCAGCTGCGTGCTCTCCTGGTCTTGGGGAATGAAGCGCAGCAACACCTCGGGCGTGATGAGACGGTCGGCACTGAGCACGGATATCTGCTCAGTGATGTTCTTCAGCTGGCGCACGTTGCCCGGCCACTTGTAACGCATGAGCAACTGCTTGGCATCGTCAGTCAACACAACCTTGTCCATGCGGTACTTCTCTGCCATCTGCATAGCAAACAGGCGGAACAGCAGGACGATGTCCTCACCACGGTCGCGCAGAGGGGGTATCTGAATGGGCACCTGGTTCAGACGATAGTACAGGTCCTCACGGAAACGGCCCTCGCTGATAGCCTGCTGGATATTGACGTTCGTGGCAGCCACGATGCGGACATCGGTCTTACGCACCTCTGTGGCACCTACGGGGATGTACTCTCCCGTCTCGAGCACACGAAGCAGACGGGCCTGTGTGGCCATAGGCAGTTCGCCCACCTCGTCGAGGAACAGCGTACCCTTGTGGGCCACGCCGAAATATCCGGGGGAGTCATTGATGGCTCCTGTAAACGAACCCTTCACATGGCCAAACAACTCGCTGTCAATCGTTCCCTCGGGAATGGAGCCGCAGTTGATGGCAAAATACTTCTCACGGCGACGCGGGGAATTGTCGTGGATGACACGCGGGATAATCTCTTTTCCCACGCCGCTCTCGCCTACAATCAGAACAGACAAGTCAGTGGGCGCCACCTGTAGGGCGACGTCCAACGCGCGATTCAAACCTTCGCAGTTACCTACGATGTTGTATCGCTGTTTGATGCTTTGCAGTTCCGAATTATTCATTTAGCGTGCAAAGGTACGAAGAAAATCTGACATAATGGCAGAAATATGACAGAATTTATGATTTCGGCTGTTCTTTTTCCTTTTTTATCGTAAAACGGGCCTTCTCACCATCCTCACGACGCTCATGATAGAGCTTCGGCAGAGGATTGGCCAACGGCTCATCAAAATGCTGACGGTTGCGCCAGATATCGATGGCGGCATAGATGGCCTGGCGGAACGACTGCTCGTCGGCAATGCCCTTACCAGCAATGTCGTAGGCCGTCCCGTGGTCAGGCGACGTGCGCACGATGGGAAGGCCTGCCGTGAAGTTCACGCCGTTCTCGAGGGCCACCGTCTTGAACGGAGCCAGTCCCTGGTCGTGATACATGGCGAGCACACCGTCGAAACGCGTATAGGCTCCGCTGCCAAAGAAGCCGTCGGCAGCGTAAGGACCAAAGGCCTGTATGCCTGCCTTCTCGAGTTCTGCAATGGCAGGGATGATGACGTCCTGCTCCTCAGAGCCCAGCACTCCCCCATCACCGGCATGCGGATTGAGCGAGAGCACGGCTATACGGGGGTTGGAGATGCGGAGGTCGCGCTTCAACGACTGATGGAAAACCGTTGCCTTCTTGACAATAGCCTCCTTCGTGATGGCGGCAGCCACATCCTTGATGGGCAGGTGTGTCGTCACAAGCGCCACACGCAGGGTGTCGTTCATCAAGATCATCAGCGCTTTGTTACCGTCGCCCACACTCTGCTCGATATATTCGGTATGTCCACAGAAATGGAACGCCTCACTCTGAATGGTGTTCTTATTGATGGGAGCCGTAACAAGCACATCGTAAAGACCTGAGCGGAAGTCGGTCATAGCACGGTCGAGGGCTTTCAGGGCTGCTGTGCCTGCCTCCTTGGAAGGCTGTCCGAGATCAACTTTCACCTCGTCCTCAAAAGTTGCCAGCATGTTGAGACGTCCGTCCTGGGCATCCTCAGCCTTCTCGATGATACTGAAGTTGGTAGGCAGGTCGAGCGCCTTGCGATGATAGGCTGCCACCTTGGGCGAGCCATACACAATCGGGGTACACAACTCAAACATTGCAGGATCGGCAAAGGCCTTCAGGATCACCTCGTAACCAATGCCGTTCGTATCTCCATGCGTGATAGCCACGCGTATCTTTCTTTGTTCCATCATATTACATTTATATTGTTTAACGCTATTTGTTCTTACTTCTTTCTGTGCTCAGCAATCCACATGCCGCAAAAATGTCCTGACCGCGACTGGCGCGGATGGTGGTAAACACACCATGATGCGTGAGGTAGTCGCGAAGAGACTCCATACGCTGCTCGTCGGACGAGGGGAGGTTGACATCGGGAATCTCGTGGAAACGTATCAGGTTGACCCTACACTCCAGACCTTCAAGCAATCGCACAATCTCACGGGCATGCAACGGCTGGTCGTTCAGTCCTCCAAAGCAGATGTACTCGAACGAGCAACGGCGCTGGTGCGAGAAGTCATACTGCTTGAGCATGTCAACGGTGTCGGCAATAGCCTGTGCCCGCTCGGCAGGCATCAGCTGCAGGCGCTGCTCATGAATGGGCGAATGCATGGAGATGGCAACGTGACACTGACTCTCGTCGAGGAAACGCTTTAGTTTCCCGGGAACGCCCACAGAGCTGACCGTGATACGCTTGGGGCTCCACGCGAAACCCCAGTCGGCAGTCAGAATCTCTGTTGCCTTCAATACGGCATCAAGGTTATCCATCGGCTCACCCTGTCCCATGAAGACAATGTTGGTAAGCGGTGAGTGGTGGTTGACAACGTATATCTGATTCAGGATGTCAGCAGGGGTGAGATTGCCCTGCCAGCCCTGCTTGCCTGTCTGACAAAACAGACAGTTCATCTTGCATCCAACCTGACAAGATACGCACAGCGTAGCACGCTCTCCGTCAGGAATATACACTGTTTCGACAAAGTGATTGTTTTCTACCGGGAACAGGTATTTAATGGTACCATCCTTCGAGTGTTGACTGTCAATAGCAGGCATGAGGCCCACCTCGTACTCCTCGGCAAGACGCTGACGATTCTGCTTCGAGATATTCGTCATCTCGTCAACTGACTGCACATGCTTCTCGTACAGCCACTGAGCAATCTGCTTTGCCGTAAATCCAGGCATTCCCAACGCCAGCACAGCCTCCTTCAGCTCTGCCAGCGTCATTCCCAACAGTCGTTGCTTGACTTCTGCCATGTATCTTCTTTATTACGCTACAAAGGTACGAATAAGTGAGCAAATTACCAAAAGAAAATACATTTTCTTCATTTATTGCCATTCAAATGACTTTACCGGGAGGTAAGCCTCAGAGTCCTTGCCAGTCCTCGTTTGGCATCAGTTACCGTTAAGGTAATGTCACCAGGAGCTGTTGTGGTGCGCACAATGACGACCAACTGACCACTGAACAGCCGCATACGCGGTTCTGTAAAGGGTTCGAGGCTCGTGGCATCACCGTTGCAGGCAGCCTGATAGACGCCCGCACCTGTCACTTCAAATGTAAGCTCGTCATCTGCCGTTGGGCAGAATACGCCATTGGCATCAGTCAACGACACAGTGACAAATGACAAGTCGTCGCCATCGGCCTTCAAAATGGTACGGTCAGCCTTCAAACTCAACGCAGCAGGCTCGCCAGCAGTCACCTGACGGGTACGTGCCATCTCGTGGCCCTCTTCGTCGTAAGCCACGACCTCAATCACGCCCGGTTCATAGCGGACGTCGTTCCAGCGGAGGCGATAGCGGTCTAACCTACCTACACCCTTGCTCCTTACGCCTTCACTCCGTCCATTCACAAAGAGCTCGGCCTTGGGATAGTCGGTATAGACATAGACAGGTGTCACCTCGCCCTCACGGCCTGGCCACGTCCAGTGGGGCAGCACGTGGAGCGTGTGCTCCTGACGGTTCCAGTGGCTGCGATAGAGGAAATAGCGGTCCTTGGGCAGGCCTGCCAAGTCGCAGACACCGAAGTAACTGGAGCGGCTGGGCCAGTATTCGTCGTAAGGCGACGGCTCACCCAGATAGTCGTAACCCGTCCATACAAACTCTCCTATGACCCAAGGATAGTCGTCCTGCCATACCCAGTCATCGTCGGGCAGATTGGACCAAGGACAATACTCCACATCGTAGCTGGAGCACTGGCCGTCGGCCGTCTCTATGGCTTTAGGGTCATAGCCCTCCGCCCACGACGCGAAGCGGGAATTATCGTCAGGCACCACGGGAAACTTGTAAACACCTCGCGAAGAGACTGTTGATGCCGTCTCGGAGCCCAACAGGAAGCCTTTGGGCAACTGCTGGATATTGGTGGTATATTTATGGACACGATAGTTGAAGCCAGGCACATCCATCACCTGTGCAAAACCGCTCTTCAGCGCATCCTCGGCACGATCCATGCCCTGCGTGACAGGACGTGTGGGGTCGAGCCTATGACAGATGTCCTGCAAGTGACGGGATATCTCACGGCCTTCGTCGCTCCACTGCTCAGGAATCTCGTTGCCTATCGACCACATCACGATGCTGGGGTGGTTGCGGTTACGCAGCACGAGGTTCTCCATATCGCGGTCGGCCCACTCCTTGAAGAAGCGTGCGTAACCATTCTTACACTTAGGATAAATCCACATGTCGAACGACTCTGCCATCACCATCATACCCAAAGAGTCGCAAATATCCATCTGCCATTGGCTGGGCATGTTGTGAGAAGTACGGATGGCATCGGCACCCATCGCCTTCATGCTCTCTATCTGACGGATGAGCGCAGCCTTATTGATGGCTGCTCCCAAAGGTCCTAAGTCATGGTGCAGGCAGACGCCCTTCAGCTTACGCGTCACGCCGTTCAGCTGGAAACCGCCTTCCTTGGAAACGGTGACCGTACGAATGCCACAACGTAAAGAGGTCTCGTCACAACCTTCACCCAATGTCAACTTCACCATATATAAATAAGGTGTCTCAGGCGTCCATAACTGTGGGTGTTCCACTTCGAAGGTAAACGACAATTCGCCTGAAGGCCCTACCCTATTATACTGCTCGGCAACAACGGTACCTTCAGCATTTATCATCTGAGCCTTCAACGACATTCCGTCAACAGGATTGTTGATCTTGGCAGCAATGCTGACAAAAGCCTTATTCTCCTGAACAGACAAGGTGCGCACGCAAGTCTGCCAAGCATCAATATGTGCCTTTGGAGTCAGTATGAGTTCTACAGGTCTGTAGAGTCCACCACCAGGATACCAGCGAGAGCTTTCTTCCACATTCTTCAGATTAACTTCAATGGAATTATTACCCGTCTTCAGGAAAGGCGTTGCATCGATTCGGAAAGCATTGTAGCCATAAGCCCAATAGCCAGCCTGCTGGCCATTAATCTTCACCGTAGGTTCACTCATGGCACCATCAAACACCAGTTCTGCGTGACTGACGGGTTCGTCAAGAGAGACGGTCGTACGATAATAGCCTTCTCCAATCCAGGGCAGTGCACCGCTACGACCACTCTTCTCTGTTGCTTCCGTCTCACCATTCTGCTCGATGGCAACACGCTGCAAGTCCCACTTCTTGTCGAAGGGGCCGCTGATGGCCCAGTCATGGGGTATAGTCACCTGCTGCCAGTCTGCTCCATTACGAGAGAACTGCCACTGGCGCAAGTCAATGGTATGACGCTGTGCTACGGCTCCAAGTGCAAGGAAGAGAAACAGAGATAATGTACTCAGTCTGAAATGATTCATCATTGCTTTGGTTATAAAATTTGGTTCTTAGGGATTGCAAAGATAAACAAATTCCATCAGACCTGCAAATAAACAGGAAAAATACGCACAAAAAAAATCTCCGTAGCCTTGCGACTACGGAGACTTAATTATTTTGAAACTTTCAGTTCAATTTATTTTGCCATGTCGTTGAAAGTAGCAACACGGTTGAACTCGAGCTCCTCGAAGAGCTGATCCGTAGGACCACAGCCAATAGCTGACAGACGGTCTGCAGAAATCTTGTACTTCTTGATGAGGGCCTTCATAACGGCATTTGCACGATCCTCAGAAAGCTTCTGGTTCAGCTCAAGGCTACCCTCGGGAGAAGCATAACCCTTAATCTCAACCTTTGCATCGGGATGATTCTTCATGTAAGAAGCAATCAGCTCGATCGGAGCATACTGAGCAGCATCGATAGTGCTCTTACCCTTGCGGAAGAGAACGGTCGGCTGGAGGTTAGTTGCAGTAGCGGGCTTTACATAAACGGGCTCAGTCGGACGGTTGTTGCAAGCGTCGAGAGCAGCCTGCAGGTCACGGATCTGAGCGTCCTTAGCAGCCAGCAGAGCATCCTTGTCGTTCAGGTTAGCACGCAGCTCGTTGATCTTAGCGTTCAGACCATCGATCTCAGCCTGGTCGCGGAGCTCAGCAATCTTGAAGTTGTGAGTACCGTTGCTGTTACCGAACTTGTAGTTGATACCGAGGTTTGCACCTACGTTAGCACGGTTCAGGTTGAACTGAGGCTCTACGTAAGAGTCAGCAATGTGATAAACAATGTTGGGCTCGATGTAGAGCTGCCACTGCTTGTCAGAACCAAGGTTGAAGGTGAAGTCGATAGCCAGCTTAGAAGACATAGCGTTCTCCTTTGCATGACCCCAGTAGTGCATCCAGCCGAGACCACCAACAGCGATAACCTCGAAGCAGCGGGGCTGACCGGGATAGCCACCGAGCCAGTTGCTCAGGTTCAGAGTACCCAGCAGGCTAACGTTTGACATCTTAACAGTAGTGTTGATTGCTTCCAGAGGCAGGGGAACAAGATAGTTGTTCGTAATCTTCTTACCGAAGTAAACTTCTCCTTCAGCAGCGAGACCTACAGCCGGAGTAAACCAACGGCCGATACGAAGACCTGCATCGAAATTCAGGTTCTTCATCATCTTGAAGTTCTTGGCAGGAGCAGTAATACCACCATTGACTCCAATGTACCAGTTGTCAAAGTTCTTGCTCTCCTCAACGGTCTGAGCAGACATTGTCTGTGCTGACAAAGCAGCAACAGCAAGCATTAAAAATAGCTTTTTCATGTTTAATAATTTTGTTTAAAAATATAAAATCAATTGTTTAAATTCTTTCAAATCGACTGCAAAATAAATAAAAAAAAACATAAGTACCAAGAAAAAACACTAAAAAGTGCACTTTTTTGCTCTATTTTTTGACTTACATCGCCTTTTTTGAAGAAAAACGGGCATTTTTCTGATGATTTGTCATATAATAGAGGTACTTACATACCTATTTTAATTTATTCGTCAGCAGACTCATCTTCGGCCTTTTTAACCGTTTTGCGAATAGAACGCTTACGTGTCTTCTTCTCCTCAACAGGCTTGTCGAGTTTTACACCTGCCAGCTCGGGATCAATCATAATACGTCCACAATATTCGCATACGATGATTTTCTTGTGCATCTTTATGTCAAGCTGACGCTGGGGAGGAATCTTATTGAAGCAACCTCCACAGGCATCACGCTGCACATAAACGATGCCCAGACCATTGCGGGCATTCTTACGGATACGCTTGAACGATGTCAACAGACGAGGTTCAATCTTTGTCTCCAGGTCCTTCACCTTGGACTTCAGTTTGTCCTCTTCCGCACGGGTTTCTTCCATAATCTCATCAAGCTCGCCTTTCTTCACCTCGAGATCGTTCTTACGCTCTTCAATCATTGCCAGATTTGCCTGCAGTTCTTCCTGTTTCTCAGCGATACGTGCTTGAGCTTCCTTGATTTTCTTGTTACAGAGTTCAATCTCCAACGTCTGGAACTCAATCTCCTTGCTCAACGTATCATACTCACGATTGTTCTTCACATCATTGAGTTGAGCCTGATAACGCTCCACACTGGCTTGAGCCTCAACAATCTCGCCTTTCTTCATAGTCACGGCCTTCTGGAACTCATCAATGTCACGCTGAATCTTCTCAATACGTGTCGAGAGTCCTTCAATCTCGTCTTCAAGGTCTTGCACCTCAAGGGGCAGCTCACCTCTCAAAGCACGCTTCTCGTCAATTGCCGAGAGTGCCGTCTGCATCTGATAGAGGGTTTTCAGACGCTCCTCTACCGACAGGTCCATTGGATCTTTCTTTGCCATAATCTTAATCTTTTGTTGTAATTACGTTATTTCGTTGTTACATTATAAATAAATAATCGGATTAGTGTTCGTCTCTGCTATTTCCGTACGTACACCCGGACACTCTTTATGAATGATATCACGGAAGATTTCACTCGTATATTGCTCACTCTGATAATGTCCTATGACACATATCTGAATTTTCTGCTCATGGTCGAAATACACATGATAATGCATTTCTCCCGTCACAAAAGCATCTGCACCCTGTTTAATAGCATCAGGCAACATAAAGTCACCTGCGCCGCCACAGATAGCCACTCGCTGTATAGGTCGGCGCAGCAGCTCGTTACACATGACGCACTCCACGTCAAAGGTCCGTTTCAGCATCAATACAAAATCGTCAGCAGCCATTGGCTTGGACAGTTCGGCAAGGACCATCGGGCATTTCTCTCCTTCTGGCAAGTCGCAATGAACAGGCATCGCCCCCATCTTCTCTGCCATCTTGAAGTTTACTCCATCCAATGCGTTATCCATATTTGTATGCATGGATACAACACAGAAGTCGTTTTTGATAGCCTTGATAACACAACGCTGTACAAAATCACTACCACTGACTTGTTTCAGTCCACGGAACAACAACGGGTGGTGGCTCACAATGAGATTACACCCCTTGCGGATGGCTTCGTCAATAATCTGTTCGTTGACGTCCAGACACAATAATGCCCCTGAAACCTCCGTCTCTGTCAATCCTACTTGCAAGCCAGCATTATCCCAGCTTTCCTGCAAGGGCAGAGGCGCGAATCGTTCAAGGGCGCTCAGCACTTCTTTAATTTTCACGGGTGCAAAATTACAAATTATTATACAAAAAAACAAGAAAAACAGGTATTTTTTTAGGAAAGTTTGGTAGTTTGTTGATTATTTCGTACCTTTGGCGTCCAAAAATATCATCATGGTAAACGAAAAGATAAGAATCAAGGATATCGCAGAACGTGCTGGAGTTAGCGTAGGCACTGTTGACAGGGTGTTACATAACCGTCCTAACGTCTCTCCAAAGGCTTTGGAGAAAGTCAACAAGGCTCTGGAAGAAATGGACTATAAACCCAACATGTATGCCTCCGCACTGGCCTACAACAAACAATATACCTTCTATTGCATTATTCCCAAACACGCCAGTGAAGCATACTGGGAAGAAATTGAGGAAGGAGCAAAGGCGGCCTGTGAGCGGCGCCGCGACTTTGGCATTTCCATCCAGATGATTTATTATAAACGATTCCAGCCAGAAACTTTTGTCAAGGCCGCCAACGATGTCCTCAAGCAGAAACCATCAGGCATTATCGTGGTGCCCTCAACACTGGAGCTGACACGTAAGTTCACCGATCAGCTTCACGAACAGGGAGTACCCTTCATCCTGCTCGACTCCTATATGCCTGATTTGCGTCCACTGTCCTTTTTCGGACAAGACTCATTCCAAAGCGGTTACTTTGCTGCGCGAATGCTGATGATGATGGCACCACAGGAGAAGGAAATCATGCTCATGAAACAGATGCTGAATGGTAACGTAGCATCAAAGCAGCAGGAGAACCGCGAAACAGGTTTCCGGCATTATATGCATGACCATTTCCCTGAAGTTGTCATATCAGAGTTAGACCTTCCTCTTGACGAAAAACGCGAGCAATACCACACTCTTCTAGAACGCTTCTTCAAGAAACATCCGCTGGTACACCACTGTATCACGTTTAACTCAAAGGCTCATATTGTCGGAGAATTCCTGCAGCACTCCAACCGAAGGAATATACAGATTATGGGCTATGACATGGTAGAGAAGAACGCAGAGTGCCTACGACAGGGCAGTATATCGTTCCTCATCGCGCAGCATGCTTACATGCAAGGTTATGAGTGCATTGAAACTCTTTTCGATGCCATCGTGCTGAAGCGCGAGGTGAATCCCGTAAACTACATGCCCATAGAACTGCTGACCAAAGAAAATCTGGATTTCTATCGAAGGAAAAATATTGGATAATCATTCAACTACTAAACAAATATGGAACAAACTACATTTCTGAAAATCAATCCTGCAGACACCGTCGTGGTCTGTCTGGAGGCAAAAAAACAGGGTGACATCATCGATGTTGACAACAAACAAATCACAGTATTACAGGACACGCCAGCTGGCCATAAGGTGCTCATCAACGACACGAAACAAGGTGAGAACATCATCAAGTACGGCTATCCTATCGGTCACGCACGAGAAGACTTGAAAGCTGGTCAGTGGGTTAACGAAAACAACTTGAAGACCAATCTGAGCGGCACACTGGAATACACATATCAACCTGTAAACGAAGCTCTTGATATCAAAAACGAAAAGCGAACCTTTAAAGGCTATATTCGCAAGAACGGTGAGGTTGGCGTCCGTAATGAGTTATGGATTGTACCAACTGTGGGCTGTGTCAACGGTATTGCCGAACGCCTGGCTGCTCAGCTACGCGAAGAGACACAATGTAAAGATATTGACAGCATATATGCTTGGCACCATAACTATGGTTGTTCACAGCTGTCAGGAGACCACGAGAACACCCGTAAGGTTCTGCGTGACATCTGTCTGCACCCCAATGCAGGCGCTGTACTCGTATTAAGTCTGGGATGCGAGAACAATCAGCCAGAAGAATTCATGAAGATGTTGGGAAACTATGACAAGGAGCGCATCCGTCTGCTGGTAACACAGCAAGTTGATGGCGACGAGGTGGAAGCTGGCATGAAAGTGCTGCGTGAGCTCTATGCCACAGCATCGAAGGACAGACGCGAGGAGGTCAGCGTGTCGAAGCTGCGCGTAGGTCTGAAATGCGGAGGCAGCGACGGTTTCAGTGGGATCACAGCTAATCCGTTGGTAGGCGAGTTCAGCGACTGGCTCGTGGCACAAGGTGGTACAAGTGTCTTGACAGAGGTTCCTGAGATGTTTGGAGCAGAAACAATCTTGATGAACCGCTGCAAAACCGAAGAGTTGTTTGACCAGACGGTATCCATGATTAATAACTTCAAGGAGTATTTCCTCAGTCACGGAGAGCCTGTAGGCGAAAACCCGTCACCAGGCAATAAAGCTGGCGGCATTTCAACACTCGAAGACAAAGCATTAGGCTGCACACAAAAATGCGGACGTGCTCCCGTCAGTGGCGTACTGGAGTATGGCGACCGCTTGCAGGCAACTGGTTTGAACCTGCTTTCTGCCCCTGGCAACGACCTTGTGGCAGCCACTGCACTCGCTTCAGCAGGCTGTCAGCTAGTACTGTTCACGACAGGACGCGGTACTCCTTTTGGCACCTTCGTACCAACCATGAAAATTGCCACCAACCCCAGCCTCGCCCAGCGTAAGCCCAACTGGGTCGATTTTTCAGCAGGTCAGTTGATTGAAGGACGAACCATGCAGGAATTGGTGCCGGAGTTCATCGACAAGATTCTAAGCGTAGCCAGCGGAGAGCCAGCCCGCAACGAGCAGAATGACTATCGCGAAATAGCCATCTTCAAAAATGGCGTAACACTATAAATGAAGAAAGGTCTGTTAGCATTATCACCCTTAGCGGTGTTCGTAGCACTTTATTTAGTCACCAGCATCATTGCTGGTGACTTCTACAAGGTGCCTATCACCGTGGCCTTTATGGCTGCCTCCATCTTTGCTGTTATAATCACGGGCGGTATACCGCTAAAGAAACGTATAAATGTTTTCAGCAGCGGAGCAGGCACGGGACAAATGATGCTGATGATTTGGATTTTCGTTCTTGCAGGAGCCTTTGCACATTCTGCCAAGACAATGGGTGCTATTGATGCTACCGTCAACCTGACACTCACATTCCTGCCCAGCAACATGCTGCTGGCAGGACTATTTCTTGCAGCCTGCTTCATCTCACTCAGCGTAGGAACGAGCGTAGGCACCATCGTCGCACTTACACCCATTGCAGCAGGCATTGCCAACCAGACGGACATCAGTGCCCCACTCATCACAGCTGTTATCGTAGGCGGCAGTTTCTTCGGTGACAACCTGTCATTTATCTCTGACACAACTATCGTAGCAACCTCTACACAAGGCTGTCGTCTCAGCGACAAATTCCGTGTCAATTCCTTCATCGTTGTGCCTGCAGCCTTGCTGATACTGGTAATTTACATTATATTAGGACAAGGCGTCAACTCACCTCAGAGTATTCCTGACGTGGAATACGTAAAAGTGATTCCCTATGTCGTTGTGCTTCTTACTGCAATCTTTGGAATGAACGTCATGGCGGTGCTTACGCTGGGCATTATACTGACAGGTATTATTGGAATAGCCAATGGCTCATTCGATATGTTTGGATGGTTCTCATCCATGGGTGACGGTATCATCGGCATGGGTGAACTCATTATCATTACTATGATGGCTGGTGGACTCTTGGAGCTCATCAAGTACAATGGTGGCATTGACTACATTATCAGTCACATGACACGCCATATCCACAGCAAGCGGGGTGCAGAATTATCTATCGGTGCATTAGTGTCGTTCATCAACATCTGCACAGCCAACAATACCGTAGCTATCCTCACTGTAGGCGGTATTGCCAAACAAATTGGCGACCGCTATGGTGTAGATAACCGCAAGTGCGCTTCTATCCTTGACACCTATTCGTGCATGATGCAAGGGTTGCTGCCCTATGGCGCCCAAATGCTCATGGCAGCAGGACTGGCACAACTGAACCCCATCAGCATCATGCCTTATCTCTATTATCCGCTGGCCATTGGCATTGCGGCAACATTATCTATTCTTTTCAGATATCCAAGACGATTCTCATGACAGTCATTGAACGAAACTTCTTCCGCCTACTACGTGCCGGCATATCCGGCAAAAGTGAACCCATCGAGCCACTATCCCCATGGAAATGGCGCAGGGTGTATCAGTTATCACTCTTTCATGGTGTAGCAGACTACATCAGGCAGGGACTGACAGTGTGTCAGGACGATTATTTTGTGTCGCTCATATCACCAGAGCTTCGCGAGAAATGGAACAAAACCATTGTACAAACAGAAGAGTCTGACGATGAAGAAGCGATGGCCAATCTCACGAATCCCCTACTCGACCGCAAATTACAGGCGATTATTGATCAGGAGAGCTCAAAAGAAGAAACTCCTACCCGACTGATGCTGCTCAACATTGTCAACAACACACGCAGCATTTTGAACGAAGGTATTTCCCTGCCACTGCTCACGGAGTTGGCGCTGATGATTCGCCAACCAAACAACGGTATTGACTACGACAAACTGAACACGTGGATTGATTCCCTGCGCCTACAACCTATGGCAGACCTGCTGGGAAGCATGTTAGTATCGCTTCTGGACATGAAACCCGAAGAGATGCCGTTTATGAAAAAAAATCTGGACAAGATGGTACAACAACTGTCTGAAGAGCTGTTCAACCAGTCAGAGCTGTCAACCGACGAATGGTACTTCACCCAGAAACCCGACCAGATATTCGTCCGCACACACAACTCACGGGCGATGTTATGGCATGTGGGGCACTCGGCACGCTACTCCCGTCTCTACCCTTCGGAAGCAGTTACCAATTTCATTAAGAGCTTTGCCAAATCACTGACACACATTGAAGAATAATCATTTCTTCTTGTTGTCAGGTTTCTTCGTATCAGCAGGCTTTTTGGCCTCTGCAGGTTTCTTTGTTTCCTCAGGTTTCTTAACAGGCTGTTCTGCTTTCAACTTAGCTTCTGCCTCTGCCGCAGCAATACTGTCTTTTCGGGCTTTCTCTTCTGCCTCCAAGCGAACCTTGATTTCATCAATCTTCATTGTTGCCTCGTCAGAATGCTCTCCCTGATTGGAGTACGCCTTCAGATATGCCTCATACGAATCCATGCTGTTTTTCTCGCATGCTTGTACCCAGTCAAGAGAATCAACAGTCAGCCGAGCCTCCTTTACGTGCTTATTCTGTGGATATTTTTCAATGAACGTCATCAACTTAGAACGGCTCTTGCTGGCATACGCATTCTGCCAGTCAAGCTCAATTTCCTGCAGACGAGCAAGCACCTTCTCCACGCTGTCACGACGTTCACGGGGAGCCTGCGGATAACGCAGCAGATAGTCTTGCAGGATTAGTGGCTCACCACTGATAACTGCACGCTCATATGCATCGGTCTCGTTCTGTTGGTCCATCTTATTCATCAGGTACATGCCCAAGAACACGACCGTCAGCGATGCAACCAAGGCCACAATAAAAGCAATAGCCACTGGATGCCGCTTCTTTTTTGGTGTTTCAGAAGTCGTGTTTCCTAAAACGAACTGCTGCGTTTTATGCGTATTGGTGTTTTCATAACGCACAGACTTAGGTTCCACTACTACTGGACGCGACAGGCTGTGATGACAGTTCGGACACACATCCTGAAAGGCGAAGGTCAGTTCACCACATTCCGGACAACGCACAATATTATCTGCAATATCAATGCCGCAACTGGGACAAGTCTTGGCGTGGTCGCTTACCTGATGACCACATTCTGGACACTTTATAATAGCCATAATCTTCTTTTTTCTTAAAAATTGTCCGCAAAGTTAATAAATTATCCATACTTTTTCGTACCTTTGCCAAAAATATTACGCAAGATGAAACATTTTTTGATATTGATTAGTATTCTACTCGCCTTTGTATCGTGTTCGAAGAGCGATGACGACCCGACTCCTGCAGGACCAGCCAAACGTACTGTCATTGTATATATATCGGCAGAAAACAATCTTTCATCGTTTGCCGATATGGACACTACTGAGATGATTAACGGTTCCAAACTTCTGTCGTCCGACTGTAACTATATCGCCTTTGTCGATAAGGCAGAGAAAAACGTTCCACCAAGCATCTGGAGGTTCGAGGGCGGAAAGAAGGAACTCGTCAAACAGTTCGATGCCGACTTCTATAATTCCGACCCCAGCATGATGAGCGAAATTCTGGAATTTATTGTTAAGAAGTACCCTGCCAAGAGCTACGGACTGGTGCTCTGGGGACACGCCACAGCCTGGTTCATTGAGAATGATACCGTAGCAACCAGCCGACAGGCCGGTCCTCGCTATGCCTACGGACGTGATACGGGCAACAACAGCAACAGTGGTGAAAACATTGGAAAATGGATGAACGTTCCCACGATGGCAACCATGCTGAACAGTCTGAGCTTCAGGTTCGACTTCATCTTCTGCGATTGCTGCAACATGTCAAACGTTGAGAGTGCCTACGAACTACGCAAAACCACGGATTACCTGATAGCCTCGCCTGCAGAGATTCCCGGCAAAGGTGCCCCTTACGACAAGATTACCCCATACCTGTTTGACACCTCTGGTTTTTCGGCATACAAAAAAATCATAGATGCCTATGCTGATGCTTACGCCAGCAAGTTACCTCTTGCAGTCATTAAGATGAGCGAGATGGAGCAGTTGGCCAATGCTACGTGTGTCATCCTGCAAACTTTGGAACCCACGGCAGACAAGGAGTTCAACCTTGATGGGCTGATGTATTACGACGGCTCGCGCATTGATAGATTGCGTGTGCTCTTCGACATGAACGACTTTCTACAGCAGAATGCAGCATCTGACGACTATGAACAATGGACGCAGGCTCTCCAGCGTGCTGTAGTCTATGAGCGTTTCGCTGCTACATGGCAGACCCTCGGCCACGTCAACTTCAGCGATTTCTCTGCAACCGAGCAGAAATACGGCGGCATATCCATGTATATTCCACGTACGTTCTATAACAATTACAACTACAGCAAGACCTTCAACGCAAACTATAACAAGGTGCAGTGGTACTGGACTGTAGGCTGGAACAATTACGGCTGGTGAATAACGACCTTCACCTTTGAGATGCGGCGTTCTTCCATCTCCTGCACCTCAAAGGTGAAGTTCTTGAAATCTATCTTTTCATGCAGACTGGGGAAGTCACCTTTGATTTCCAGCAACAGGCCAGCCAAAGAGTCGGCATCACCCTCTACCTCGTCAAACGTGTCATCATCCAATTTCAGGATCTTATAGAAGTCGCTCAATAGTGTCTTACCTTCAAACACGAAGGTATTGCTGTTAATGCGAACATAACTCTTCTCGTCCTCGTCGTACTCGTCATTAATCTCACCTACAATCTCCTCAAGCACGTCTTCCAAAGTAACGATACCGCTGGTACCTCCAAATTCGTCAACCACCACGGCAATGTGAATCTTATTCTCCTGAAACTCACGTAGCAGGTCGTCAATCTTCTTAGTCTCAGGTACAAAGTATGGCGGACGCATAAGCGTCTGCCAACGGAAGTTGACCGACTTGTTCAGGTGCGGCAACAGGTCCTTGATGTAGAGGATACCACGAATATTGTCTATGCTGTCCTGACAGACGGGAATACGCGAGTAATTGTTCTCGACGATACATTTCAACACGTCACTGAACGACGAAGTGATATCCAAGTCAACAATATCCTGACGGATAGTCATAATCTCCTTCGCAGTCTCGTCACCAAAACGTACGATGCCTTCCAGTATGCGCTGCTCCTCCTTGATATCCTCCTTGTCCGTCAGTTCCAGTGCCTGCTCCAAGTCGTCAACGCTTAGCACGCGGTTTTCCTGAGGCACCACCTTTCCCGCCCACAATCCTGAGCGAATCAGAATAGTGGCAAACGGATAGAACACTTTACGGAACAGCAGAATACTTCTCGCAGCCCTGCGACAGAATGCCAGCGCATGCTGTCCGCAATACACTTTCGGCATAATCTCACCAAACAACAACAGCAAGAATGTCAACAATACAGTGATTATTAGGAACTGCAACCAATAGGCCTGTCCGAAATCAATGACCGGTTTATTTTCAACCACCGAATTGGCAAAGAAATAGTTGCAGAGCATGATAATGGTGACGTTCACCAAATTGTTTGTAATCAAGATAGTAGCCAGTGTGCGTTCAGAGTCCTCACGCAGCTTCATGATATTCCTGTCACGCTCGTCCTTGCTTTCTTCCAGCTCGTTCAAGTCAGTCGGTGACAGCGAGAAGAAGGCTATCTCCGAACCAGAGGCAAATCCTGAGAAGAGCAAAAGCAGACAAGACAATACAATAGCGATAATAGCACCAAGCGATGGCGCATAGACATGAACCTCAGAAAACATTTGTAGGAACTCTTCCATAGCTATTCAGAACGAGGTGTGAGCATTTCCATATTGTCGGCCCAAATCTCGGTAACATTGTGACGCACACCCTGCTTGTCATCATAAGAACGGTAGCGGATGCGACCTTCAACATAGAGCTTATCGCCCTTATGCACGTATTGTTCCACTATCTCGGCCAACCGCTTCCAAAAAATCACGTAATGCCAATCTGTCTGGTCGGGCACCTGTGTGCCGTTCTGCAAGGTGTAGCCACGCTCCGTGGTTGCCAGAGAGACACGGGCTACGGCCACTCCTGCCTCAACATAGCGCACTTCAGGATCCTTGCCCACGTTGCCAATCAGCATTACCTTATTCATATCCTCCCTTTACTTCGCCTGTCCTAAATAACGGAACTTAAAGTTCTTACCCTTGGCTGAAGGGAACTGACTACGCTCGTCAACGCGCGAACGCAGGTATTCCACAATACGGTTATAGCAGTCCATACCCGAGACAGCCTTACACTGTGCAACAAAGTGCGTGTCACGATACTGGAACTTTCCCGTACCAGGAACTAATAGCACACGTTTGAAGTCAAGCGAGCCCTCGTACCAACCAGGAAGTTCCTCATTCAGTCGCATGACAGCCGAGGGAATAGGTTTCTCGCGTCCCAACTCCAGACCAGGATGTAAGGCCTTTTTCTCTTTGAAGTCCTGCATGTTGGCTGCCTCCGTTTTGATAATGATAAAATAGACACGCGGACGGATTTTATATCTTTTTGGATACAAAACTTCGCTCGCAGCATATTCACGGATATCGGCTTCCAGATTGGCATCCATACCTATTTCGTCGATATCAGCAAGAAAAGCAATGGCATCTTCAACATTAGATACTAATGTCTCATTGTCAAAATAACGTAAGTATAAATTCATTTAAGTCGTTGTTTTCCTAAAAATAAAAGAAGGTGAGCGGAAAACGGGACTCGGACCCGCGACCCCAACCTTGGCAAGGTTGTGCTCTACCAACTGAGCTATTTCCGCAATAAAAATCTAATTATAATCGTGAAGAGGAGGAGACTCGAACTCCCACGTCGCAATTGACACTACCCCCTCAAAGTAGCGCGTCTACCAATTCCGCCACCTCTCCAACACATTGACATTTTGAATAAAAAAGAGTGCCCAGAACAGGACTCGAACCTGCACGCCTCGCGGCACACGCACCTGAAACGTGCGCGTCTACCAATTCCGCCACCTGGGCATGTTGAGCGGAAAACGGGACTCGGACCCGCGACCCCAACCTTGGCAAGGTTGTGCTCTACCAACTGAGCTATTTCCGCCTTTTTAAGCCATCTCTCTCGATTGCGGATGCAAAGGTAATGCTTTTTTCGGAACTGACAAACTTTTCTGCTATTTTTTTGCAAAAAAAGTTTCAATCCATCCTATTTCGGTAGTCTTCATAACCGAATTTGCGCAGGATATCGAGTGTTCCGTCCATTTTTAGCATGCCAATGGCGGGATGGGAGATGCCGTTGAAGGTGTTGGTCTTCACCGTTGTGTAGTGTATCATATCCTCAAACACAATCTCCTCGCCCACCTGCAGTTCGTGGTCAAACGTCCACATGCCCATGAAGTCCCCGCTCAAGCAACTGTTGCCGCCCAGACGGTAAGTGTTTTCTGAATACTCTAAGACTTCTGGACACTCTGAAATCTCAGCCCCACGTACCTCTGGCATATACGGCATCTCCAGGCAGTCAGGCATGTGACAGGTGAAGCTCACGTCCAGGATGGCCGTCCGGATGCCCTTGGCCTCTACGACATCCACCACATGCGACACCAGCGGTCCCGTCTGCCACGCAAAGGCGCTGCCGGGCTCGAAGATGACCTTCAGGTGCGGATAGCGCTCGTGGAAGCCGTCCATCAGGCGAACCAGCAGTTCCACATCGTAGTCCTTGCGGGTCACCAGGTGTCCGCCACCGAAGTTAATCCACTTCAGCTGCGGGAACCAGGGCAAGAACTTCTCCTCGATATGCCGCAGCGTACGCTCAAACACATCCGACCCACTCTCACAATGACAATGACAATGAAATCCCTCAATGTCTGCCGGCAGTTGCTCCGGCAGCTTGTCCGCCGTCACACCGAAGCGCGTGCCAGGCGCACACGGATTATAGAGTGCGGTACCCACCTCCGAGTAGTCTGGATTGATGCGTAGTCCTATGGAAGAGTCTTTCGCCCGCTCATGATAGCGTTCGTATTGCGTCAGCGAGTTAAACGTCAGGTGACTCGAACAGTGTGCTATCTCGTCGAACTCATAGTCTGTATAAGCCGGCGAGTAAGTATGACATTTCGCCCCGAACTCCTCCAGTGCCAGACGTGCCTCGCTCAGCGAGCTGGCCGTCGTGCTACCAATGTACTCCCGGAAGATGGGAAACGTCTTCCACAGGGCAAAGGCCTTAAAAGCAAGAATCCACTCCGCCCGCGTACGTCGTGCCACGTCGGTGATCAGCTGCAGGTTCCTCCTCAGTTTTTCCTCTTCTATTATATAAATAGGTGTATTCATCATTTTATAAAGTTTCCAATTCTTCTGACGTATTCCTCCTTATGGTTTTTGTACGACAGAGCATGTTCAGTCCGCTCGGAAATCCACAGCTCCTTCGTCCCGGACTTTGCCTCATGAACACGTCGTACCATCTCCGTAGGCACAAAGCTGTCGTCGTCCCATGAATGAAGAGCATCGGATGACGGCACTTCGCCACCTGATCCACAGCCGATGCCTCACCAAAGCTCCAGCCATAGCGCAACAGGCAGAGCAGGCTCGTGGAGTACATCAGCGGAAACTCCGGTAGGCCAAACTGTGCCTTCAACTCCCCCGAGAACTCGTCCCACACGCTGGTGTAACCGCAATCCTCCACGAAACGGATATCCCTGATACCGTCAGGCATCTCCTCACCACTTGTCATCATCGTCGTAGCAGCACCCATCGACACACCGTGCACTACCATTGTGTCAGTCTTGAACGTCTGTAGCCAGCGCAGCACGTCAAGTCTATCGAGCCAGCCCATGCGGAGGGCGTCGCCGTCACTCTTTCCGCTGGCGTAGAGGTCAGGCATAACGACGTTGTATCCGAACTCTCGCTCATACATCCGTGCCAGGTAGAAGAACTTGATGGCCTGGTCGCGCCAGCCATGAATCAGCAATGCTGTCTTTGGACTGCCCGTCCTTACATAGTAGGCATGCAGCCGGCAGCCCTCTGGCGTCGTCACAAACGTATCGCGCAACGCACGACCTCGCCGTAGGCTATCCACCCACTCCACCGTCTCGGGATAGTTTTCAAAAAGCTGCCTATAACAGGAGTCCGCGTCAGCACGGTTTCCGTCGGGTGCCAGCGAGTAGTCTAGCATGTAAAAACTGCCTCCCACGACGGCAACGACAAAGGCCGCAAGAACAGCGACCAACGACCAAATCACTTTCTTCATGCTGCAAAGGTAGCGAAAAATGTAATAATGCAAGAACGGAAAAATGTAAAAATGGTTAAGCGACAGCATTTTTTCTATCATTCACCACTCACTACTCACCAATATTTATTACCTTTGCGCAATACTTATCAATAATTATGAACAAGAACTTATTATTTGTCATCTTACTGTTTATGACCGGCATGACGGCAACGCATGCACAGGGAAATGTTAACAACGAAATAGTCAGTACCACATCCGGACTCGTCAGCGGCACCGTGCAGGAAGGCACGCTAGCGTATCTCGGGATACCCTATGCCAAAGTAGAGCGATTCATGCCACCTCAGCCTGTCGATAAGTGGGAGGGCGTTCGTGCCTGCGACCACTGGGGGCCGCAGGTCATGCAGCAAACGTGGGGTCGGCAGCTCACCGAAGAAGAGATGTCCGAGAAGAACTCCTGCGTGCTCAATGTATGGACAACAGATGTCCAGGCAAAGAAGCCTGTCATGCTGTGGCTTCACGGCGGAGGCTTCGACTCCGGCACGTCAGCGTGGGATCCCGGCATGCAGTTAGCAAAGAAAGATGTTGTGGTGGTCAGTATCAACCACCGCCTGAACATCCTCGGATTCCTCGATCTCTCTGCCGTATCTGAAAAGTACAAATACTCCGGTAATGTTGGCATGCTTGACGTAGTACAGGCGCTGGAGTGGATTCGTGACAACATTGCCAATTTTGGTGATGACCCTCAGAACGTTACCGTCTTCGGAGAGTCTGGGGGCGGCGGTAAAGTGGGCACACTCATGTGCATGCCCAAGGCCAAGGGACTTTTCCATAAAGCCATCATCATGAGCGGCACCATCCTCAACGTCAACACCCACGAGATGACGCAGACGCTAGGCAAGGCCGTGCTGAAGGAACTCGACATCAGCGAGTCCAACATAGATAAACTCAAAGATGTTCCCTACCAGCAGCTATACGACGCTGGTCAGCGGGCTATGGCCGCCAGTATCGGCACCCGCAAGCCCGGCACCCCCATGATGTGGGGCTTCGGTCCCACTCCCGACGGCGAAGTGCTCCTGCAACAGCCCTTCCAGCCAGACTTCGCTGCCATCAGCGACAACATTCCCCTCATGATAGGCACCACATTCAATGAACTTCAGCGCCTATATTACGACCGTCCGCTGACCTTGGACGATGCCAAAAGGGAACTTAAACCCACCTTCGGCAACGAGACCGACGCCTACATCGCTGCCTTCGCCAAGGCCTATCCCGACCACACGCCGCAAGACCTGTTGAGCATCGATTGGCTGTTCCGTCCCAAGACCATCATCACCGCCGATGCACGCAGCGCCCACTTATCATCACCCATCTACATGTATATGTTCACTTGGCGTTCGCCCTTGAACCGCGGTTCCATCCATGGTCACGAGTTGAAGTTCTGCTTCAACACCCTTCATCGAGCCAAGAACGACTTGCCCAGCCCTACTGCAGAAGACCTTGAGCTAGCTGACCTCATGAGTAATGCTTGGGCGCAGTTCGCCCATACCGGCAATCCAAACATCGACGGACTCCCCGAGTGGCATCCCTATACAGCAGAGAACGGCGAAATAATGATTTTCAACCATCAGCGCGCCATCCGTCACAATCCTGACCGTACGCTGGAGGAAATCATCAACCGCCACTGCTTCAAGCAGCTGGACGCCTTCCGCGCTACACACTAACAGATGCTTATTAACATTTTCTTCTCTTATTTGTTTGGTTTGTACAACATTAGACCTAAGATTTTAAAAGATGAACAACAAGGATTCTCGCTTTGAACAAATGCGCAGAATGACGGGTGCCATACTGGGTCCGCTCTGTGCCGTATTGATATGGTTCATGCCCATTGAGGGCATTGAGGAACCTGCCCACCACCTGCTGGCGGTAATGTCGCTGGTGGCCATCTGGTGGATTACCGAGCCTGTACCCATCCCCGTCACCTCGCTGTTGGGTCCTACGCTCTGCGTGCTGTTCGGCATTGCATCGATAGACGAAGCCTTCAAGCAGTTTGCCAACCCCATGATATTCCTCTTCATGGGCGGATTCCTATTGGCGAAGGGTATGATGGTCAACGGACTCGACAAGCGCATAGCCTACGGCATCATGTCGATGAAGTGGGTGGGCGACTCGCCGCAACGCATCTTCCTCGCTATCGGACTGGCCTGCATGCTCTGCTCCGGATGGATCAGCAACACGGCGACTGCCGCCATGATGTTCCCCATAGCCCTGGGACTCCTGGAGGCTATACGCGAGATGATGGCAGCCAACGGCAAGACCATCGACCTTTCTTCTTATAAATATGCTACGGGACTGATGCTGATGACAGCCTACGCATGTTCCATTGGCGGCGTGATGACGCCCATAGGAACCCCACCGAACATCATCATGTTGGGATTCCTCGATCAGCTGGCACCACAGGCTCCCACGGTATCGTTCTTCCAGTGGATGATTTGGGGCATAGTGGCTATGGTGCTGTACTTCGTGCTGGCCTACGTCGTGCTGTGGCGTATGTTCCCTGCCGACGTGAAGCACATTGAGGGAGCGCGTGAGTTCATCCGCAACTACGTCAACTCGCTGGGCAAGTGGACACGTGCCCAGAAGAACACGCTGATAGCCTTCACCATAGCAGTATTGCTGTGGGTAGCTCCGAGCGTGCTGAGCATCATCCACGGTCCTCATTCCGACATCATGAAGTTCTACGACAGCCACTTCCCCGAGGCCATTGCCGCTATGGTGGGTGCGCTGCTGCTCTTCTTCCTGCCCGTCAACCTGAAGAAGGGTGAGATGACCATGACATGGAAGGACGGCATGGAGGGTATTGAGTGGGGCACGCTGCTGCTCTTCGGCGGCGGACTGGCCATGGGTGCGCTGATGTACACTACGGGGCTATCAGCATGGATAGGAACCGGTATCAAGGAGGCGCTGGGCGGCAACCCGTCGGAATGGCTCTTCGTAGGCGTATTCTGCGTGACGGCGCTGATACTCTCCGAGCTCACCTCGCACACGGCATCGACCAACCTTATTGCCCCCATTGCCATTGGTGCGGCAGTATCGCTGGGGTTCAGCCCCATTCCCGTAGCCATCGGCATTGCACTGTCTTCGTCACTGGGCTTCATGATGCCCGTCTCTACCCCACCCAACGCTATTGTCTATGCATCGGGCTACGTGCCCATCACGAAGATGATTAAGTCGGGTGCCATCATCGACCTCATCGGTATTTTAGTGGTAACAATTCCCGTAGTGATGCTGTTGGTAAAGTGGGTCATGGGGATTTGAAACTTTAAACAATAAAAAGGCCGCTAATCGTCATAGATTAGCGGCCTTTTTGTCGAGGTGACAGGACTCGAACCTGCGACAGCCTGGTCCCAAACCAGGAACGCTACCAACTGCGCTACACCTCGATTTACGGGTGCAAAGGTACAAAAAAATATTATTTGATAATACCTTGTTCAACAAAAATTTTCTTCAGAGCCTTTACTGAGCGCTCCACCTGTTCCTCTGTGTGGGTTGCCATAAGGGCATAACGCACAAGCGTGTCCTGCGGTGCACAGGCAGGGGGAATAACAGGATTGATGAAGACACCAGCCTTGAAAGCCAGTGCGGTAACAAGGAACGTCTTGTCAACGTCGCGCACATAAAGGGGAATGATAGGACTCTCGGTGTCGCCAATCTCGAAGCCTTCTTCGCCGAAGCGCTTAAGGGCATACTTCGTCACCTTCCACAGGGCTTCGATACGCTCGGGCTCCTTCTGCAGGATGTGCAGCGCCTCCATAGCAGCTGCGGTGGCAGCGGGAGTGTTAGAAGCCGAGAAGATATAGGTGCGACAGGTATGACGCAGGAAATTAATGGTATCCCAGTCTGCAGCAATAAATCCACCAATGCTGGCCAGCGACTTAGAGAACGTACCCATAATAAGGTCAACCTCATCAGTCAAGCCGAAATGGTCACAGACGCCACGTCCATGGTCACCAAACACGCCGATACCATGAGCCTCATCGACCATGATGGAGCAGTTATACTTGTGCTTGAGCTCAACAATCTCGGGCAGCTTGGCCAAATCACCTTCCATAGAGAACACACCATCGACGACAATGAGTTTAATGGCCTCCTCGGGAAGTTTCTGCAGCACACGCTCCAAGTCTTCCATGTCGTTGTGCTTGTAATGCAGCTGCTTGGCAAACGAAAGACGACGGCCATCGACAATGCTTGCATGGTCGCGGTCGTCGCAGATAATATAGTCGTCCTTGCCAACAACCATTGCCAGAACGCCCTGATTAACAGAAAATCCTGTTGAGAAACAGAGACAATCATCCTTGCCGATGAACTCTGAGATTTCCTTCTCCAACTGGACATGCAAGTCGAGCGTGCCATTCAGGAAACGGCTACCAGCACAACCCGAACCATATTTATCGAGAGCTGCCTTTGCAGCATCAATGATGCGCTGGTCACCCGTTAGTCCCGTGTAGGCATTCGAGCCGAACATCAGAACCTTATGGCCTCCCATTTCCACTTCCGTACCCTGCTTGCCGTCGATTGCACGGAAATAGGGATAGACGTCAGCCTCCATAAATTTTTGCGGCTCACGATAAAGCTTGTATTTCTCTTGTAATTGTCCCATATAATATCTATGTGATACAACACTATTTTTCGTTACAGGCTGCAAAGTTACACATTTTTTAGTAAAACGCGCATGTTTTTTGTAATATTTCTCTCAAAACTTAAAATTTATTGCATTTATTCGCATCTTTTCAACGAAAAATTGTAACTTTGTACCTTTGATGAGCAAGAAAACAATTATTTTCATACTCAACCCCATTTCTGGAACACACGGCAAGGCTGAGATTCCAGACTTAATCGATGAAATCATCGACACTGAGCGCTTTGACTATCAGATTCGCACGACGGAGTATGCCGGACATGCCGCCGAGATTGCCCGTGAGTGCGTAGAAAGGGGTATCGACGTGGTGGTGGCCATCGGTGGTGACGGGACAGTGAACGAGGTGGCACGCGCACTCGTCCACTCGAATACGGCCCTGGGTATTATTCCCTGTGGTTCAGGCAACGGACTGGCACGTCACCTCTGCATTCCCATTGACATCAAGAAGTCGCTAGCTATCATCAATGCGTGCCAGATTGAGACATTCGACTACGGTGTCATCAACGACCTGCCATTCTTCTGCACCTGCGGCATGGGCTTTGATGCCTTCATCTCGTTTAAGTTTGCAGAGGCCGGCAAGCGAGGTCCCATCACCTACGTGGAAAACGTGCTGAAGGAGGGACTGAAGTACAAACCCGAGACATACGAGGTGGAAGACGAGACAGGAGCCAAGCGCTACAAGGCCTTCCTCATTGCCTGTGCCAACGCCTCACAGTATGGCAACAACGCCTACATTGCCCCCAACGCCACGATGAAAGACGGTATGATGGACATTGTGATACTGGAGCCCTTTACTGCCTTCGATGCTCCACAGATTAGCTTCGACCTGTTTAGCAAGACGCTGAACAACAACTCAAAGATTAAGACCTTCAAGAGCAAGCACATACACATACACCGCAGTGAACCAGGAGCCATACACTTTGACGGAGACCCCATCATGACCGGTACCGACATCGACGTGCACGTGGAGGAACTGGGCATCAACATCATCACCAATCCAGAAGCCATTGAGGACACGAAGCAGCCCAACTTCCTGCTCAACGCCTTCAGCGATTTCTTTAATAATATAAATAATGTACGCGAGGACATAGCCTATCAGGGTCACCGCATACAGGTCATCAACAAGGTACTACTGAGGAAACTTAGAGGTTAGTGGTTAGTGGTCAGAGCTTAGTATGGAGTGGATCATCGTTTCTGCCGTTCTGGTGGCTGCCGTGGGCTACGCAGCGTGGCGCATCTATGACGCTTTCAGGCGTACAAAAGACCCGTGTTACGGATGTGACGGATGCCAGTTGAAGGACTTGAAACGACGAAATAATGTCGATTGCAAGAAAAAGTAATCGAAAAATTTGGATATACCGAATAATATTATTACCTTTGCAACCGCAAAAGCGAAAGGGTACCTTGGCCGATCGGTTAGGTAACGGTCTGCAAAACCGTGTAGAGCAGTTCGACTCTGCTAGGTACCTCAAGAAAAAACCGGTGCTGTAGAACAATCCTTCAACACCGGTTTTCTGTTTATTCCTCTCCATCGAACAGATGGGCAGTCTCTTCAATCTCGTCCTCATCAAACCAGCTAGGCAACTTGTCCTTGGCTTTCTGCTGGATGTCGGGGTCAATGTTCGTCCACACCTTACGCAAGACATATAGCAGCACAGCCATATCGTCGCTCAGACCCACGATGGGATAAGCATCGGGAATCACGTCGAAGGGACTGATCATATATCCCAGTGCTCCGATAATCAAGGCTTTGTCGGTCTTGCTCACACGGTCGCTCTGTAAGGTGTAGTACAAGATAAGGGAAGCATAGACGAGTTTTGCGCCTGCACGCTTTGCAACCCTCGAGATCTTTTCAAGGAAATCGTTTGCCGAGAAATAACTGGCATGACTCATAAAATCTGGTAGTTCCATATCATTTAGTTTTTTTATTGTTATTTCCTATATTCTTTTCTTAACCCAAAGTTATATCCTAAATAGACATTAAGGTAGCCAAACGCATTGTGGGCCGAGAAGCGCGACTTGCGGTAGGAGTAGCCATGTAGGATGATGTTCGCTCCGGCAACCCAACGCTGGTTGTTATAGACAATGGCAAAACGCCCAATGCCGTCAAAGTTGACATTGTTGAGCTTGAACCATCTCGATGACTCCACCTCTCCCCTCGTGTGTTTATAAGCCAGGCCTAGTGAGCCACTGGCAGCAAAGAGCCAGTGGCGTGCAAAAACCCAGTTATATGCATAGCCACCCGTCAGACAGTAGTCGTAATATTTGACGCTATTGAACATCAGACCACTATCGAGCTGAGCCACTGGCGTAGCATAACTCTCCTCCATCATCTGCTGCAGTTTCTGGTAGTCAAACTCCAGACTGTTGAGTGTGTAGCCGATACCCACGAGCCACGAGCCGGCAGACCTTTTTTGTACAGTACTCTGCGAGAAGGCTGCCGGATAGGAAAAGCGCTTGTTGTTGAGGATGTAGTAAAGGTTAAAACCCGTAATGCCTACCGACAGTCCATCAAATTCCCTACCCTCCATGGGGTCGTTTCTCATCTTCCTACCCAGGTTTACGTCGCGAATCTTGTAGTTGCTGCCCGTACGCCGGTAGTAGAGGTCAACACCTATCTTCGAGCTATAGATACTGAAGTCAACCTCCTTCTTACCCGTATTATCGAAACCCAGATTCTTCAAGTCGAACGTATAACCCAGGAAAATCCAGCGCCAGCCGAAGTACGGACCCACCTTGACCGTGGGTTCAGGGGCCAGCGTAATGCTCTGTCCGCTGCTGCTTTTTAGCTGATAGATGTCGTATGTGTAGGTCATTGACAGCATGGTCGAAAAATCATAGTGTGACGGTTCTACGTAGCTGGTATCTACCTGTCCTCTAGTGCAGACAGCAACCAATAGCAATATGACCGACAACCACTTCCTCATAATTAGAACTTTCCTAAGATACGGTCCATGGCCCAGTTCACGGGCGTAGCTGAAAGACTCGTACAATCACAGACACCTAACCCCTGCAGATGCCTAACTACATTCTTAATAAGCGGGAACTGGACGTATGGCGGATTAGGTACGGTGATGGTCTGCGTACCCTCGCTGGTATGTAGTACGATCGGGGCATAGTCGAACACCGAGAAACTCACCAAACCCTTGTCGCCGATAATTTCGATGCGGTCCTCACGCGCAGATTCATGAGCCACAAAACACCATGAGCCACTGCCAGGCAGACCATTCTCAAAGCGGAAACAGGCACTGACGGTATCCTCAGCCTCGTAGAATCCTCCACGATTGTCCTTATAGCCACGAGCCTCAATAATGACTCCGAACATCCATTGCAGCAAATCGAGCTGATGGGGCGCTAGATCGTAGAAATAGCCTCCACCGGCAATGTCGGGCTGCAGGCGCCAGGGCAGGTTACCTCCCTCATAGTCTAGTTCGCGTGGCGGAACGGCAAAGCGCACCTGGATGTTCACAGGTTTGCCAATGGTGCCACTCTCCACAATGTCCTTGACTTTGAGAAAATAAGGCAACAGTCTGCGATAGTAGGCCACAAAACAAGGAACACCCGTCTGTTCGGAGATACGATTCACGCGTGCACAGTCATCATACGAAGCCGCCAGAGGCTTCTCCACATAGACAGGCTTTCCTGCCTTCATTGCCATGATGGCAAACGTTGCATGACTGGACGGCGGTGTAGCTATATAGACAGCGTTCACGTCCGGGTCATCAATGAGTTTCTGTGCGTCGGTATAGTATTTCGGAACACCATGCCTTTCTGCATAGCTGCACGCTTTCTGCTCACTGCGACTCATCACGGCCTCGATTTGCGAACCCTCTATTTCGTTGAAAGCAGGGCCGCTTTTCTTCTCGGTTACTTCGCCACAGCCAATGAATCCCCACTTGATTATTTTCATAATAAGTATTAATTTGGGCACAAAGATACGAAAAAATGAATACCTTTGCAACACTAAACGGAAAAATTTACGTAAAGAGACATGAAAAGAGTATTGTTTATCGACCGTGATGGTACCATCATACGTGAACCAGAAGACGAGCAGATTGACTCGTTTGAGAAGTTGCAGTTTGTTCCCGGAGCCTTCAACGCACTGAGTTTCCTGCGCCAGCACACCGACTTTGAGTTCGTGATGGTCAGCAATCAGGACGGCTTGGGTACTGATAGTTTTCCGGAAGAGACCTTCTGGCCAGTTCATAACTTTATCCTGCAGACGCTGGAAGGTGAAGGCATCTCGTTCGACGACATCCTCATCGACCGTCATTTCCCCGAGGACAATGCCCCCACACGCAAGCCCAACACAGGTCTGGTGGAGAAATACATCAGCAATCCTGAGTATGACATGGCCAACAGCTACGTCATCGGTGACCGCGATACTGACCGCAAGTTTGCAGAGAACATCGGATGCCATTTCCAACAGATAGGCGATTGGGCAAAGGCTGCAGAGATTATCTTTGCCGGCGAACGCACAGCAGAGGTACGCCGCACTACGAAGGAGACCGACATTTTGGTACGCGTCAACCTGGACGGCAACGGACAGTGTAACATCGATACGGGACTGGGATTCTTCGACCACATGCTCGAACAGATAGGACGCCACGGTATGATGAACCTTACCGTCAAGTGCAAGGGCGATCTGCACGTCGATGAGCACCACACCATCGAGGACACGGCCTTGGCTCTCGGCGAGTGTATCTCTCAGGCATTAGGGAGCAAACGCGGCATTGAGCGCTATGGCTACTGCCTGCCCATGGATGACTGCCTCTGCTGTGTCGCACTCGACTTCGGCGGACGTCCCTGGCTCGTGTGGGATGCAGAGTTCAAGCGAGAGAAGATTGGCGAGATGCCCACGGAGATGTTCCTGCACTTCTTTAAGTCGTTCAGCGATGCTGCCCGCATGAACCTGAACATCCGTGCCGAGGGGCAAAACGAGCACCACAAGATTGAGGGCATCTTCAAGACACTGGCCCGTGCACTGAAGATGGCAGTCCGACGTGACATCATGCACTACGAACTGCCATCCACAAAAGGTATGCTGTAATCCTTAAACCCTGTATTTTCCCTTACGTTCCTTCTTCGCCTTGCGCGGTGTCTGGTAACTGCCGCCAAGCGGAGAATGAACGCCTCGGTAGTCATTAAAGCGCTGCTGTATGCGATTGACGTAATCGGCTGTTTCTGAACCGCGCATATAGCCGTGCTTCACTACTGGATCACGATAGTATTGTTCCTGCTGCAACAGCAGCACATAGCGCGACACGTCCGTCCAGCGATACTTGTTGCCGCCATACTTCTCGGTCAGCGCCATCGCATCACGTATGTGGAATGCTCCTCCGTTATAGCTTGCCAGCACGAAGTTGATGCGTTCACGACGGTCTGCCACGTCACGGAACATTCCCGACAACTCGGCAATGTACCTGGCGGCGGCAGCAACATTCGCCTCGGGGTCAAACATCTTGTCACGCGCCAGTCCCAAGTGGTCTGCCGTACCAGGCATAATCTGCATCAGTCCGCAGGCACCGGCCCACGAGCGTGCCTGAGGATCGAACGTCGATTCCTGATAACACTGGGCAGCCAGCAGACGCCAGTCGCAGCCTGCCGTCGGCGCATAGTTGATGAACAGCTGGTCCCACTTCGAGATAACGCCGCCAGCCCTATCTAACATAGGAGCATAGACGTGGCGACGAACGCGGTTCTTCACACTCAGCATCGCCTGTTCCTGCTGCTTCACCTCTGCCAGCATCGACGAGCGGTACCACATCCGCATCTCGTGCTCCAACTCCGGTTTCTTTGCATCGACCACCCATCCCAAAGAGTCAAACGCCAGACGTGCATTGTCTCGCACAAGCGGATAGGCTATCACATCGCCCACCCCCTCCTCGAGTTTCTGCAACATCTCCGTTGTATCACGACATACATCCACGCGCACGCTACACCCAATTTTCTCGGCAAAACGCTCACAAAGCAGATACTGCGTACCCAGCGAGCGTCCATGATAGTCGTAGTAGGTCTCTGGTCCGCTCATTGTCAGCATGATGAGCTCGCCGTTACGCTGAATCTGCGCCAGATCGAAAGCATCGGATACAACCACCGAGTCCATCACCGTCCCCCAAGGGGTCACCACAGGCCCATCGCTCTTCTTTCCGTCACACCCCGTAAGGACTGACAGAAGCAGAAAAAGCTGAATATATATGCTATTTCGTTTCAAAATCTTCGCATTTTGGGTGCAAAAGTAATAATAATTTACCATTTACCATTTACCATTTACGATTTTTTTCGTAACTTTGCACCCTAATTAATAAAATTCGATAATCGATAATCGTAAATAAACAAGATGTTAAGAATTGCTGTTCAATCCAAAGGTCGTCTCTACGACGACACCATGAACCTACTGAGCGAGGCCGACATCAAGGTAAGTGCCTCCAAGCGTACGCTGTTGGTATCAGCCAGTAACTTTCCCATCGAAGTGCTCTATCTGCGCGACGATGACATTCCCCAGAGTGTAGCCAGTGGCGTTGCCGACATTGGCGTGGTAGGCGAGAACGAGCTGGTGGAGCGTGGCGAGGATGTGGAAATCGTTTCACGTCTGGGCTTCTCGAAATGCCGTCTCTCGTTGGCCATCCCCAAGGAAATCAATTATCAGGGACTAGAGTGGTTCAATGGTAAGAAGATTGCCACCTCCTACCCCAACATCCTGCATCAGTTCATGCAGGAAAAGGGCATACAGACCGATATACATGTTATCACGGGAAGCGTGGAGATCAGTCCGGGCATCGGACTAGCCGACGGAATCTTCGATATTGTCAGTAGCGGCTCCACCTTGGTCAGCAACAACCTGCGCGAGGTGGAAGTGGTGATGCAGAGCGAGGCATTGCTCATTGGCAACAAGCAGCTTACGGCCGACAAGCGCGAGATTCTTGAGCAGATGCTGTTCCGCTTCAAGGCCGTCAAGGATGCTGAGGACAAGAAATATGTCCGCATGAATGCTCCGAAGGCACGTCTGCAGGAGATTATCAACGTGCTTCCAGGCCTGAAGAGTCCCACCATCATCCCCCTGGCTGACGATGAGTGGTGCTCCGTTCACACGGTGCTCAACCAGAAGCAGTTCTGGGAGATTATCGGCAAGCTGAAGGAGTATGGTGCGCAGGGTATCCTCGTGACACCGATTGAGAAAATGATACTATAATGAAAATATACAAATACCCAACCAAGGAGCAGTGGGCAGAGATTACCGAACGTCCACGCCTCGACTTTGCCAAGCTCAACGAGACGGTAGCCACCGTGCTGGCCGACGTACGTCAGCGTGGCGACGAGGCAGTCAAGGAATATGAGCTGAAGTTTGACAAGGCACAGTTAGACCAGCTGGCAGTCACCGAGAAAGAGATGGACGAGGCAGAGATGCTGGTCAACAACGATTTGCGCGATGCCATCATCCTTGCCCACCACAACATCAAGGTATTCCACGTCTCCCAACGTTTCGTCGGACAGAAAATCAAGACGCAGGAAGGTGTCAACTGCTGGCAGAAGAGCGTAGGCATTGAGCGCGTGGGCCTCTACATTCCCGGAGGCACCGCCCCACTCTTCTCTACCGTGCTCATGCTTGCCACACCCGCCAAGATAGCTGGTTGTAAGGAGATTGTACTCTGCACCCCTCCGAATAGTGAAGATAAGGTGAACCCCGCCATCCTTGTAGCCGCCCGCATTGCCGGCGTCAGCAAAATCTTCAAAGCAGGCGGCGTACAGGCCATCGGCGCTATGGCCTATGGCACGGAGTCTGTACCCAAGGTCTATAAGATTTTCGGTCCTGGCAATCAGTACGTCATGGCCGCCAAACAGCAGGTAAGCCTTGACGAAGTGGCCATTGACATGCCTGCAGGCCCCAGCGAGGTCTGTGTGCTGGCTGACCGTCATGCCAACGCTGAGTTTGTGGCTGCCGATCTACTCTCACAGGCTGAGCACGGTATCGACTCGCAGGTGCTGCTCATCACCACGTCAGAGGAGAAACTCGCCGAGGTTCAGCAGGAAGTGGAACGTCAACTGGAACTGCTGCAACGCAAGGAGATGGCAGCCAAGGCGCTTGAGAATAGCCGACTGGTGCTTGTCAGCACAGACGACGAGATGATGGAGCTCTGCAACCGCTATGCCCCTGAGCACCTCGTCATACAGACCGATAACTACGAACAACTAGCTGAGTGCGTCGTCAATGCCGGTAGCGTCTTCTTAGGCAAATACGCTTGCGAGAGTGCTGGCGACTATGCCAGCGGCACCAACCACACACTGCCCACCCACGGCTACGCCACAGCCTATAACGGTGTCAACCTCGACAGCTACTGTCGTAAAATCACCTTCCAGTACCTCACGGAAGAGGGCGTCCGTCACATCGGCCGCGCCGTTGAGCTTATGGCAGAAGCCGAACAACTGGATGCCCATAAGAATGCGATGAGCGTTCGTATCAAATCCCTCCCCCAATAACCACATTAAACCCACTAAACCCATGAAGCCCTTAGAGCAGTTAGTCAGAAAAAACATCTGGAGCCTGGCCCCCTATAGCAGTGCACGTGACGAATACAGCGGTAAGGAAGCACACGTCTTTCTCGATGCCAACGAGAATCCGTACAACGACCCCTATAACCGCTACCCGGACCCTCTGCAGCGCGACCTGAAGGCACAGATAACCAAGGTGAAGGGTATTCCCGCAGAGATGATCTTCCTCGGCAATGGTAGCGACGAGGCCATTGACCTGCCCTACCGCATCTTCTGTGAGCCGGGGCGCGACAATGTCGTGGCCATCGAGCCCACCTACGGCATGTACCGCGTGTGTGCCGACATCAATAACGTCGAGTACCGTCCAGTGCTACTCGACGAGCGCTACCAGCTGTATGCCGACCAGCTCCTTGCTGCTACCGACGAGCATACGAAAATCATCTGGATCTGCTCACCCAACAACCCCACAGGCAACTCGCTCGACCGCGATGAAATCCTGAAGGTTATCACGGGTTTTCAGGGCATCGTCATCGTGGACGAAGCCTATAGCGACTTCTCCTCACAGAAGCCCTTGCGCATGGAACTGGCAGCCCACCCCAACCTCATTGTGCTCAATACGTTCAGCAAGGCGTGGGGACTGGCAGCCATCCGACTGGGCATGGCCTTTGCCTCGCCCGACATCATCGCCATCTACAACAAGGTGAAGTATCCCTACAACGTCAACCTGCTGACGCAGCGTCAAGCTATGGAAGCCCTGAAGGACCCATTCGAGACCGACAAGTGGGTGAAGTTGCTGCTGGGCGAGCGTACCCGACTGATGGCAGCCTTTGCAGAACTTCCCATCTGCGAGAAGGTCTATCCCACTGATGCCAACTTCTTCCTTGCAAAGATGACCGATGCTCAGAAGATTTACGACTATCTCGTTGATCGCGGAGTCATCGTCCGCAACCGCACACGCGTACAGCTCTGCCAGAATTGCCTGCGCATCACCATCGGCATGAAGGGCGAGAACAACGAACTGCTCTCGGCACTCAGGCAGTACAACTGACTATGTCCGTCGGAAAAAAGTGAGTAGAAAACCGTAAAAAAATGCTTTTTCTTTTGGCTTTCTGCTCATTTTTTCGTATCTTTGCAAATAGTTAGTATTCACGCTGTTAACAGCCGAAAAAGATGAAAACAGGTTTTCGGCGTTCGGTGAAACAGATTTCAGTGGGCGCTGAAATATTTTTTAGCGCCCACTGAAAACTCGCTACGTCCCATGAATCTCCCTGTTATCCCCCATGAAAGCACCCGTTATCCAGCCTCTCTCTCCTTGCAACTCGGCGTTTCAACAATAGAAAAACGCCACTTCCACAAAACAAAAACGGCACCTCTCTGCGCGAGAAGTGCCATTTCTTTGTTTCTTTTCTTACATTCCAGGCCGTCTGATGACCAATCTGATGGCATCAGGATTTGACACGACAAAAGCAGCAGCATCTTCCACGACAGAGGCAAGATAGCCGCCACCGCCTGCTCCCGGCATCTTGTAAGCCAGAACCTTATCCTTGTACGCATCAATATAGCCCTGTACGCTTCCCTGAATCATGGCGGGAAACATGGCCGTCTGAGCATAGAAGCTGTCAGCATAGGCCCGTGCAAAGGCTTCGAGGTCTTTAGCCATGATGGCATTCCAACAGTCATCAGCAGCCTTGGCCAATGCCTTGACCTTAGGTTCTGTAATATCCTTACCCTCTACAACACTACACCCCGGCTGACGAGGTTCCATAGGAATCATCACCAAGTGCTGCTCTAACCAACTGAGGATGCTTTCATCGTAGCAGGTTTCTATCTGCTCAGGCCAAAAACGGTTGTTGTAGTAGTGGCGGCAGAGACCGGGAACGCAAATGCCTATGCTGTCCTGTGCTCCGCTGATAATGCCGTCGCTCCGCTCCGGGTCGTTCTCAAAGCAGAACACCAGCTTGGCCAACATCTCAGGGTCCATATTGGGAAGCTGATATGGCCAAATCTTCTTAATCATATTACGCGTGCTGGTACTCAGGCCACAACGCTCACGGACTTCGAAGGTAGGCTCCAGACTGATGGTAATCGCCCACCCCGGAGCAAAGCAACTCACGTAGGGTTGGTCAATCCAGGTACCGGCAAGGTCCAGACGGGTAGGTATCTGCGGTTCCGTTTTCTTCAAGTCCGTGCTTGAGCGGGCTTGAAGGCCTTCCTGAGGCACCCGCTGAAGAACCACGTACTCTATGCCGTGCTCTTTGCAGAACTGGCGCTTATCCTCGTTGCCACCATCCTCGTTCACAACAAGGACGTCTGGCTTCAAGGCCTCAACAGTGGGCACAAAATCCATCACGCCGCTGCCCGCATTGATAAAGGCATCCTTAACATAACGGATGCTCTTTACCATGAACAGGCGTTCTTGCTCGCTGTAGATGGTTTTGTGGTGCTTGTAGCCCTCAATGGTCTTGTCACTTCCTATCCCGACATATAAATCGCCATATTCCGCTGCCTGGCGGAAGAACTCTACATGACCACTGTGAAGCAGGTCATAACAACCGGAAACAAAAACTTTCTTGGACATATTCGTATGCAAAGGTGGAGCCACAACGGGCTCCACCTTATTTATAAATATATAAAAGAGATTTACTCCTCAACAGCAGCCTGGGCGGCAGCGAGACGTGCGATGGGCACACGGAAGGGAGAGCAAGATGCGTAGTTCATGCCAATCTTAGCGCAGAACTTCACAGAGCTGGGTTCACCACCATGCTCACCACAGATACCGCAACGCAGGTCAGGACGAACCTCGCGACCTTCCTTCACAGCAAACTTGATGAGACGGCCAACACCCTTCTGGTCGAGTACCTGGAACGGGTCAACCTTCAGAATCTTCTTGTCGAGATATACAGGCAGGAACGAAGCGATATCGTCGCGGCTGTAACCGAAGGTCATCTGAGTCAGGTCGTTGGT
>CACXJZ010000042.1 GCA_902768105.1 uncultured Prevotellaceae bacterium
TCCTCGCTGAGGTGGCAGAGCCAGACGTGCTGCAGGGCGCAGGTGGCGTTGTTGGCTAGGGCTTCGCCGCACGACTTGTTGCTCAGGTGTCCGATGCCGCTGAGTATGCGGCGCTTCAGAAACTCGGGGTATGGTCCGTTCTGCACCATCTCCTCGTCGTGGTTGGCCTCGATGACGAGGTAGCGTGCGCGGCCGATGTAGGGCTTTATCTCGTCGGTGATCTCGCCTACGTCGGTGATGAGGCAGAAGTTGGAGCCGTCGGCCTCGATGAAGTAGCCCACGCAGTCGCGGCTGTCGTGGGGCACGCCAAAGGAGGTGACGGTGAAGGCTCCGAGCTGTATGGTGGTGCCTTTCTCAATGTGTCTGACGAGGTCAGGCGATATCTTCTTGTTGACGCAGAAATTGTTGACGATGCCGACGTGGACGTCCTTCGTGCTATAGACGGGCAGCTTGAGATCGTGACTGAGGCTTCCTACGCTTTTCACGTGGTCGGCGTGGTCGTGGGTGACGAGTATGTGACGGGCATTAGAGAGCGTGACGCCATACTCGCGGCAGAACTTGCGCAGCATGCGCAGTCCGATGCCGGCATCGATGATGAGTCCTTCGCTGTCAGTAAAGAGGTAATAGCAGTTTCCGCTGCTTCCGCTTCCAAAACTAATGAATTTCATATATCTTTTTTTCTTTTCTTCACTAAAAGGGCATACCCACGGCGAAGTGGAACGCGTAGTCGCGGCTGAGCTTCGGGTGGATGATGGGGAAATGCTCGCTACGCTCCTCTTCCCATGAGGGGTTGACAGCCTTCATGCCGAGGTCGAGACGCAGCACGAAATAGTCGAAGTTGAATCGCAGGCCGAAGCCGTAGCTCACGGCGAGGTCGTCGAGCAGACGGTGCAGCTTGAACTGTCCGCCGGGCTGGTCGTGGTAGTCGCGCAGGGTCCAGATGTTGCCTGCATCGACAAACAGCGCACCATTGAGTTTCCAGAAGAGGTGGGCACGGTACTCGGCGTTCAGGTCGAGCTTCATGTCGCCCGTCTGGTTGATGAAGTCTATCTTGCCGTCCGTACGGGCGAAACGGCCAGGGCCGAGCGTGCGCACACTCCATCCCCTGACGCTGTTGGCTCCGCCCGAGAAATAGCGTTTCTCGAAAGGCAGGATATTGCTGTTGCCGTAGGGCCACGCTATGCCGAAGCCGAAGTGGAGGGCGAGCGTTCCTCCGTTCTCGTACATGATATAGCGTGAGTAGTCGAAGTCGCCCTTGACATACTGCGCATAGGCGATGTTGAACAGGCGGTACTGCTGCTGGTCGCCCTCTTTCTTTGCTCCCGTAATGATGGAGAAGAGGTTGAGCAGGTTGCCCGCCGTCTCAATGTTGGCTCGTATGGCGTAGTGTCCGTTATTGTAGGTGTAGCCGAGGCCGGTCTTCATGATGAAGAGGTCCTCGTAGTTATAACGCAGGATGGCGTTGCGATTGGTGGTGGAATCGAGGTATTCGCGCTTGAACTTTTCGCTGATCCAGGGCATGAAGACATAGTTCAGGTCGAGCAGGTCGAGCTGATAACGGTCATGGTGACTGGCATCGTTCCACTTATAGCGCCACGCGACAGAGAGCACGCGACGGTGGAACTCAGGACGGTTCTGCAGGTCGTAGCGCAGCGACACCTCGCTGGAGGCGTTGACCCTACGACGGAAGTTACTGGAGAGGAACGGCGCAATGAAGCGTGGGAAGGACAGTCGCGTCTGCACGCTGTACTCCTCGAAGTTTTGGTTGGAGTAGCCTTCCAGTCCGCGTATGGCCTCGAACGCCGCACGCAGCTCGACGCTGAACAGCTCGGAGCCGTGGAAGAGGTTGCGGTTCTGGTAGGACAGCGTGGCTGCCGCTCCCAGGTCGCCTGCCGTGTTGGTTCCCTCGGGCTGGAAGCTGATGGTGCTGGGCTTGTTGGTGGACAGCTGTATGGTGCAGTCGAGCAGTCCGGAGTCAGGCTGTTCCACGAAGTTGATGTTCGTATAGCGTACGGCTCCCAAGCGTCCGAAGTGGTGGTAAGTGTTCTGCAGGTCGGAAGCAGAGTACAGCTCGCCCTGACGGATGAACGTGTTGCTGTTGAGGACGCTGCGGCGCAGGGGTATGCGTCCGTCCTCGTCTCCGCTCAGGAAACGGAGGCTGCGCACGACATACTGGCGGTGGGAGGTCTCGACGTCCTTCGTGGGACGGTAGCGGTGTATGCGCATGGTGACGTCCACCTTTCCGTGCTCTGCCGTAGAGTCGGCAGCATAGGTGATGTCAGTCTTGTTGAAGCGGTAGTAGCCGTTGTCCTGCAACAGCTGTGCAATGTTGCGCCGCTGCTGGTCAAGCTGCTCGACGTTGAAGCGCATGCGGGAGGGCATGAGCGGCGGACGGTGCGTGGTGAGGAAGCGTGCAATGCCCGTGTCCTGCACCTCGTAGCTCATGCGATTGATGTAGTAAGGCTCGCCTGGCTGCAGCATGTAGATGACATCGACCTTGTTGTTGCCATGAGGCACGGCAACCCAGTCAACAGCGGCATTCAGGTAACCCTTGTTGAAGAGTGCCGAACGCAGGTTGTCGCTAGACTTCACGGCCTTCAGCGTGTCGAACACCAGCGGCTCGCGCACCAGTCCGAACCAGCGAGTCTTCTCGCGCTGTACCACGTAGGGCTTCAGCGACTGCGGATCGACGTCGTCGTACTTCCCGTCGGCGATGACCTTCACCTTGTGCAGCAGGACAGCATCCTCGGGAATGTCCTTCATCCCCGAACAGGCTGCCAGAAGCACAGCCGCAAGAAGCGCCAGCAACGTCCTTATGCTTGTCATGTTATCTCAGTTTCAATACGTCGCCCACACGTATCACGTAGTCGGGCGTCAGGTCGTTCAACTTGTAAAGGCGCTTCAGACGGATGCCATAATACTGGGAGATGGAGTACATGGACTCTCCCGGCTGTACCACGTGAGGACGGTTACGATACTCCTTCGGGGCCTTGCGTGCCTTCTTCTCCAGCCAGACAATCTCGCCCTCCTGCAACGTGTCGTGCTTGTCGCGCTCATTATACTTCGCCAGCTTGCGATAGGAGATGTCGAGTTCCTCGCCCAGACTGCGGAAGGTCTCTCCGCGACGGGCAATGACATACAGGCGGTCGTTGAACATGAAGACATCGCGCATTTCAGCGCCTTGCCTGTTGCCACCAGTGGTCTGCTGGCCGTTGTCGATGATGCGTTTTCCGTTGTCATACTCGTACAGCTTATAGACCTCGATAATCTCTATCAGATGGTCGGCATAACGGGGATTCGTGGCGTAGCCGGCAGCCTTGAGCCCACGTGCCCAACCCTTGTAGTCGGTAAGCTTGAGCTTGAACAGACTGGCGTAGCGACGACCCTTGACGAGGAACAGCGAGTGGTCCTCGTAGCTGTCGCGGGCGCTGCCGTAAGCACGGAAGCAGTCGTTGCGCTGGTCGTCATCGAAATAGACCGTAGGACCAGTCCAGCCGTTATGGCACTTGATGCCGAAGTGGTTGTTGCCCTGACGTGCAAGGTCGCTCCGCCCTGCCCCACTCTCCAGGAGTCCCTGTGCCAGGGTGATGCTGGCAGGGATATGGTAGCGCTCCATCTGTTCGACGGCGACGCCGCTCCACTTGTCCACATACTCCTGATATTGTGCATTCCAGCGCACTTGGGCAGAGGCAGTGACAACACCCAGCAGCCAACAGCCAACAACAGCAATAAAAATCTTTCTTATCATTTCGTCATTTCCTTTCTACAACGTATATATAATGCCTGTACCATTCCCCTGGGAATACCACGGGCAACGGCAGCATCGAGCACACCAAAAGCCTCTTCTATGCGACGGTGAGCCAGCAACAGATCTACGTGCGATGCCACGTAGCCGGCATTGAGCGAGTCTATCTGTTCGCAACGCTCCCAGTCGTAGAGCGCTGGCTCTGTCAGCTGCATCTCGGCCTCCAGACCGGCACGGGCGGCATAGACCGTCACACTGTCAGGAAACATCTCGGCCATCAGGTTCAGCTCGTCAAGCGACTCGGTACGACGCCCGGTCTTCTGCTGCACGTAAGCATGACCCAGACGGGCCTCGAAGTGCAGGGGGTAACTGCGCAATAGCTCTTCGTAGTCGAACAGCGCCTGGTCGTAACGCTTCAGTTGCGTGTTGGTATAGGCACGGAAGAAGCGTGCTGCAGGGTTCTGTGCATCCTTGGCGAGCACCCGCGTATATTCGTCGGCAGCATACTCCCACTGCCCCAGCTCAATGTTCACGGCAGCCTTGCGCAAACGCAGGTCTGTGCTGTCGGGCGAGGCAGCTATCTGACGGTTCAGCACGGCCAACGAGTCGCGCCAGTGGGGCGTGTCAGCCACAGGCTGCTGACCACAGACAGGCAGCGCCCATAGCCAGCATCCGATACCCAACAGCCAGAAGCCTATGCTTTTTCGATATAGCGTACAATCCATTCTCCTACTTCTTTGGTTCCATACTTGGCACCGCCTGCCACCTGAATCTCTGGTGTGCGGACATTGGCATCGAGCGAGGCGGTGACAGCCTCACGCACGAGCGCTCCCTCCTTGTTGAGTCCGAAATGCTCCAGGAGCATGGCTGCCGACAGAATCTGCGCCAGCGGGTTAGCGAGGTTCTTTCCTGCAGCCTGCGGCCACGAGCCGTGTACGGGCTCGAAGAGCGGCGTATGCTCACCCAGCGAGGACGACGGCTGCAGACCCATGGAGCCGGTAATGCACGAGGTCTCGTCAGTCAGGATGTCGCCAAACGTGTTCTCCGTGACGATGACGTCAAAGAACCGCGGCTCAGTCAGCACGCGCATCGAGGCATTGTCAATGAACATATAGTCAGTCTGCACATCGGGGTACTGCGGTTCCATCTCCTGGGCAATCTGACGCCACAGACGACTTGACGCCAGCACGTTGGCCTTATCGACGACGGTAAGGTGCTTGCGGCGCCCCTGTGCCATCTCGAATGCCAGCTTCAGGATGCGCTCAATCTCCGGACGGGTGTAGATGTCCGTATCGTAAGCCTTGTCGTTGTCCTGGTACTTCTCGCCGAAATACATGCCGCCAGTCAGCTCGCGCAGCACCACGAAGTCGGCACCACGCAACAGTTCTTCCTTCAGCGGACTTTTGTGCAGCAAGCAGTCGAACGTAGCCACAGGACGTACGTTGGCAAACAGTCCGAGCTTCTTACGCATGGCCAGCAGGCCCGTCTCAGGACGAATCTTTGCCGTGGGGTCGTTGTCGAACTTCAACGAGCCGACAGCCGCAAACAGTACGGCATCGGCCTGCATGCACACCTCATGGGTAGCGTCGGGATAAGGGTCGCCCACAAGCTCAATGGCGTGGGCGCCACAGATGGCCTCCTTATACTCAAATTCATGTTGGCACTTACGGGCAATGGCGTCCAACACAGCCACGCCTTGCTTCATAATCTCCGGGCCTATGCCGTCACCGGGTAATATTGCTATCTTCAGTTTCATGTCAGTAATTCTTTTATTCGTTATTTGTTTGTTCGTTCTCAAAGATGTTCAGCATCTTAAACGTAGCCTTGATGGCGGCTTCCGTCTGGTCGGCATCAAGACCTCGCGTACGAAGCAGCTTACCGTCGTTGTTCCAGGTGATAACCGTCTGCACAAGGGCATCAGTACGTCCGCCTGGGGGAATGCTGACCTGATAGTTCTGCAGGATGGGGAACGTACGGTTGAGGTACTTCTTGTAGATGTAGCGCAACGACTTCACAAAGGCGTCGTACTGTCCGTCACCCGTGGCGCTGGCCTCATACTGCTTACCGTTAATCTCTACTTTAATGTTTGCTCCAGGCTTCAAACCATAAGCCGTTGAGACAACGTAGCTTAACAGCTTCACCTTATCCTCTGGTGCATCGTGCTTCAGCACGTCGGAAACGATGTATGGCAGGTCTTCCTGCGTCACGATTTCCTTCTTGTCGCCCAGTTCCGTAATACGCTCCGTCACACGGCGCGTCTGCTCAGAAGTCAGCTCAAGACCTAACTCTTCCAGATTCTTGGCAATATTGGCCCGACCGCTGGTCTTACCCAGGGCATACTCACGCTTACGGCCAAAGCGCTCAGGCACGAGGTCGTTGTAGTAGAGCCGGTCCTTCGTGTCACCGTCTGCATGCACGCCAGCCACCTGCGTAAAGACATTCTCTCCGACAATGGGCTGGTTGGGAGCAACCGCTATGCCGCTGTAGCCTTCGACCATACGGCTGGCACCGTTGAGCTGACTCTCGTTGATGTTTGTCGTGGCCTGGAACTGATCCTTCAGAATGGCCTGCACAGAAGCGATGGGCGCGTTGCCACAACGCTCACCCAGTCCGTTGACGGTGACGTGAAGGCCCTTGGCACCACTCAGCACGGCAGCCAGCGAATTGCTCACCGCTAGGTCGTAGTCGTTGTGGGCGTGGAAGTCGAAGTGCTGTTCGGGATAGCGCTTCATCATCTTGCGGAAATACTCAATGACCTGCAACGGATTCATGATGCCGAGCGTATCAGGGAGCATGAAACGCTTGACTCCTCCCGAAGTCAGCTTATCCATCAACTGATAGACATACCCCGGCGAGTCTTTCATGCCGTTCGACCAGTCCTCCAGATAGAGGTTGACAGCGATGCCTTTGGAAGTAGCGTAGCGCACCTCGTCGAGAATGTCGGCGATGTGCTCCTCTGGAGTTTTGCCCAGCTGCTGCACACAATGCTTCTGCGAGCCTTTAGCCAGCAGGTTGATAACCTGTCCTCCGCAGTCAGCAATCCAGTCTATGGAGGCATGACCATCGACAAAGCCAAGCACCTCTACACTATCTAGGCGATTAATCTGACGGGCGTAGCGGCAAATCATCTGAACCGCTTCCTTCTCACCTTCCGACACACGTGCCGATGCCACCTCGATGCGGTCAACATTCAAGTCGCGCAACAGCATACGTGCAATCATGAGTTTCTCATGCGGCAAGAACGACACGCCGTTGGTCTGCTCGCCGTCGCGCAGTGTAGAGTCCATGATCTCAATAAATGGAAGCGTGCGGCTGTAGGTGTTTATTTGTTGAGCTGTTCCCATTGCTCTGTCTTTTCTTTGTTTTGTACCAAAAAATCTATGTCATCCTGTCCGTTCATCAGACAGTACTTCTTGTATCCGTTGATGTCGAATGTCTCGCTGTGACCCGTGCCCTCATTGGTGACCGTCTGTTCAGGCAGGTTGACCGTTACAAGAGTCTTCGGATTGTCATGAATGCTCTGAAAAAGCTCTGCAAGGAAGGCTTCGCTCACCTGTACAGGCAACACGAAGTTGTTGAGTTCGTTGTTCTTGTGGATATCAGCAAAGAACGAGCTGATGACCACACGAAAACCATAGCCGGCAATAGCCCACGCAGCATGTTCGCGACTACTGCCCGAACCGAAATTTTTGCCTGCCACGAGAATGCAGCCTGCATACGTGGGGTCGTTGAGCACAAAGTCCTTGACGGGCTGACCGTTCTTGTCGTAGCGCCAGTCACGGAACAGGTTCTCACCAAACCCTTCCTTGTCAGTTGCCTTCAGGAAACGGGCAGGAATAATCTGGTCAGTATCCACATTCTCCAAAGGAAGTGGTACGCAGGTCGATGTTATGATGTTGAATTTCTGTTTCATAATAGTGTTCTTGGGTCTGTGATTACTCCTGTTACAGCGGCAGCAGCGGCAGTTAGCGGTGAGCAGAGAATGGTTCTTGCTCCCGGGCCCTGACGGCCTTCAAAGTTACGGTTGCTCGTCGAGAGACAGTACTTGCCAGCAGGAACCTTGTCGTCGTTCATGGCCAGACAAGCAGAACAGCCGGGCTGACGAATCTTGAAGCCTGCTGCTTCCAGCACCTCGTCAAGACCCTCCTCACGTATCTGAGCATCTACAGCCCACGAACCAGGTACCAGCCAAGCCACCACGCCGTCAGCCTTCCGGCGGCCTTTGACAATAGAGGCAAAAGCACGGAAATCCTCAATACGACCATTGGTACAAGCACCCAAGAATACGTAGTCTATCGACTGTCCCAACAGCTTCTGACCAGACTTGAGCCCCATGTAGTCCAGCGCCTTCTGAAAGCCCACCCCTCTTTGGGAGGGGACGAGGGAGGTTATCCCGATTCCCATTCCTGGATTGGTTCCATAAGTGATGCGCGGCTCTATGTCGGCTGCATCAAACGTCAGTTCCTTATCAAATACGGCATCGGGACCACTCTGCAATGTCTTCCAATAACTGACGGCCTTGTCCCAGTCGGCTCCCTTCGGGGCGTATTCCCTGCCTTTGAGATAATCGAAAGTTACCTCATCGGGAGCGATAAAACCGCCACGCGCACCCATCTCAATCGAGAGGTTGCAGAGTGTCAGACGACCTTCCATCGAAAGGTTGCGTACCACATCACCTGCATACTCCACAAAGAAGCCCGTAGCGCCGCTGGTAGTCAACTGTGCCATCAGGTAGAGTGCCACATCCTTGGCAGTCACGCCTTCCTGCAACGTGCCGTTGATATTGATACGCATCGACTTGGGCTTCTGCTGGAGGATACATTGTGAGGCCATCACCATTTCCACCTCGGACGTTCCGATGCCGAAGGCTACAGCACCCATCGCACCGTGTGTCGAGGTATGCGAGTCGCCACAGACAATCGTCATGCCGGGCAGACTCAAGCCTTTCTCAGGGCCTACCACGTGGATGATGCCGTTGTCTTTGGACATCATACCATAATGCGTCAGGCCGAACTCCGCAGCATTCTTCGCCAGCGTGTCCACCTGCTTCCTGGATACAGGGTCCTCAATGGGTTTGTCCTGGTCGTGCGTCGGCGTGTTGTGGTCAGGCATACAGAAAATCTGCTGCGGACGAAAACAACGCAATCCACGATTGCGCAGCCCTTCAAACGCCTGCGGTGACGTCACCTCGTGACAGTACAGGCGGTCTATGTAAAGCTGCGTGGGACCGTCGTCAATCATCTGTACGACGTGCTTGTCCCATATCTTGTCAAATAAGGTATTCATATCACCTTCTCTTTTCAGTCCTTAAACTTATTGATACAGTCAATATACGCCTCGACTGAAGCTGTCACAATATCGGTATTGGCACCAAAACCGTAGTAGAGACTGCCGTTGTACTCCACTTGCATGTGTACCTTACCCACATCGTCGGAGCCCTTTGAGATGGCCTGAATGGTAAACTCCTTCAGCGTCATCTGCTTCATGATAATCTTCTTCAGTGCCTTGATGGCCGCATCCACAGGACCATTGCCAGAGGCTGCTGCCTCGAACTTCTGCGCGCTGATGTCCAAGCCAATAGAAGCTACCGACTTGACGCCCTTGCCGGTGGTCACTTGCAGGAAATCGAGCTTGACGGCGTGAGTCTCAGCAGTATCGGCACCTGCGAGCATAAGCACATCAGCATCGCTGATTTCCTTCTTCTTATCAGCCAATGCCAGGAACTGCTCATAGATTTTGTCAATCTTATGTTCGTCGCTCACGTCCACACCGTTTATCATCAACCGGTGCTTCAATGCCGCACGACCAGAACGTGCCGTCAGCACGATAGAGTCTACATCTATGCCTACATCCTTGGGATCTATGATCTCGTACGTATGAATATTCTTCAATACGCCGTCCTGATGAATGCCTGACGAATGAGCAAAAGCATTGCGACCTACGATGGCCTTGTTGGGCTGTACGGGCATGTTCATCAATGATGACACCATACGGCTCATCGGATAAATCTTCGTGGTATTGATATTCGTATCGATGTCTATTGAGTTGTGACATTTTAGAATCATCGCTATCTCCTCCAACGACGTATTACCAGCGCGCTCACCAATGCCGTTGATGGTCACCTCTACCTGCCGCGCACCAGCCAGCACGCCGTTCAGCGTATTAGCCGTAGCCAAGCCGAGGTCGTTGTGGCAGTGGGTAGAAATAATGCACGCATCAATGCCGTCCACGTGCTCCTTCAGATAGCGTATTTTATCGTAGTATTCCTGCGGCAGACAGTAGCCCGTCGTGTCAGGAATATTGATTACTGTCGCACCAGCCTTAATGACAGCCTCCACGACCTGCGCCAAGTATTCATTGTCCGTACGACCGGCATCCTCGCAGTAGAATTCAACGTCATCAACGAACCGCTTGGCATATTTCGTGGCAGCAACAGCCTGCTCTAGGATACGTTCGCGCGTCGAGTTAAACTTAAACCGAATATGTTCGTCTGAGGTTCCAATGCCCGTGTGGATGCGCTTATGCTTAGCATACTGTAACGCCTCGACAGCCACGTCAATATCGTGCTCGACGGCTCGCGTCAGCGCACAAATTGTGGGCCATGTGACGGCCTTCGAAATTTCAATCACCGAGTTGAAGTCGCCAGGGCTCGATACGGGAAATCCTGCCTCGATCACATCGACGCCCAACTGTTCCAAAGCCTTGGCCACCTGAATCTTCTCTACCGTGTTCAACTGGCATCCTGGAACTTGTTCGCCATCGCGAAGCGTCGTGTCGAAAATAAACAATCTGTCACTCATTTTTTCTCATATTTAAATTATAACGTATAAAATCCTAAAATAGTATATAACAACGAGCCTTTCACACCCGGAAGTGAGAAAGGCTCGCTGTATTTCATTAATTTCTTCTATTTGTTTATCTACAATCACGCCCCATCACTTCCGGCCACATTACGCAGTCGAATAATCGAAATCAGGGCAATAATTAGATTCTGTTGTATCATCTCTTTTTCAATTTCGGCTGCAAAAATAAACATTTCCGACCAAACAAACAAATAATTTGTAAGTTTTTTTTCAAACAAGTGATAATTTCACACTTTAGGCATATTGCGAAAGAATTCTGCACACATGTCGGCACAGCGTTCTCCGTCAATGCCTGCAGAAACGATGCCACCAGCATAGCCCGCACCCTCGCCACAGGGGAAAAGACCTGCCACTTGGACATGCATGAGCGTCTCAGCATCACGCAGGATGCGAACGGGAGCACTGGTACGTGTCTCGGCAGCAATCATGACTGCCTCATTGGTCAGAAATCCGTGCGCCTGACGTCCAAAGGTCTTGAAACCATCTTGCAGACGTGATGCTACAAACTTTGGCAGCCAGAAATGCAGGGGCGACGATATCAGTCCCGGGGCATAACTGCTACGTGGAAGGTCATAACTCAACCGTCCGTTCACGAAGTCTGTCATACGTTGTGCCGGCGCCGTTTGCCGACGGTTGCCCTGTAGCCAACAGTCATGTTCTATCTGCTCCTGATAACGCATCACGCGAAGAGCATCATCGCCCTCCACGTCCTCAGGTCTTATTTCCACCACCATGCCAGAGTTGCTCCATTGTCCACCTCGGTTCGAGGGTGACATACCGTTAACCACAATTTGCTCGTCGTCCGTCGCTGCAGGAATGACGAAACCGCCCGGGCACATGCAGAAGGAATAGACGCCGCGTCCGCTAACCTGTGTAACAAACGAATATTCTGCAGCTGGCAGATATTTGCCACGACCCTGTTTGGAGTGGTATTGTATCTGGTCAATCAGCACAGACGGATGTTCAAGTCTCACACCGACAGCAATACCCTTGGCCTCCAGTTCAATCCTTGCCTCTGCCAAATAGCGATAGACGTCGCGTGCGCTGTGGCCTGTTGCCAGAATGACTGGCCCCTTGAATTCCTTACCACCAGCCAAACAGCCTACCACCTGGTTACGGTCAAGAATAAGACTTGTCATCTTCGTCTGGAAATGCACTTCGCCACCACAACGGATTATGGTATTGCGCATGTTCTCAATGACACGCGGCAGACGGTCGGTACCAATATGCGGATGCGCGTCTGCCAAAATAGCAGTCGAGGCACCATGCTGACAGAACACATTGAGAATCTTCTCTACTGAACCACGTTTCTTGCTACGCGTATAGAGCTTGCCATCAGAATAGGCACCTGCCCCACCCTCACCGAAGCAATAATTACTCTCGGGGTCAACACGCTGCTCCTGACGGATGCGCGCCAGGTCTTTCTTGCGTTCATGAACGTCTTTGCCACGTTCAATGACGACAGGACGGAATCCCTGCTCTATCAGACGTAATGCAGCAAACAGACCACCAGGGCCTGCTCCCACGACGATGACCTGCGGACAGTCACTCACGTCACGATACTCGGTCTTCACATATTCGTCGTCAGTCGGCTGCTCGTTGATATAGACGCGCACCTTCAGATTAACGAAGATGGTACGCTGACGGGCATCGATGCTTCGTTTTAATATGCGAACGGCCGTAATGGTACGCACGTCAAAGCCCTTTTCCTCTGCCAGATGACAGCGCAGACTCTGTTCGTTGGCAGCAATGTGGGGCTGCACTCTGAGTTGATATTCTTGAATCATGGAGACAAAGGTACGAAAAATTAGGAGTAAACGCACAATATTGGCACACTATTTGCTGTTTTTAACATGTAAGTAACAAAAATAAGGAGAAAAAACAATATATGACAAGTCAATTCTCACCCAAGGTATCTGAGATACTTGCCTATTCACGCGAGGAAGCTGCAAGGCTTGCTAGCCGTTCGGTTGGTCCCGAGCACTTGCTGCTTGGACTGTTGCGCATGAAAGAAGGTCCCGTCATTGACCTGTTCCGCCGTCTGGAAATCAACACCCAGAGTATAAAGACAGAACTTGAGAACAGGGTACGTGAGGAGGAACTGAATATGCCTATCAACACCCGCGAACTGGTATTAAACGAAAAAGCAAATAACATTCTGAAACTCGCTGTACTTGAAGCACGTATTCAGCACACACAGCGTATTGAGGAGCAGCACCTGCTGTTGGCCATTCTTCACGATCAGGTTGACAATGGTGCCAAGAATATACTGGAACTTAACAACATGAACTACGAAGATGTTTTCAGCATGCTTCAGGTGAAGCAGAATGAAGTAAGAAACGGCATAGGACTGCCCGACCAGGACTTTGAGGAAGAGGAGGACAATTCTCAACAGCCTGCCGACAACAAGCAACAGGCAACCGCCACCAAGAACAAACAGAAGTCGAAGACTCCTGTGCTCGACAACTTCTCTACTGACCTCACGCTGGCTGCCCGCGAAGGCAAACTCGATCCCTGTGTGGGTCGTGAGCGTGAGATACAACGCGTCATTGAAATCCTGGGACGCCGCAAGAAGAACAATCCCATCCTCATCGGTGAGCCCGGTGTGGGCAAGAGTGCCATAGTCGAGGGTCTGGCACAGATGATTGCAGGTAAACACACGTCGCCCATACTCTTCGGCAAGCGTATAGTAGCACTTGACATGACTGCAGTTGTCGCAGGCACCAAATATCGTGGACAGTTCGAAGAGCGCATCCGTGCGCTCATCAAGGAGATTGAACAGAACAACGAAATCATTGTCTTCATCGACGAGATACATACCATCATTGGTGCCGGCTCAGCAGCTGGCACAATGGATGCTGCCAACATCCTGAAACCGGCTTTGGCACGCGGTACCATACAATGTATCGGCGCCACCACGCTCGATGAATACCGCAACAGCATAGAGAAGGACGGAGCCCTTGAGCGCCGATTCCAGAAAGTACTCATTGAGCAGACCACAGCTGACGAGACGCTGCAGATACTCCACAACCTTAAGGACCGCTACGAACAGCACCATCATGTCAACTACACGGATGACGCTTTGTCAGCATGTGTCAAACTGACACAGCGCTACATTTCCGACCGTGCATTCCCTGACAAGGCCATTGACGCAATGGACGAGGTTGGCTCACGCGTACATCTTACCCACGCGCAAATCCCACCTGAAATCACCGAGAAGGAACGTGAGATAGCTGACGTCAAGGAACAAAAGCAAACTGCCGTTCACGCCCAGAACTATGAGTTGGCAGCAAGCTATCGCGACCGTCAGACTGTGCTCGAGAAAGAACTTCGTGAGCTTAACCGCAAGTGGAGCGAGGGCGATACTGACGAACGTCAGTCCGTAACCGAAAAGGAAGTGGCCGACGTGGTTTCCATGATGACCGGTGTTCCCGTACAGCGCATGGCCGAAGACGAGTGTGTCCGCCTGAAGGGTATGGCACAAGAGCTGAAGCAGGCCGTCATCGCACAAGACCCTGCCATTGAGAAGATGGTACGTGCCATCCTGCGTAACCGTGTGGGTCTGAAAGACCCCAACCACCCCATTGGTGCCTTCATGTTCCTTGGTCCCACGGGTGTTGGTAAGACATATTTAGCCAAGAAACTTGCCGAGTTTATGTTCGGTTCGAGCGACGCACTTATCCGTGTCGATATGTCAGAATATACCGAGTCATTCAACGTCTCACGTCTCATCGGAGCGCCTCCGGGATACGTCGGCTACGAGGAAGGCGGACAGCTTACCGAACGTGTGCGTCGCAAGCCCTACTCTATCGTCCTGCTCGACGAGATTGAGAAGGCCCACGGTAACGTGTTCAACCTCCTGCTGCAAGTGCTTGACGAAGGACGTCTGACCGATGGTAACGGACGTTTCGTCGATTTCCGCAACACCGTCATCATCATGACCTCCAACGCAGGAACACGTCAACTGAAGGACTTCGGTCGCGGTGTGGGCTTCAATGCCGGCAATATGGGTCTGGCTATGAACGAACAGGATAAGGAGCATGCTCGTAGCATCGTACAAAAGGCACTCAGCAAGCAGTTCTCGCCAGAGTTCCTCAATCGTCTCGACGAGATTATCACCTTTGACCAGCTCGACCTTACTGCTATCAATCAGATTATCGATATCGAACTGCGTTCACTTATCAAGCGCATCGACCAGATGGGCTACCAAGTGGAACTCACCGATGCCGCCAAGGAGTTTGTTGCTACAAAGGGTTACGATGTGCAGTTCGGCGCCCGTCCGCTGAAGCGTGCCATCCAGACCTACATCGAAGACGGCATAGCCGAGCAGATTGTAAATGGTGACATCCGTCCGGGTGCCACCATCCATATCGACAAACATCCTGAGAAGGATGAGCTGACGTTCGCTTAATACAGAGTCTTATAGGCGCATACCGACAAAGAAACGAGCCATTCCCTTGTTCTGGTTGATGACAACATTACTGTCGTCAAATACCGAGTTGCTCATCATGAGCGTGGTACCAGCGAAATAACGTTCCGAGAAGTGATAGACAATGGCTGCCCGTTCGTTGAACACCATGTTAAAGCGCATATGCTTTGCCTTCAGCTGATCATCATTCACAGTCAGCCGGTTATGGTTATATAATACGATGGTAGGCATCATCGAGATGTGCATCAGCCACTGCGAGCGCTTGCCGAAGACGAAATTATAGCCGTAACCACCCCCAATGCCCACGTGTACAGCATCAATGTGCACGTCGGGAGCCTGCGGGCTTCTTCGCTTCAACTCGTCCGTCGTCCTGATACATCCGCTCTGGAAGTTGATTCCTGCAAGCCAAGAGCCTGCTGAACGCAACTGTCTGTAGTTCTGGTAGAATGCAGCGGGAAAAGAGAAACGACGGTGATTGAAGGTGTAGTATGCCGTGAGGTTAAACACTTTCATACTCAAACCATCCTCGTCAAGGTGGTCAATATCTCCCAGTTTCATATCACCCTCCAGCGACGTGCATCTCTGGTAGTCAAGGTCAAAGCTAAGCCTGTTACCGTGATATTCAAAGTTAAACTCGTAGTCGTTATACGTTCCCCGTAGCTTAGCAGGATTGATGGAGAAAGCCACAGCAATGTCGCAGTAATCAACCTCCATGCTGATGTTATTGTTCAGGTTCGTATAAAGGTCATATTTCGAATAGACGCCCTTTACCGTTCCCTTCGCATGGATGCTGGTGCCCGACAGGTTATCCGACAACTTCAGCAACCAGCGTTCAGCCGGCCGCTTCACGTAGTTCGTATCGTACTTCGACTTGAAATAGCTGGCAGTCAACAGACTGTCAACTTTTCCCTTCGTTTTGATTTCCTGCGTCTGCGCTCCTGCTCCTGTCACAACAGCACAGAAAAGTACAAATATAGATAACGCTTTTTTATTCATCGCGGTAGTAAACACAGTTACAATCTCACTGTCAATCCAAGCTTGGTTTCAAAGGTTCTTGCATATACATTAGCATCCTCGCGCAAAATCAGATCTTTGTCATAGTAATAGTTGTAATGCGTGCGACGCCAATAGAAGGCACCTCCGAGGTTGATAGACCACTGCTTAGCAAGGTGGAACTCAAAAATAGGATTGATAACCAACAGTGCAGCATTACTATTATCACCCTGTACGTTCAGATAATGCAGATCTGCGGTACCATCAACGTATTCCTGCAGGTTCTTGTTCTCATAACCTTTCCATGTGTAGAGACGGAAGTATTTTGCATTGAGCATGAAACGTCCAAACTTACCGAATTCGAGCTGTGTCTTCGACTTGACGCTGAATCCCATACCCATGTTGTAGTCGCGCTCAATCACGTTGAAGTGGTCACTCTTCGTTCCACCGAGCAGGATACCGCTCAGGAATATACGCTGTTCCAGTTTCGAGAGGGCGCCCGTCTGAGGCAACGAGAGAATGAAACCAGGTCCGAATCCAGCAGCCTCGCTGATACGGTAAGGAGTCAGTTCTGAGCCGTCCTCAATGGGCTTCGAGTCGTAGTAGTTGTAGTGCTGATAGATACCGAACTCACCCTCCATACCATTCTTGTCGAGGATGGGCGTGCTCCACAGACGTCCCACAATGCTCAGGTTGTTCACCAACGGCTGTCCGCCACCAACACTCATTGTACCCTCCACGTCGAAGAAGTCGTAGGGCGTGGTATGCTTGTCACCGTCAACCGACGTGCCATATGTCAGCGCCCAGCTCAAATATGGGGCATGCACACCGCGGAACAGCGCACCGTCATCGGCCAGATAGCGCCAACCCAGACTGAACTCGATGTCAACGGGTAACTCGGTGAAATCGTGGTAGCGATAATGGTTATTGCGCACGTGCCAGGCATCGCCGCTGATAATTCGGTGAATACCTTGAATGGGGTTCACAATGGTTGCTGCAGCCTCTCGCAGGAATCTGCTGAATCCTTGAGCGCGGTCGTCGAGTATGCAGAGACTCAATCTGTGCGTCATTTCACCAATGGCCATACCACCGCAACTGGTAGCAATTACGTCATTGATGGCTGGCGGCTCTGTCTCGCCCAGGAACTCCCACATCAACGAACCTCCCAGCGCGTATGGAGCCGATTCCCAGAACGACAATCCGTTCGTGCGTGCTGCATTGAAGTACAGGTTACCATGATAGGGATGTGCAAACATGTTCGTAGTGAAGAAGTCATTGTCCCACACCATACCGTCGGTGAAGTTGCGCTTCAGCGTTCTCATCGTGGTCTGTGAGAACTCCTCGTTCAGCACATAGCGGTCAAACAGGTGTACGCCTACGTTGATAGCCGTCACTTCGGCAGCAGCCTGCCAGTAGCGCTTCTTCACGGGCAGCGCCAGCGTCGAATCATTGAACACCAGTTGCGACCTCTTCTTCTCCCACGCCTGCATCCACGTATCGTGCTGGTTACGCGGTTGACGTACGGTCAGTCCCAGCTCAAAGAGCGGACGGTTGCGGTAGGTCTCGTTGCGGTCGTAGTATCGAGTCAGTCCCCATCCTACAGAGGCAAAGGCACCTATCGCCTTGGTTATCTGGTAGTCAGCATTAATGCGAGCCTGCAGCGAATAGAGGCGTTCGGGCTTGTCGTTCGAGTTCTTCTCAAAGGTCTCCACGTGGTAAAATCCCAAGTCACCACTCAAACTCCACTTTGGCGACAGCTGCACGTACTGTCCCAGACGATAGAAAACAGCACCTGAAAACTTCGAGTCGAGACCCATGAAGTGCGTACCTACACCAAAGATGTTATATGTGCTCTTATTACGGTAGCGCATGGCAATATTACCCTTCGTCGATGTTCCGCCATAGAGCATAATGTCAATTCTGGTTGTCGGGTTAACGTTCACAAGGCCAATCTTGTGTCCCAGGGTGTCGTATGACAAATTTACAAGACCTATCTGCCAGCCCTTCGGACGCTTGCGCGCAATGTTGAACACACCAATCTGCGCACCATTCAGCGAGTCGGCATAGTTCACAGCACCCAACTGCCATCCACGCATCATCGACGACGACACGTTCAGTATGCCAGACAGCTGCAGACCCTTGTTCATACCTTTCGTAATGTTGCTGACAGAACTCAGCTGCAACCCGTTGAAGACGCCAGCCGATGTGTTCGACATTCCTCCCAACTGCACGCCGTGTCCACCGTCAGGCGCTACCGACGAGATGACACCCAACTGGAAGCTCTTCACAGTGTCTTGCACGCTTACTATTCCCACAGGAAAGTTCTGCGCTTGAACATTGATACTCATGGCCATCATCATCACAGATGCCATCAGGCCGATAGATTTCATCTTATTCATATTTTTTTAAATTTGTTTCAATTTTGATGCAAAGATACAAAAAATTTGTGGATAGGAAATAAGAATTAGAAATTAATTTCATTGCGGTAGCAAATTCTTTACCATTCTCTTCTCCCTTCACCCTTCTACTGTCCTGTTGCCTGACGGTATTCCAGCTGCTTGAGCTGGAAATCGGCATAAGCATCTGTGTAGCGGTCGCGAGCCTGCTGGTATTGTTCCTGGGCCAGCAACAAGTCGCTCATCTTGGTGGTACCCACGCGGTAGTAGTCTTTGTTCAGGCGCAGGTTCTCCTCAGCCTGCGTAATAGCGTCATGGGCAATGAGCAACTTCTTGTGGCTGGTTTCTACGGCACCCCAGGCATTGTTCATGCGAATGACAAGCTTCTGACCGGCATCCTCCATCTGTTCCTTGGCATCCTGAAGGGCAAGGGTCTGCTTCTTAATGTTATGCGAGCCACCCCACCAGCCGCTGATGGGTACGCTGACGGTGGCGAAAATCATGGCGCTGCTGCTTTTGTCGATAAAGTCGTTGTAACTGTAGCTGGCACCGATACCTACAGAGGGCAGGTTCGCGCCAATGGCCAGTTGCTGCTGAAGACGGTTACCCTCAACCTTCTTCTCCAACAGACGGTACTGAGGTGTCAGGGCGAGTGCTGTCTGATGGTCAACACGCAAGGCAAGAGGCAGAGCGGGAACATTGCCGAAAACGAATCCCTCGGGCATGGTGACGTCGATGCTTTCACCAGTCTTGCCCACATGCTGAGCCAGAAGCTGGATGACGGTATTGAGCCCGTTCTCAACCTCAAACGTAGCGCTTTCCACCTCTCCCTTACGGAGCTGTACCTGCAAGAGGTCGTTGCGGTTGACGACACCCACACGTACCATGTTATTAACATCCTTCTCAAGCTCTACCAACATGTCGTGCACGCTGCCGAGCGTCAGCAGCTTCTCCTTGAGCGACACCACCTGCCAATAGTATTGTTCGGTGGTCAGTTCTACTTCGTCCTCCGAGGCCTCAAGCTGTATCTCATTGGCCTTGATGCCGACATTTGCCAACTTATTAGCATTGATAATCTGACCGCCCATGAACACCGGTTGCACGGCAGAAACAGAGCCATAGATTCCTTTCTTCATCAGGCTGATGTTCGATGGTATCGAAAACGGCAGAAGAGACGTTATTTCGACAGGTAGTTCCAAGTCGAAGTCTATCAGGGGCTTACTGTTCTGGAATCCAAGTCCCATGGCCGACACCTTGGGGAAGAAGTTGGTGAATACCGACTTCTGCTGTTGCTGCGACTGCTCGATGGCGTTGCGGGCTGAGCGCAGGGTGTAATTATTCTCGACGGCGAGCTGCTTCAGCTGCTCCAAAGAATACGTCCCTTGGGCTGCGGCAAAACCCCAGCCTACGAGACAACAAATAACGGTTATTATCTTTCTCATGCTTCTGTATTATCATTTACTTCCTTAACTTCTTTTACTTTCTTGAATTCTCCTCTTTCCATCACCTTCCAGTAGGCTACCGGCATAATGGTAAGAATGAAGAACATGGTGATAAGTGCGCCATAGCAAATGACGCACCCCATTGGCGACCACAGGCCAGATCCTCCGAACACCATCGGCACAACACCCATCGAGGCTGCAGCCGAGGTGAGGAAAATAGGACGCATGCGGCGCTCAGCGGCCACATGGATGGCATCCTTCAGCGAGAGGTGTTCCAGTTCTCTTACTTCCGCCGCATAGTCGAAGAGGATGACACCGTTACGCACCAAAATACCCATGAGCGACACGAAACCGAGGATGGCGGTCATTGATACAGGCACGCGTCCGATGAGAATGCCGATAGCCGTACCGAAGACGCACAACGACAGACACACCATGATGAGCACAGCCTCGCTGATTTTCTTGAAGTGCCACAACAGTACGAAGAAGATAATGGCAATCGAGATAATCAGTGCACCGACAATCTTCGGGGTGGTATCCTTGTCATCATCATACTGGCCACCAATCTCCATCTGCATGTCATCGGGCAGCTGGAAAGTCTCTAAGCGCTCCATGACGTCATTCGTGACAAAACCCACATTCTTGCCACGGGCCACCTCGGCCATCACCGTCACGGTGCGCAGACCGTTACGGTGACAAATCTGGCCATACTGCCACGTAGGCACAATCTCAGCAAACTGGCGCAGAGGCACGCTGGGCTGCATCTCTTCTGAGGATGCTACACTGATAAGGGTACCGACGCTATTAGGTATTACGGCGCTGAGTCCAATGGGTATCAGCTCATCCATCACGTTCTGCTTTGTGGCTTGGTCGGCATTGTCGGTCTTCATCTTCACCTGAATGTCGTAGTCACCCTCCCAAGCGGTGCTCACGGTGAATCCCTCACCGTAGCGGAAGGCCATCTGCAACTCTACATCCTCGTTGGTGATACCCAGACGACTCGCTTTCTCGTCGTCAATCTTGATACGGGTGGTAGAGAGCGGTTCAAGCATGTTGCTGCGCACAAGCATCAGGTCGGGCATCTGTCGCATGATGCCTACAAGACTGTCACTATACTGCGCCAGTTGCTCCAGGTTGTCACTCTTCAGGCGTACCTCTACGGGTACAGCCACTGACGAATAGCTCAACTGCTTTATCTTGACGTACGCTTCAGGGAAATAGTTTGTATATTCATCGGTACATTCATCCACCAGGCGTTCGGTTGCTTTGTTGTCCTTGGTGTTCACAATGAACTGGGCATAGCCCTCATCGGCAATCTGCGGAGCATAGGCCGTATGGAATCGCGGAGAGGCACAGCCCTTGAACGAGGCAATGCTCACGACGCCCTCCTTCTTGGCTATCATGTGCTCCAGCGAGTCGGCCACCACGGTGGTGCGCTCGATGCCCGTGCCGAGGGGCATGTAAATCTCTACGGCAAACTGGTTACGGTCGGCATATGGCATCATGCGCTGCGGCAGCATGGTGAAAATCCAGCCGCCAATGACCACGCTGGCTACACCGCCAGCAATGGTCAGCCAGGGATGCTCGAAACACTTTGCCAGCAGTATCTGATAGTATTTGTCGAGAATGTCGAGCAGATTGAACGGCTTCTTACCGTCTGCGCGCGTCTTCGTCTGCATGGGTTTGCGGATGAAGAAGTATTGCAGGATAGGTAGCAGCGTCTGGGCGATAACCATCGATGCAAAGAGCACGATGGAGATGGCCCAGGGGAACGAGAGCAGGAAGTCGTGGAACTGTCCCGTCATGACGATGAGGAACGGGAAGAACGTTACCGAGATGCAGAGCGTAGCGGTGAAGATGGACTTCAGGAAGTGGACAGTGGCATCAATCGAAGCCTGCCAGCGCGTCTTACCCTCGGCCATCATCTCCAGATAGGAGTCGATAATCACGATGGAGTCATCGACTATCATGCCCAGCGTCACGATGAGCGCTGCCAGCGTCACGGTGTTCAGCTCGATGTTGAACATATAGAACAGACCCAGCGAGACAAAGATAGTGATGGGCATCGTGCCCGCTGCCACAGCTGCCACACGGAACGGCATAATCAGCACCACCACAAGGACGACCGTACAGATAGCTATCAGCAGTTCGTGGAGGAAGTTGTCTATCGAGTCATCCACCACCTTGGCTTGATCGGTAATGGCGTTCAGCTGCACGTCTTCAGGGATGTGTTGCTTGAAGTTTGCCAGTTTCTCTTTGATAGCCTCACCCATGCTCGACACGTCCTGCCCCTTCTTGATTTCCACCGACAGCAGGATGCAGCGCGTGCCGTTGTTGGTGATGAACGACTTTGGTTGCGGATATTCACGCTTCACCGTAGCCACGTCCTTTAGACGTACGCTGTTGCCTGCCCCGTCTGTATATATTAAGGTATTTTCAACGTCGTATATCTTGTTGAGTGCGTGGTCCACATAAATGGGCGACTTGTAGCCATTGTTCTTCACACGTCCGGCAGTGGTGACAAATCCCTTGCCCCGCAGCTGCTGGGCAATGGTCAGGTAGCTGATGCCGTAGTGCGACAGTTTGTCAGAGTTCAGGTAGATGCTGATCTGGTCGTGCTGCAGTCCGAAGACGGTCATCTTGCCCACGCTGGGTATCATGCGCAGCGAGTCAATCAACGAGTTCATGTAGTCGTTCAGCTCACGATAGGTCTTCTCGTCAGACTCCATCGACAGCAGCAACGCTGACGTATCGCCGAAATCATCGTTCACCTGAATGGCCAGCACGCCTTCGGGAAGTTCGTTCTTGAAGTCCTGCACACCGTGCTTGAACTTCGACCAGAACTCGTCCTTGTTCGTCAGGTCGTCGTTCAGCTCCACCTGGATGATGCTCAGTCCGTCCTTCGAATACGAGATAGTATTTTCCTTCTTTACCTCCTTATAGGTAAAGATGTATTTCTCCAACGGTTTCGTCACCTGCTCCTCCATCTCCTGCGCCGTCACGCCAGGATAGACGGCGACGACGATGCCCTGGCGGATGGTGAAGTCGGGGAACTCATTCTTGTTGATATTCGCCAAACCATATATGCCCAAAGCCACCAGACAGCTCACAAGCAGTATGATTATCTGCCGGTAGTGCATCGACCACTCCTGCAGGCTCATCTTCTTTTCTTTATTCTCTTCCATAATTGTCAATTATCCATTATCAATTGTCAATTATTTAACGATCTCCACTTTCATTCCGTTACTTACCTTCTGCTGCCCAGACACGATGAGCTTGTCACCCGAAGAGAGTCCGCCGCTGACCTGTGCGCCTTGTGCCGTCTCGTTGCTGATGATGATTTCACGCTTCACGGCCTTACCGCCATTGACCACCCAGACGAATGTTTTGTTATCACTGTCCAGCTGTACCAAATTGGCAGGGATGAAGACGCCCGTAGCGTCCTGCATGTAGTTGGTGAACGCCTGGCAAATCATGCCCGGCAGCAGCTGGCCATCATGGTTCATGATAGTAGCTTTTACCTCGTAGGTACGCGAACGAGGGTCGGCACTCACGCCGCGCTCCGTCACCACGCCTGAGAACTCGCGGTTATCGAGCGCCGGCACGATAATCTTCATCGACGAGCCCTTCTTGATGCGCTGTACGTCATCTTCGGGTACGCTGATCTTTACCTTCACGCTACCAATGCTCACCAGCTTCACCACCGGCATACCGGGGCCTGCGTTCTGTCCCATCTCCGCATCCTTGCTGGCAATGAACCCGCTGAACGGAGCATAGAGCTTCGTGTCGTGCAACGACTTCCTTGCCATAGCCTCCGAAGCGCGAGCCGACTTCAACTGGTTCTCAATCTGAATCCACTGCATCTCGGGCAGCGAGCCGGCATCGTGCAGTTCCTTCATGCGGTTGTAGGTGTCCTGCGCCTGGTCGAGCGATGTTTTCGCAATGGTGTAGGCGTTCTGCATTGTGGTGGGATCCAGCTCGGCTATCAGCTGACCCTGACGAACGGTCTGACCCTCGCTGACGTAGATACGCCTGATGGTTCCCGAACCAGCAAACGACAGCGATGCGCCGCTTGCCTCCTCAATCGTTCCTGAGAAACCCTGCTCGCCGTTCACAGCCTCGGCATGTATCTCCTGAACCTTCACTCTCACCGTCTGCTCAGAGGCGGCACCTTTCTTCTCTCCGCAGCTGCACAGCACCACCAGCACCGTTGCAGCCCATAAAGTCCTCAAAATTTTCATGATGTTATTATCATTTTTACATTATTACCTTTTCACTGCCTCCTGTATTTCCTTCTGAACTCCAGGGGCGACATGCCCGTACGGTCCTTGAAGTATTTTCCGAAAAACGAGGCGTTGGCGAAGTCCAGGTCGATGGCAATCTGCTGCATCGTCATGTCAGTATAGCGCAGACGGTGCTCTATAGCCTTCAGCGTATAAAAGTGTATCATCTCACTCGGACGACGGTTCATCGTCTCCTTCAA